>JAGWWZ010000223.1 GCA_018970165.1 Planctomycetota bacterium | reverse complement strand
TTGAGTGGGTTGGGATCGCCAGGCTTAGCGCCGGGAACAATGTATTCGACATAGCCCAGGTGCATCTCGTCGAAGGTTTGTGGCCCCCAGCGCACCTCCTTGTTCGGGTCCGGGTTAGCCGGATTGTTGCTGCTGTTGTCGTACCAAGCGGTGAACTGCAACGTTGATCCTGCTTTGACGCTTACGGGTTCGGCGTATCGATAGAGCAACTGCCAATTGAAGTCGTAGCGTGGAATGTCGAGCATGGTGCGGGTCTGACCATCCGAGATCAATTCGTATCTGGCTGCTTTTCCTCGCAAGTGCATGTGCGGAAGGAATGCCAAGATCTGAACATCCATCGGTATGTTCTTGATGCTACCCACGACGGGATGATTGTCCGCTCCAGGGGGGATCTGGAATCGTGGATTAACGACTCCTGCTACCCGCACCTCATGCTTCGGTTCCTCCTTCGCATACACCAAGCCGATGCGAGTGCTGTCTTCGGTCGCGGTACCGTTAGGGGTGTAGTGCATTTGGAATCGCAGCTTCGCTCCCTTGGGTATGCGCTTCGCGTAGCCATCGGGGTAAACAAGGGTGCTGTTTCCCGGCACATAGATACCCCAGTACCCACCGCGTTCGTCGGCGGCGTCATCGCGGGGCCCGTCCTCTTCGTCGGTTCCTTGGACAAAGACCAGCGCATGATGGACAACGCTCGGATTGCCCGGCCGTACTTCGATCGCTTGTACCCAGTGATCTTGGTCCAAGTGGGTTTCGACCAAGACGTTTTGATAAGGCATCGTCCCGGTCGCTTTGATCTTTACTGGATTCGAGAATTCGAAAACCGCGTCGGGTTGACCGATCAGCCATCCATCGGCGAATGTCTTGGGTGCTGGTGACTGCTTGGGATCGCCAGCCGGAGTCTTGTTATCTAACCAGGCGAATAGTTGCTGTTTCTCGAACGTGGAAAGAGAGCGATCATTGATCCAGGGGGACGTTGAATGACTTTTGTCGGCTGCCGCAAACCAAGGTGGCATGATGCCTCGATCGACGACCTCGCGAATCATCGGTGCATGTGCGACTGCGTCTTCATAGGTTTCTAGTTTGAATGGTCCTACGCCACCTTCGCGATGGCACTCGACGCAGTGCCGTTGCAGAATTCGAGAAATCTGGTTGTGATAGGTCACCTCAGACAGTGCATTTGAAGCGGGCTTCTGTTCGAGCAAGCAGCCCGGAGCCGCTGTTGCAGAAACCAAAATCGCACGTTGACTCAAAGCGGCCTCTAATGCGTCGCGCAGATAGTTAAATCGCGGCGCATCAATCGAATATCCAAATCCGTATTGGTCATCGATCGCACCATGGTAAACAATCGTGTGCGAACGATCGAGAACGAAAACATCAGTCGTGCTGGTTGCCCCAAGATGGGCAGCAAACGCTGAATCCTCGTCGAAAGTGTACTCCGCACCCGCTGCAAAGCGTGACGCGGCAACTTTCGTTTCGTCTAGCTTATCGGTTGCAATGCAATTGACCAAAATGAACCGTACACCCCGAGATGCAAAGTCTCGCTGAAGGTCGACAAGCGTTGGCAAGTATTTCTTGCTAAGCGGGCAACTCGTACTGGTAAATGCAACGACTGTTAGTTCGCCTTTGGAATCGCCGTGTAGTTTCCTCGTAACCCCCTCCAGATCGGTAAATTCAAAGTCAGGAACATAGCGACCGATACCGTGATCGCCGGGCGTCAATAGTTGCGGACCTTGGCGAACCGGGGGCTCTGACGATTTCGTGGCCGTCTGAAAAGCCGAAATGCATAATAGCGCGATCAGCCATCTGCTGAAAGTGTGATACATAGTTCGCTCCGATTTCTATTGCGGTTCAGAATCTTGTTTCCGGAGCCACCGATCGGCTCGGGATCCAAACCAATTCAAGATCCGCTCACGACGGTCGACTCGTTGCGTATCTGTTCCAAAAATTTTGTAGGGCTCGGTCAGGTGTCCTTCAGGGCGATAAAGCGACTCATCGGCTAGTCTTGAGTCTACCAAAGTGAAGGTGGAAACCGAATGGGAGCCATCGACCTCCCGCTCGAGGACGATTTTGCGGATCGCCTTGGTCTCTCTATCCACTTCGATCGTCGCTCGTTTGAGGGGGCGATTGCTCCACTGTCTTCGCGGGTTTGCAACGATGATCGTAGTACCCGATGGTCCATCGGATGATTCAAGCTGATAATACTTGAGAAAGCTCTTGAGCAATGTCTCGAGGTTCAGTGTGTAGAGGTCACCGATGTAGCGAAGCGGCATTCCCATTTCCCCCGCGTCGACAACCACGGCTTGACTTGACCCGAGCGTCATCCAGACCGCACCTTGCTCGTCGCGCCCCCAAGCCCATGCGCGTTGTCCTCGCATCTGCACCCAGAAGCGATCGCCTTGCGTGGCGACCCGAACATCCTTGGGCAATTCGACCTGCAACTCTTTGGATGGTCCCCGCGTAATCTCCACGACATAGATCCGTTCGATTGCGGCGGCATGAGTATGGATTGCCGCTTGAACCAATTGCGTTGCATTCGCGATTGCCATGCGGTCGCTTTGGAAAAAGATAGTCGAAAGGATTACGATCGCGATTGTTGCAGCCACGAGCCAACCCCATCGTTCAACCGATAGATGTAGACGAGGGTTAATGATGCCCTGACTCTTCCTTGTCTGAGGCTGCGGGTTCAACGAAACAGTATCGACCAACGCGGTTAGCGATTCATGGCCGAGGTCCTCCTGCAAGAGCGTATCGAGGAGCAAGTGGTCGACGAATTGAGAGCGAAAGTTCGGGTCCGTGCTGGCGAGCGAGGTCAATTCGGTCAACTCGCCCTCCGAGATTGCATCGTCGAGCAGTTTCGACATCAGTTCCACAAACCGCGGGTTCGAGTTCATGAGAAATCACCATCAGCTTCCAGCTTGGACTCGATGCAGGCAAGCAGCGACTGGCGAATGCGATAGAGGGTTTGACGTATCGACGCGTGAGGCCGGCCGATGATCTGCGCGATCGACTCGATCGCATGCCCGCCCGTGTATCGCAGATCGATCAACTGCCTTTGTGCGGGTGGTAGTTCATTGAGGCATTTCACGAGAGCTTCTCGTCGATCATCGCTTTGTTCGAGCCGACGACACGCCAGATCGGCTAGATCGTTGAGAAAAGTATCGTCGAACACCAAGCGGTCCCGACTGAATTTGCGGATATGGTTCAGAGCTTTGAATCGTGCGATTTGGCTAGCCCAAGCCCAGAAATCGCTTCCCAGCCGAAACTCGTACCCCTTTTCCCAGAGGACTGCGTTGATTTCCTGAAGCACATCATCCACGTCGGCAGGGCGGACCAGCAGACACCTCACCAATCCTCGCAACCGGGTTTGGTGACGTGCGATCAGGCCGACGAGTTGGGTGGGGTTGAAATCTTGCATGGGTTTGGGACTCTGAAATGCCAATGTCGCACCAAACGCGAACATCAACAATCATGCCCCAATATTTTTCAAAATTCCATCGATGTTGGCGTTCGTCAGCCATCTTTTTTCGGCGACAGACCCAAGACTCATGTCTGTTAGTATTGGAATGCCAGCGACAACAAAGCGCCGTACCAAGTGACAGGGTCGTCGACCAATTCCCGCAAGCCTCGTCCTGGTATTGAGACCGCGAATCCCGTGGTCACATACCAGTTCGGATTGATGACGCGGAAATTCTCCACATAGAAATCGTCCGAGAGATGACTGTCGGGAACACCGCTCACCAATTCCGGCTCACCACCTGAGACTGTAATGCGGCCTGCTTGTCCGAACTGTAATGGGCTGTTGATTTGATCCGCCATGAGATGCCAGTAATAGAAACTAAACGTATCCCGCTTGGTGACATTGGCGCTCAACTGTATTCGATGCAATTGAACGTTCGAATTGAGGAATGAAAACGAGCCATTGCTACCCGATGCCCACAGGGGCGGTGCTCCTTCATAGAAGAGAGGGTCGAACTTTTCGAATTTAGCGGTCGCTGGATCATCTCCTTGAAATGATCGAAAGGTGTAAATCAGTTTTGGTGTCTTGGGCAACTCGAGAAACTGATTTCCGATCTCTCCACTGAATGCGTTGCTGGACATTGCGATGCGATCATTCCACTGATAGGCATAATCGCCCGCAACGTAGAAGCCTGCCCATTGATCCGGCAGCGGTTTCCATCGGGAGTAACCGTGTATCGTGTTCAAGCCCTCGCGACCGTTCGGCAAAAATTGGATCGGAGCCTTGACGTACGGATACTGGGATTCGAATACATTGAAATAAGCGAGTCCGAGATACTGGTCCGCACCCAGCGCTGCCTCAAGCTTCGTCCCAGCAAGCCTTGTGAACGTATCGGTGGAAGGGAGTTCGTTGGGGTTTAGATAGAACCCTTCGAGCGAAATCGATTGCCCCTTGAGTTTTACCAGGCCAGCTTCTTCCCACGCTCGACGTGCAAACGTTGTCGTAGCTCCTCGCTCAAAACCATTCATCGCCCCAACTGAGATCAGCATCCCCGATCCAATCTTGTAGGCTTGACGGCCGTACGAGACATCGAGCAGCAGATCCTCTGGATAGGAACCGATTCGACTGCCGAAGTACGCATCTTCGACGGCGAATACTCCCTGATTCCCTTGTTCGAATACGTCGAAGCCGATGTTACCCGACCCAACGTATGACAACCCGGAGTAAAGAGCCAGTGCATCACTCACCGACAAGTCGCTCGTAACCGACGGCTTTATCCACGTTTCACCCCAGACGCGATCCGGATTGTAACCCGCATCCGGCGCATACTGCTCGGATAGGTTCCACCATGAGCCGACCACGCCAGAGGATTGTGCGACACCGCTGAGCCCGAACCTCAACTTGAATCGTTCTGTCGATGCTGGCAGGGGATCGGCGGGTGGTGACGGAGTGGCCTTCGGGGAAGCAATCATTGCATTCCGTGTCGCGCTATCGATTGACTCGCCATCGTCTGCGATGAGGGGCATGCCGAGCGACGATGGATCCACGGGTGAAACCACAGGCGACTGATCCGAGGGCGTCTGAGCAAGATCAGACAAGCTCACAGGTCGGTAAGATGGGCGGGCGGCAGTTGTCGCAGCTTCTTGACCGGTGGAAATGGCCCCTGTTGCAACCGAGGCGATTAGCCCAGTCGACCAGACGAGGAATTTCGAAACGCGATACCGACGTTGCATGCCATGACGCACTGTGTTTGCAGACCGGGTGTAAACGTTGCCTCAATCGCTATAATCGACCCGATCTGGTGAACTGCTTTAGTGAATACTGTGGTCTCCCTAGGAAACCTGGACTCGCTGGAGCCATCTGGAAGTTGATTAGTCCCCCATCTGAGAGGCCACCTCTCCGTGTTTTGCAAGAAAGCAATCAAGATGTGTCGCACTTTGGCGTTTTGTTTGGTGAGCATTTTGGGCTCGCAAATGCATGTTTTTGCTCAGGCGAAACCAGCGGTTGGAACCGGCATTGAAAACGGAGGAAAGCAGCCGAACATCCTCGTCATCATGCCGGACGATGTTGGTTATTGGAACGTTGGCGTATACAGCCACGGCATGATGGTCCCCACACCCAACATCGATCGAATCGCCAAAGAGGGGCTGCTCTTTACCGATCATTACTCGCAACCGACCTGCACACCTGGCCGAGCATCGTTTCTCACGGGACAGTTGCCGATTCGCACCGGCTTGACGACCGTAGGAATGCCGGGGTCGCCCATCGGCTTGGATCAACGGGATCCGACATTGGCCGAAGTGCTCAAGACCAAGGGGTATCGCACGGGTCAATTCGGAAAGAACCACCTTGGAGATCGCAATGAGCATCTTCCGACGGTTCATGGATTCGACGAGTTCTTCGGCAACCTCTACCACTTGAACGCCGAGGA
>JAGWWZ010000222.1 GCA_018970165.1 Planctomycetota bacterium | reverse complement strand
CCCAGGGCTTCGCGGAACCGCCCCAGTCGCTGATAGTCGGGACGGAAATCATGCCCCCATTCGCTGATGCAATGGGCTTCGTCGATAGCGAGCAGTTGGATCGGAGTCGCCCGTATCGAATCGAGGAACCGCGAGTTGCGCATTCGCTCGGGCGCCACGTAGAGCATCGTGAAACGTCCCGAAGCGACCTGCTCGAGTCGCTCCGTTTGTTCCTGCAGGGTCAGAGAACTGTTGATCAGCGTCGCGCGAATGCCCCGTCGGACGAGCGAGTCGACCTGGTCCTTCATCAAAGCGATCAAAGGAGAGACGACGATGGTCAAGCCGGGGCGAACAACGCTTGGCAGTTGGTAGCATAGGCTCTTGCCACCCCCCGTCGGCATTACGCATAGGCAGTCTTGGCCTGAAATAACGTGCTCGATCACCTCGCGCTGACCACGACGAAAATCAGAAAGCCCGAATGTTTGCAAGGCTTCTGCGAGATCGATCGAGGTTGAATCAACCGCCATGGGGACTTCCGTATCGAGGAAAACGTAGACTCCTAGTAAATCAAGTCAAATATTGTAGCGTATGCACTCGTCCGTGCGCTATAGTGCCTCGGTGAAATAGCACCTCAGTGAAATACTGTGGTTGACTCAAAACCGATGTTCGCAAGTTCAGCACTCCTTGGGAATTCTCAAACGCTATGTCCTCCGGTCCTGTTGCTAGTCCGACACCTGCCGCCCCCTTGGGGCCCCTCCCGTCCCTGGAATCCGTTCCGATCGATTCCATCCTCATCGTTTCTTTCGGAGGGCCCGAGGGGCCAGACGATGTTCTTCCGTTCTTGGAAAATGTCCTTCGAGGAAAGAATGTCCCCCGCGAACGGATGCTCGAGGTTGCGGAGCATTACCATCATTTTGGTGGCATCAGTCCGATCAACGAGCAGTGCCGGAAACTTATTGCATGTGTCCGCGCGGAATGCGATCGCCGGGGGATCGCGTTACCCATCTATTGGGGGAATCGAAATTGGAATCCAATGCTCGACGCTACTTTGCAGGAGATGACCCAGGCTGGCTGTCGGCGTTCGATCGCGTTCTTCACATCCATGTTCAGTTGCTACAGCGGTTGTCGCCAGTATCGCGAGAATCTTGCATCGGCAATGTTGGCAGTGGGAGACTCTGCACCGATTGTTGAAAAAACTCGCATGGGATTCAATCATCCAAAGTTCATCGAGGCCCAGAGGGATTGTTTGCTTGAAGCGCTTTCTCAGATCCCCGAGCAAGAGCGAGCCGGGACAAAAGTGCTGTTCTGTGCGCACAGTATTCCCAAATCGATGGCGGACCATAGCCGGTACGAAGAGCAACTCCGAGAAGCATCGCGACTGGTTTGCGAGGCTGCCAACCATCGAAATTGGGAGCTGGCGTTTCAGAGTCGATCTGGACCGCCGCAGCAACCATGGCTGGAACCGGACGTGTGCGACCGGATCGAACAACTGGCGCATGAATCGAAGCCAAAACATCTCATCGTTCAGCCTCTGGGTTTCATCAGTGATCACATGGAGGTTCTGTACGACCTCGATGAAGAGGCTGCTGCAAAATGCAAGGAACTGGGAATCCATTTCGTTCGAGCAGCGACCGTTGGAATTCATCCACAGTTTGTTTCCATGGTCGTCGATTTGATCGAGGAGCGACTTCGCCCGGGTACCGAGCGGCCATATGTGGGCGGTTATGGCCCAAGTCATGATGTATGCCCCGCCAACTGTTGCTTGTATCCGCAAACAGGCCGCCCTCGGCCCACGCCCGGCAGTTCTCCATCTTCTTGATGCTGTGAACCGATCTGATTAGACGACGAACGGAACAGTCGTTACGATTGTCATCAGTGACGCAAGCGCGTTGACAACGCTTTTGACAGCGTTGTTGCAAATCCGATTCGCAGGGCGGAAATAGGTAGGGAATGGGAAGATTCGAATTTCGTGTTATCGATTCGCACACAGCGGGCGAACCGACTCGTACCATTGTCGAAGGAGGTCCTGACCTGTCTCACGATCCCAGCACGGGAAAGCCCTTGGTGACAATCGCCGAGAAACTGCAGTGCATGCGGTCGCATTTCGATGGCTATCGGAGAGCGATCGTCAATGAACCTCGTGGCTCCGATGTGATGGTCGGTGCTTTGTTGGTGCAGGCTGAGCATTCCGATGCACATGACGGCGTCATCTTTTTCAATAATGTTGGATACCTGGGCATGTGTGGCCATGGGACAATCGGAGTCGTCGAGACACTTCGCTATCTGGGACGTTTGCATCCAGGTGTGTGCATACTCGACACATGCGTTGGATCGGTCACTGCCGAGTTGCCCGACAGCAACCGGATCACCATCGAAAATGTCGCCAGCTATCGGGACGCAACCCAGGTACCGATGGAACTACCGGGCCTTCCTATCCTATATGCAGATATTGCTTTCGGAGGAAATTGGTTCTGTCTCGTTGATTGTCCTGACCCATCGTGGCTTGATCGCTCGCCCGGCGATTTGATTTCTTTGACGCAATCGATCCTCGCGAAGGTTCAAGAAGCATTTCCCCGAGTCGACCATGTCGAATTGTTTGGGCCACCGCGAGACGCATCGAATCATTCGCGGTCATTTGTGCTGTGCCCAGGCGGAGCCTACGATCGGTCACCATGCGGCACGGGCACAAGCGCGAAGTTAGCGTGCTTGGCAGTGGACGGCAAGTTACCCCCTAGCCAGGTTTGGCGACAGGAGAGCATCATCGGTAGCGTCTTTGAGGCGAGTTATCATTGGATCGATCAGCGTACTGGTCGGATTGCACCCAGGATTACAGCGCGTGCATTTGTGAACGCCGATTGCCGCATCGTGATCGATTCCGACGATCCGTTTGCTTGGGGCATTCCGCAGTAAAGGGAACAGCCACAAAGGGCTGTTGATACCGTGTCGTATATCGAGTTGATCGTTGTTGGGTTGATGATTCTGGTCAATGGCATGTTCGCCTCTTATGAGATCGCTCTCGCTTCGGTATCGATGTCGCGATTGCAATTGCTATCGAGCCAGGGCAAACGGGGAGCAACAGCTGCGCTTCGCATGAAGGATGGGATCGAAAAGAGTCTGGCTGTGGTGCAACTGGGCATCACGATCGTTGGTTTGAGTGCCGGCGCAACCGGTGGGGCGAGCGCATCGGAGGACATTGCGCCCATCCTACGCGAGATGGGGCTGCGTTCCTGGACTGCGGACATCGTTGCCATTTCGTTGTGGGTGTTGCCGTTGACCATTCTGACAATCGTCATCGGCGAGTTGGTTCCGAAGCTGTTTGCTCTTCGCAACAAAGAGTGGGTCTGCTTGACATTATCGCCTTGGATGTGGTGGTTCGCGATTGGGACCTGGCCGGTAATCTGGGTATTGGAGTGGGGTGCTACCAAGATCATGGACGGCATCGAAAGACTATGGATTCCAAAATCGCATATCGAAAATCGAAATGAAGCAATTGAGTTGCAGGAGTTGCGAGCCATCGCCAGTCTAGCTCGCACTTCGCGACTTATCGGGTCACGGGAAGAAAACATTATTTTGGGAGCAGCAAGGTTAGCTAGCCGGCAATTGCTGGAAATCCTACTACCTGCGAATCAAATTCATACGCTGTTCCTAGAGGATTCCCTGGCAGAGTGTTTGATCGCTGCCCATATGGATATGCATACGAGGTTCCCAGTGACATCGCGCAAGGGGGATCCGCAACAGATTGTGGGATACGTCACCTTTAAGGACATCGTGACTGTCATGCGTTTCAATCCACAGCAACCCTCGCTCAAGGGGATCCTGCGCGAGATTCCGAAGCTCGAGGAGTCGCTGGTGATCTCAGCAGCCCTGGAAAAGCTTTTGCGCGAGCGAACGCACATCGCGTTGGTAGTGGATTCCCACGGCGCAATCACCGGCATGATCACACTCGAGGATATCATGGAAGAGCTACTGGGGGACATCCAGGACGAGTATGATCTGCTGCCGTTGCATGTGCTCCGATCAGGAGATGGTTGGCTGTCTGGAGGTGGAGCGTCGATTCAACGCCTTCGATCGGTGACCGCGTTAGATTTTCCCACCGAAGATGCCGCGCAAACCCTTAACCATTGGATGGAAGGACAACTTGGCCATCCACCGGCAGGAGGCGATGTGGTGAGGGTAGGGAATGTGAAGATTGTGGTGCGCAAAGTCCGTCGGCAACGGGTACTCGAGGCGTTTATCCATCGCGTCAACGAATAGGATGCGAGCAGTTGAAGGTGGATCAGGGTGGCAGAGTAGTGATATAGGACACTGCGCTTACCGGATCGGGCGCGTTGGCGGATCGAACCGTGGCAGTAAGTCGACCTTCGGAAACCAAACCATGTTTAAGGTAAAGGTTGTACGAATACTCTTCTCCAGATCGCAGTGTTTGGATCGGTTCGATGTCGACGCGTCTCCCGGTTTCGTCGAATGAGTAGTTGCCGGGGGCTTGACCACGGAAGTCGACGACGCTGACTCCCTCGGGTAATTGCAGAGCCATCTCAACTCGCTGTTGGTTCACCGAGGATTGGTTGCGGATGCGAATCACATATTGCGATTGGTTGTTGAGTGTTACTCGATTCTGTACTGGTTCGATGGCGACGAGCAGATCGGTGCGCGGTGGGATGGTCAAGTTGCCGCCGTTGCCATTTCCGTCACTGAGTGGTGGTGCGGGCGCAACTCCGCCAACATTTCCACCCGTGGTAAGAGCCACAATGGGAATGGTCACATTGCGCATTTCGTTGACGGCACGATCGCTGGTTTCTGCCTGCGCGATGACTTGTGCGTTGGTCGAAGGATTCACTCCCATGAACTTCACTTGGAAGCTTAGGGGTGGTCCGACTGGGAGTTCAGGGACACGCCAAAAGAATGTTTGATTGGCTTGTTCAAAGCCATCGGATGCCATGCGAGGAACCAATGCTTGATCGTACTTCATCGATACGACGAGATTGCGGACGGGAATAGGTCCGGTGTTCTTGACCAGTAATTCGACAAGGGATTCGGTATTGACTGGGATGGCATTAGCGCCGGTGCTGGCCTTCAGTTCCAAATCGACGGATGGGCGTCGCATGGTTGCTGGTAGTCCGCGTACGAAAGCTTGGCCTGTTCCGAGAACGGTATTGATCGCTTGTGCTGTTGCAGTGATCCCGATCTCACCCTCGCGCTGAACGACGAATTGCGCTTCGACTTCGAGCGTTTGGCCTGGTTGGATGAATCCAATGCGCCGTGTCACTTGACTGGCGCCATCGCGAACGTGGGCCAGACCAGGCTGGGCATCGAGGATCAAATTGATATCGCTTAGGGTTTGATTGCCTGTGTTTGTCAATTTCATGTTGAATTTCGCGATATCTCCGACGACCACTTGAGTGGTGCTTGGATCGGTTTGAATGCCGAGGACCAATTGCGGTTTTTGGACCAAGGTCGTGATCACGGCACTCTTGGTTACCGAGGGAGCGTGGGTGACTTCGAATACGATTCTCGCATCGAGATCTGCGGAAGGAGTGACGAGGACTTCCAGATCCAATGCCTGTCGTGGTCCGAGAGGTCCGATTTCCCAGGCCAGGGCGGTTGCGGTCTGCCGTGTCGGAGGGACTGACGAAGATTGAATGGTCATCCCAGCCGGGACCGCCATCGACAGCACTGTATTCTCGGCTTGCATTAAGCCCACATTTTCGACGGTGGCTGTATAGGCAAGCGGTTGGCCCGGGACTGCTACTTCGGGGCCCGATACGCGAAGGTTGACCTCGGGAGCGTTCCAAGTGACTTCGGCGGTTCCTCTCGAGATTTGCAGATCGGGTATATTCGATCCGGAATCGGGCGGACGCACGATTTCGATTTCGATCAGTGCCGTGCCGTTTTTGCGAGTGATTTGTCCCGGCTGGAGCATGTTGATGGCATCGACTTTGGCAAGTCCATAGGCATCGACGCGTTGCTCGGACACCTCGGCATAACTTGG
>JAGWWZ010000221.1 GCA_018970165.1 Planctomycetota bacterium | reverse complement strand
GGTAAAGGCAAGAAACGCACGGGTCGAGATTCGAGTGGACATCATGATTGATTGAACGGACATTGATGGGGTGAAAGCCGGAGGGAGTAATGATACTCCAAGTCCGGATAGTCAGTGCTAGCGTTTTGGTGGGCCGTTACATTTTCTCTAATCTGTCCCTTCGGAAGGGTGGAGGGGTAAGAAAACTTGTTTTAGCGAAACGTTGTTTCCATCGAGAGGCGGGAGTCGGTCGAAGATGGATTATGTGAAGGATGTCCCAGGGATTTGGGGAAGCAAGGATGGCCAATCGTTCCGGGTCGACAATGAGAGGCGTTCGTTACGCGATCGCTATTGGTCTCGTATTGACGATCCTATTTTGTGCTGGCGAGTATACCTCCGACTGGAAGCGGCCTGGGTATTACCGCGCCCCGCGGACCACGACTTTGCTGGTCAGGGCCCAGCCTGGAAAAGTCATCAAGATCGTCGCCGAACCCCTTCCGATCCAGTCCGAGACACCCATCGAATTGATGGATCGCTCGATGTGGGCATCGTACAAATCGGAAGCTCCCAACCAGTTATCGATGATCGAGCCACCCGCTGGTGCGAAGTTGTCCGCCCCTGTGTCGCTCGAGTTGTCCGATCCGTTTGCCGAGTCGGCGCCGGTGATCGCTTGGAGCAACGAAAACTCGGAACTTAACAACTCGATCGACGCGAGCACGGTCTCCGCGACCAAGCCGATCACTGTAAGTTTATCGGGCGAAAGCAGACCCACAGCAGCTTGGGAGCGCAACTGGCCACAACCGATAGCGTTGCTGAACGAAATCGATCGAGTGCAGGCATTGCCTCTTGGATCCTCGGATATCGAATTGAAGGATTGGCTAGCGGGCGTCGAACAGACTCTCTCCGACCTTCAGACCCTCGCCATCGGCAACCCGTCGAGCGACCGTTTTCTGAGTTCCCTGCAAAGCCTCGTGACACAGGGGCACGAGCTGTCGAGCAAGCGTGCGGAGGACATCGATTCGGCGCGTGATCTCTCCAGAATCGTACATGCACTAGACCGTCGACGGGCGGTTTGGACTTCGGTGCAGCTATGTGTTATAAAAAGCAAAGAGTATGTTGCTCCTCGGAAATATACTATCGATTCGGTTTTGATCGCAGATCGGTTGGACGCTGCGAGACGCTCACTGGCATCGACCGAGGATTCGGCGGGCTGGAGCTCCTACTTGATCCTCGATCGGGTTGAAGACTTGGCCAGGGGGCGAATCGGCTCCAAAGAGGAACAGATCGCAATCGCCCGGCAGTTTTTGAGACGCGTTACCAATGTTCGCGTGAATCCTGAACAACTCAGCATACTTCGGTCTGCAGCGATTCATCGATTGGCTGATCAGATCCATCCGCTGACGATCAAGCCGGTAGATTATCGTAAGCTGTTGCTCGATCTCGAGGCGATCGAGAGCACACCTGTGCATCGTTGCTCTGCGGATATTGCCGATGCGGTGCAGACACTGCGATTTTCGGAGCATCCCGAAGTTGGTGCGGTAGCCTCTGCAATCAACACTCATTATCGGAATGCTAATGTTCGCTTGAGCGTGTCGGAGTCCTTCCTCAACCGCATGGTCCCCCGCGGTCTGGTGAGTACGCATCCAGTGCAACAGCGGATTCTTGGAGCGGATACTCGAGGTGCGAGTCACGTTCGGACTAACCTGGCTGTCGACCTGATTCCGGATCCTCAAGCATGGAGACTTCGAATCAATCTGGATGGTGACATCAGCAGCAGTACGCAGAGTAGCCGGAACGGCACAACTTTCTTCAATTCCAGTTCGGCGAACGTGCAGACCCATCGCGAGCTACGGGTTGATGGCCAATCACTAACGATCAATGGCACTCCTGCACGTGTGGAATCGTCGGATTCCCTCCGGAGGTTTTCGACCGAATGGGACTCTTTGCCGATTGTCGGCGACATGATTCGCTATGTCGCACACCGCGAATTCACGCAGTCCCGGCCTATTGCTAAGCGTATCACGCAACGGTTGATCGCTAAACAGACCGATGAGGAATTCGATAAGCAAATCAAGAGTCAAATCAGTACAGCTCAGGATAAATTCGAGTCGCGACTACTCGGACCTCTTCAGTCCCTTCAATTAAGTCCTTTGGTGATGGACATGCAGTCTACCAACGACCGGTTGATTGCACGTTATCGATTGGCTGATGATAGCCACTTGTCGTCGTACACTCCGCGTCCCTTGGCGCCTGGCGATAGCCAATTGTCGCTGCAGATTCACCAATCGATTTTCAACAATCTGGCGGACCGAGCGATTGACACGAATCGCGATTGGAGCATTCAGCAGTTATCGGATTCGCTTGCGGATATTTTGCAACAACCACGACCGGAACTTCCTAGCGATACACCCCACGATGTGACGCTTCGGTTCGCATCCCCGAATCCAATATCCATTGAATTTGAAGATGGCAAAATGTGGCTGACACTGCGGATCGCTTCGCTTGAGCAACCTGGCAGGATGCATTTGAAAAATTTCGTCATACGCTCCTCCTACGTGACAACCATTGATGGATTGCAAGCAGAATTGCTTCGTGATGGAGTGATTAGTATCGATGGCCATCGACTCGGCGCGCGGGATCGCGTTCCGTTGAGGGCTATTTTCACCAAGGTATTCTCTGCGAGGACCAGTGTGCCCATGGTTGCACAGAGCCTTCTCGAAGATCCTCGAGCACAAGGCTTGGTTGTATCTCAATTTGAAATGCGTGATGGGTGGCTTGCTATCGCGATCAGCGATCGGCCGGCGATATCTCGCTGACTCAAGGAATTGTTACTTGGATGGTTCGCCATCCGAATCGTTCTTGATCGGCACGTTTTTCAGATGTCGATCGAAGAAAACGATCGACTGCTCGATCGCTCTGCGATCCACAAACGCCATGATGTGAGATTTTTTGGCGAGTGGCAGAAACTCGCAATCGACACGCTTGTCTTCCAGTCGCTTTCGCATCCCGAGCGAGAACGTGATCGGGACCAAGCGATCGGCTTCGCCATGAAATAAGAGCATGGGAGGATCATCTTCAGAAACATGGTGGACAGGGGATGCTGCCTCATAGATCTCTGGTATCTGCTGCCGAGTACCACCGAGGAATCCGGTCAGCAAGGCGCTGTCATCGGGGATGAGCCGCAGGTCGCAGGGAGCTCCCCCTGCAACACAGGCTTTCACTCTCGGAATGCCCGACCGCGGATTGGTCGCAACCAACGCAGCCAAATGCCCGCCCGCAGAGTATCCCCAAACCCCGATGCGTTCACTGTCGACGCCATAGGTCTCAGAGTTGGAAACCAACCATCGGATTGCCTCAAAGCAATCGTCGATCTGCGCTGGGTGTTTATGGGTGGGCGCTAATCGATAGTTGATCACCATCACCACGTACCCTTGAGCTGCAAATTTGCGAGCATGAACAGCATCGTAAGATTTATCACCAGCGATCCACGCACCTCCGTGAATCATCACGATCCCAGGATACAGCGCGTTTGGGTCCGATCCATCGGAGTCCGGTTGATAGATGTCAGCCTTGAGAGATGACTCGACCACATCCGAATAAGGGATGTTGTAGCGAACCGTCACTTTGGGTTCGGCTACAGCTTTTGTAGCCGGATCCTCAACTCGGAAATCGTCTGCTCGAAGACTGGCCGATGGTTCGAAGGCTGCGGCGAGGAATAAATATGCTAGGTACTTTTTCGAGAGCATTGAGATCTATCCTCCGGCGTGAAAAACCAGATGCGGCAACTCGGGTACGATCAATCGTTCCATGGCCAAGCGTACTCCGGCCGGTGAACCCGGCATGGTGATGACCACTTGCTGTCCAACCCGTCCTGCGCTTGCGCGACTCAACATAGCCGAAGGCCCGATTTCTTGAAAAGACAACATTCGAAAAAGTTCGCCATATCCAGGGATCAAGGCATCGTATAGCGCCTCGATGGCTTCGGTGGTTTGATCGCGTGCGGCGAGCCCCGTACCCCCAGTGACTAAAAGTGCCTGCACGCCATCGATACTGAGCAACTCCCTCGCCGCCGCAGCAATCTGCTCTCGTTCATCTGGAACAATGTGTCGGGCGCGAACAGTATGCTCCGCAGCCTGCAACATCGATTCGATCAATGCCCCCCCCCCATCGGTTTCCAGGGTTCGCGTATCGCTGACCGTAAGTACGCAGACGGTCAGCGACTTTGGGGCTCTTCGTCGATGCTCCTGGGTGCTCGTGGTGGGCATGAGGTTTTTTGCTTTCCGAGATGATGATGTCGAGGCTCCTTCATTGTAGAAGCCCCGTTTGCGTTGACAAATTAAGCTAGCAAAACCCCGAGGGGAAGCTGGGATTTGATTGCGGGAATGTGCATTTGTGACCGGTCTTGAAAAACGCTTCACGCACGGGAGAGTTTTGAGCCGAAGAATCGGAAAAGTCGACATTCTTCCCGTGCTTAATGGCAGCAGTTTGCAATGAAGGCATCTCCCGATTCGAGGTTCATTCGTGCCCTGCAAGTTGGCGGCTTGCTAGGTCTTGGGGTGTTCCTTTGGGGTGTGAGCTTACTCCCCATACAACGGTCGGTGTTGGTATGCGAGTGCAGCGTTTTGGTTTCGCCGAGTGAGCATTCCAAGCTGGTAGAGATAGGTCGAAAATCGGATAAAGCATCCCCTTCGATCGATTGGTTGGTATGTGAGCCATTGAAGACACCTACTCAACTGGATCACAGGGGCGGCTCGGAGGGTGAGGTGACGGTGCGACGCGTCCAGCTTCGTCTGGGGATGGTCCGCCGGGTAACAACGACCGAACTGGAGCGGGAATTGACGGTGGTGACGTCGAGTGGGATCGCTATGTCCAGTCCGGTAGGGGAAGCACAGAGGGAGGTGTGTCACGCGCGATGGCGTTTGAAGGTCGCGGAGCACGCGCTTTCTCGATTTCGATTGGATTGTGTTCGGGATGGAATTGTACTTCCTGACATCCAGGAGAGTTCTCCTTTTCGATTGGTATCGCGATCGTCATCAACAGTCAGTTCGGATGCAACGAGATCATTCGAATCGCTTTGTTCAGAAGTCGACGCGGCCCGTGTAGGCTTAGAGCGTGCAGAGAGGGGAATCGAGCAGCGAGAAGAAGAAACCCCGGGCGTTTTTACTATGGGTGGCAGTCCCAGTTTCGTCATGCGGGGCGGTTCGCTTGATCGAGTGCGGTTTTCTGTTGTCACGTTGTGTGCATGCGGGCTCCTTGGTTTCGTGGTGACACAACGGAATCGAAAGAGGTCGAGCCAACGATCTCGGGCTGCTCTCGCAACTCGCGAAGACTTGACGAAGATGCTCGAAGGTTTGCGGATACCTTACTTGGGTGTACTACCGCTGGAGGCTGACGATGTTATAGGGACAAGCCCGGTGACCCGGATTGCCTCACGAAGCGAGGGATCGCGGGGGCGAACGCTTTATCGACTGCTCAGGCTTTATCATTTATCGATGTGGGCGCGATGGTCCGAACGGGTCTTGGCGTTATGGATTGTATGTTTTGTATTGCGCTACCTCCTGGATCCGCCATGGCGAGAGCTGTTGTTTCGAGCTCCTCTGGCTGCCTTCTCGAGCGTCCTTTTTGGAGTTTGATCCTGATTGGGCAACGGGGTGAAGCGTGAAACGGATCAAGGTCCTAGCAATCATCGGAGGGCTCCTGGCTGTTTCGTCGTCGGTGTTGTTCGCTTGGATATTTTCGAACCAGCCGACCGATGTGACGGAGCAGCTTCAACTGGGCTTACGATTCGCGCGACGCGGGGATTACGGAACGGCAGCGAGGCTTGCAGAACCGATCAAAGAAGAGCAGATCAAGAAGCGTGTCGACAAATCAACGCGTCATTTCTTGCTTGGTGCGGCTGCGAGGCAGGGAGCTGAATCGCTTCAGTACCGCCCTTCTCGCACCGAGAAGAACGAACAAGCCGTTGAGCAACTGCAACAGAGTCGCGACCTAAAA
>JAGWWZ010000220.1 GCA_018970165.1 Planctomycetota bacterium | reverse complement strand
TCCAGGGATCGGACCATCGTGCTTGATACCCGACCATGCGGATGCGAATGGTTCGTCGGGGTCTGGATCTACAACTTGATCTTCGTCGGTTTCATCTTCATCCCATTCGGAATCATCGTCGGGGTCACCATATTCACCCTGTTCTTCCTCCCATTCCTCGCGTGTCTCGACCATCGAGAAAGCGAACTCGCCATCCAACTCCAAATGATGTCCGTCGATACTGGTGAAGCTGACGCCGAACATCCCATCGGCCATCATGGCGCAGATCGGGCAATCGCAGTCCGGGATATGCTGTTCGCTCGGCACTGAGTCACTCCCCTCGATGTCGATACCCTCGATGGCAACTCCCGCACCCCAGGGAACACGTCGTTGATCGCACTCGATGACGAAGCTCGGAGGTGCTCCTTCTTCAATAGGATTCTTCAGCCACTCCTCTTTCACATCGCGAAGAAACTGGATCAGTTGGGCATGGAGCGATTCCAAAGGTTCCTTTGTGAGCGATCCCTCATGGGTTTGGCACCAGTGCCAGCCAGCTCCGATTATTTCTCGGCACAGGTCGAAGTACATGCACATCTCCTGGCTTCCCATCGGAGCGGTAGCGAAGCCCTCCCAATCATCCGGTACGGCGACCAGCGGTTCGCCGTCTTGGCATCGCAGTTGCTGCCCCCACACCACCGAGTCGCTCCACTGAATCGCCCCGTGCAATAACTGACGCGGCATACGGCCATCCAAATCTTCACGGGGTGTCATCAGCCAGTCGCGATGCACCTCGATGGTGAAGGAACGAACGGCGCGTCTACCATCGATGATACGGCAATTTCGCCATGCATCGCTCGTTGCGATACTGAGTATCCTCGACGCAATATCCGCTAAGAAGGGTTCCCCATAGAGGATCTCGCGGTTCACCTTCGGCTTGGTAATCTGCGAAACGCGAGCTTGATTGAGTCTGTTCACCTCTACGTTTTCATGAAATTCCCACCAAGGGGGCAGGTGAATACTGACGGAGCATGCGTCATTGTCATCCTCGTCGTCGGTCATTTTCAGGGTTACGTCCCTCCCCAGTTCCGGAAACAGTCCTCCTGTGAAAACGCGTTTGTTCTCAAAGTCGATGACGGCCCAAGCATCGGCACGCGACAAAGTTGCAGCGACCCCTTGCGATTCCCGATCCTCCAACGGCAGTGAGCTGGGATACTCGCAGACGGACGGAGAACGGTAACGAGGCCAAACGCTCAGCGCCTCTTCCCACGTCGATGGGTCGTCCGAGATCAACGCGAGAATCGTTAAGGCAGTATCGTTATCAATCGCCTCCGCGATCAAGCATCCTGTTGAATCCAATACGACCAGTGTCGATGAATCGTTGTCCGTGTGCATGGTCGAAGCCCTCCTGTAAACGGCGAAACTAACAGATCTTTCTCCCAAAAGTATATTGATTTTGTTACTGCGGTGGTGGAAGCGATACACAAACACGACCAAGCATCACTGCCAGCATCCGATCGCTGTGGTGTTCATCGCAGAGCGTGATTCGTGAATGTTGTGATTGATAGCTATTGCTATGATCGATTTTGTCCCAGGTAACAAAAGCTGTGAAACAAAAAGGACACCACGTCGCGCAGGCTAGGGATGCAATCTGCGGTCAGATTGGCGAAAAATGTGGGGCACAAATGGGGGAAGCAAAAATTTTCGGAGACAAGAGGACTAAACCGCTAATGAACACGGGTAAACGGTGATGAAAAGTAGATGGAGAAAGATTTTAACAAGCAGCTGCGCCGAAGTTGATTTACGCACGGGTGGCGCGCTCGGAGGCTTTGCGACGGGCGTGGGTAACGACAAACCCCATCGAAACACGAACCCCATCGAAACGAAGACTGCCCGTTAATAACTGGCTGATACCCGCGCGGATGACTAACCGAAAGCAGTTGGGACAACTTGCTCTACACTTTACGGTACTTGCAGATCATAGCCCATCGCGATCAGTTTTTGACGTATCGCAGTGATCGTTTGGTCGACCAAGGCATCGATACGAGGTGCCTCAGCGTCGATCTCGCTCTTGCAGATCTCGAATTGCTCGCGATGCGTCTTGGTCGGTCCATGCGTCGATGACATCATCCCAGACAGTACCGCATTCAATCGCTCCGCAGGCGAAGGCACCGATTCGATGTAACGCTCCCCGAGGATGGGGTTCCCTTGCAATTGCTTGTCCAGTTTCTTGGCATCAAGCGTCGCTTGCCGAATCTCTGACCAAACAGTACCCAACTCCGGAGTGCTATCCTTGACCACTTCCTCGGACTCCTCAAGTTGCTCGATGCCTCGCTTCAATTTCTTCACCGATCGCTCGAGCCGGTTCTGCAGCGTTACCACTTGATTTTGGAACTCCAGGGCTTGCTGACGATCGACTGGTGGCATCGACGGATCCACCATCGGCTCGACACTAAACGAGACGGGCTCCGATATCGACTTAACGCTTTGTCCATCCCACAGCATCACTACCGCCGTGTAATTGCCGGGGAACGCGATCGGGCGAAGGCCAGTTCCTCGTAACGGAGCCTTCTTGAGATCCCACGCCACTCGATGTAGCCCCTTATCCTTAGGCAACGGCACGCGAGCAACGAACGCACCGGCTGCATCGGTGATCCGAATGAATCGCATCGGGACCAATTCCTCCGCTTCCTTCTCGAGATCCGCAAGCGAAGCAACCTTGGCATCCTTGTTCTCCTTCTTCGCGTTTTGCTCTGCCTCGGCACGGGTCTCCTTGAGAGATTTGAAGGACTCCTTCAAATGGACAGTGAATACAGTTCCATACGTCGGGTTGTCCGCGACAAAGTAGCTGTCCCCTTGAAACCCTTCGCGACTTCCCATCCCTCCAAGTCGATCGATTGGTGCATACCACCATGTCCGCCGCACCGGGAATAAATGCGATTCCTTGTCGAGTCGCTCCGCCGTGAGCTCGCGCAGCGCGGAGTAATCATCAAGCACGTAGAAGCCACGCCCAAAGGTCGCGGCCACCAAATCATTTTCCCGCTTTTGAATCGCGAGATCGCGAACCGGGATGTTCGGGAGTCCGCTGGAGCACTTGAACCACTTCTTGCCGCCATCCACCGATGCAAAGACTCCGAACTCCGTGCCCAAGAACAACAAATTCGGCTGCACATGATCCTGCTCGATGCGCCACACCAGATGTCGCTCGGGCAATGTCGCTGCGATCGAGGTCCAGGTCTTGCCGCGATCGGTACTCTTGATGACGTAGGGTTTGTAATCTCCAGTTTTATGGTGATCGAGGCACGCGTAGACGGTGTCGGCGTTATGGCGGTCGGCTTTGACGTCGTTGACGAAGGCTCCCTCGGGGACATCGAAGAAGCGATCCACCTTGCGCCAGGTCTTACCCCCGTCCTCCGTGATCTGGATCAACCCATCATCGGTGCCAACATAGATCAAGCCTTCGACCAATGGTGACTCGCTGACCGAGGTGATATTGCCGTAAGCGCTCATCGCGAGCATGTCGAACCCTGCATCGATACCCCAAACACGACCCATGATCGGCAACGTCCATCGATCGATCCCTTTCGATAGATCGGGGCTGATCGTGATCCAGGAGTCGCCGCGATCGTCGCTGCGGTGCAGTTTGCGGCTGCCGAAGTAGATCCTCTTTGAGTTGTGGGGGCTGATCAAAATTGGCGAATCCCAATTGAAGCGAAAACTTTCTTCCCCAGCAGGTGGTTGCGGCTTGATATCGACCGCTTGACCTGTGCGGCGATCGTAGCGGTGGATAAATCCTTGCTGGGCTTCGCAGTAAATGATATTCGGATCGGTCGGGTCGATCGCGTTGTCGTGGCCATCGCCACCTAGGACCACTTGCCAATCCTGGTTGGCGATTCCTTGGACATACCTTGTGGCAGAGGGTCCATACTGGGTGTTGTTGTCCTGGGTTCCTCCGACTACGTGATAGAAGGGTAGATCGTAATCGACATCGACTTTGTAGAACTGCGTTACCGGCAGATTCGGGAAGAATCGATAGGACTTCGCGAAGTCGTTGGATTGGTAGACGCCGCCGTCGCATCCTACCAATAGGAAATTCGGATCGGTGGGATGGAAGACAACCGCATGGTTATCGACATGCTTGGAACGCCCTTCGATCGGCGTAAAGGTGCGGCCTCCATCGAGACTGCGCACCAGCGTATCGTTTGCATGGTAGATCACATCAAAGCGATGGGGATCGAGATAGATCTCCTGGTAGTAGTGGGGACCGGTCCCTCCGGATACAAAGTCGCTTCGCTTTTCGAACGATTCGCCATGATTTTCGCTTCGATAGAATCCTCCCTTGCGGTTGGGAAGTTCGATCGTTGCATAGACGACATTACTTTGTTGTGGCGATACACCCAGGGCAATTTTTCCTTTATCGCCACCAGGTAGACCCTGAGTCAGTTCTCGCCATGTCTCTCCTGCGTCGGTCGATTTGTAGATGCCGGATTCTGGGCCAGTGTCGAGAAGCGCCCAGACGGTGCGGTGCCGTTGGTGGGTCGCGGCATACATGGTGTTCGGATCGCGCGGATCGATCACAACATCGGTGACACCTGTGTAGGGTCCTTTGCTGAGGACATTTTTCCAAGTCGCACCTCCGTCGGCGGACTTGAACAACCCGCGTTCGCCACCTTCGGACCATAATGGGCCTTGAGCAGCCACAAACACAATGTTCGAATCGCGAGGATCGATCAGGATCTTGCTGATGTGTTCAGTTTGCTCGAGGCCGAGGTTTTCAAACGAGCGGCCGCCATCTTTGCTTCGGTAGACACCATCGCCGAACCCCACATGCCGCCCGCTGACATTTTCACCGGTGCCGACCCAAACGGTATCGCTATGTTGAGGATCGATGGTCACGCAACCGATCGAGTAGGAAGGTTTGTCGTCGAAAATCGGCGTGAAGGTAGTTCCGGCATTGGTGGTTTTCCAAAGATTGCCCGACCCGACCGCGACGTACCAAATGTTAGGCTGTTTGGGGTCGAGGGCGATGTCGGCGATTCTGCCAGCCATGAATGCGGGTCCGATGCTGCGAAATTTCAAGGCTCCGACCAGTCCTGAATCGACCCGATCGGCAAGGGTCTTAGGTTGCTCGACAGCCGGTTCAGCAACCGGCACATCTGCAGGCATTGCGACCGGTGCGGGGGGCGGTGTTGCAGCGGGATCCTGCGCGAGCGAGACGGCTGGCAAGTGCCATAGGAGAACGACGAAGCTCAGACCAACAAAACCGAAGGAGATTCTCATGAGATGAATCGCATTGCTCCAAGGATGGGATACTCGTTGACGATGAACCATCCAGTGTGCTTGGAGGATGCCGGGGCGTCAATTCTACGACGGGGGCCCAAGGCTTTCATCGTACTCGTCTCGACGCAGCCTGGGACGAGTCGCGTACGAGCACCGTTGCACTGAGTACGACTCTCCGGACGAATGGGCATGCAAGGGAGCGCAAACGCATTTAAGGTCGCGATCATCCGATTGATCTCAACCCTGATCCATGGTTGCCGAATCGGTTGGGACAGAGATAAGGGGTTTTACGTTGGAGTCGATCACTGAAACGAAAAAAACCCCGCGAGAACTTGCGTTCTCGCGAGGTTTTTTAAAAAACCGGCAATACCTACTTTCGCACTGGTGGGCACTATCATCGGCTCGGAAAGCTTAACTACTGTGTTCGGGATGGGAACAGGTGATCCTTTCCGATATGGTCACCGGGAGAGAACCATGCAAGCGATAGCCTGCATGGCCCTAATGTTGGATTGGTCTATGGCATTGCTTAGAGAAATGATTCGGTATCGCGTCTCGAGTGGAGAACGAAATACCGATGATCAAGCGTTCGTCCGTTAGTACTGGTTAGCTGAACACCTTACGATGCTTACACATCCAGCCTATCAACCTGGTGGTCTACCAGGGGACTTTCGCATTACTGCTACGAAACCTAGTCTTGAAGAGGGCTTCACGCTTAGATGCTTTCAGCGTTTATCCTTTCCATAGTTAGCTATCC
>JAGWWZ010000219.1 GCA_018970165.1 Planctomycetota bacterium | reverse complement strand
GCGCCAGTACGGACGAATCACCAAACAGTCATTTCTCTCGGTACACATGCCGATCGCCAAACGACCGCTGGTCAATCTCCTGGCGATTTGGCCTGCCGCAACGACTAAGTCATCTTGGCGGGCCCGCCAAAAAATCAACTAACTTTGAGGATATCGAACAGCAGTTGCCAGAACGCGTCATAGCAAAAGAGCAATATCGCCAAAAATGCCATAGTGAATATAACGACCATGGACGCTCTGTAAAGCTCAGTTTTTGTCGGCCACGAAACCTTGCTCATCTCCGCTTCCACGGCGATGAGAAAATCCGCGAACCGTGGCCAGTTGACCAACCGGTAGCCGAACCACATACCTGCCGCCACCAAAGTAAACGGCAACCAATAACGCGCCGATTGCCAGAAGCCTGCGTTCTCGCCCGAGGCAGCCGGGGTACCCCAAGCGCGCATGGCTTCGAACAGTTGCCAACCTCCCAGCCAACAGGCCAACCAAATCGCCAAGCAAGTCAGCTGGCGAACGATCCGTCCTTGTTTTTGCTTGTAAAGCGTTCCGGTCAGGAGTTCGCTTCCCAAGGAACGGTTCAGGGTTTCGTCAGTAACCGCAGCCATGACTATCCAGGCAGAAGGTGGGAGAGATGTGGAATCAAAACGCTATTGGATAACTATGCTGTAAGTCAAAAATGTTTTAGGAGGCTACCTGCGGCAGTCGCCAGCAGGGGCGGCAGGAATCGAACCCGCAACCCCCGGTTTTGGAAACCGGTGCTCTGCCAATTGAGCTACACCCCTTTAACGACAACACCGCAGAACCGGTTGACTCTGCGATGCGTCAAATTTTCATTGACCCAAGACTAATCCGTCTCGGATCCTTTGCCGTATGCGAGATCGACTACTCGACGATCTTGGTCACAACACCGGAACCAACCGTCTTGCCACCTTCGCGAATAGCGAAACGTACTCCTTCATCGATTGCGACCGTCTTTTGAAGTTCGACGGTGACTCGAACGTTGTCGCCCGGCATGCACATTTCAGCGCCGATCAGGTTGGCAGTCCCTGTCACGTCTGTTGTTCGGAAGTAGAACTGAGGACGATAGCCCGAGAAGAACGGAGTGTGACGTCCACCTTCGTCTTTGCTCAAGCAATAGACTTCGGCTTCGAATTTCTTGTGCGGGGTGATGCTGCCGGGCTTGGCCAACACTTGACCACGCTCGATGTCTTCTCGCTTCACACCACGGAGCAAGCATCCGACGTTGTCCCCAGCGCGACCTTCCTTCATTTCCTTGCGGAACTGTTCAACACCGGTGACGGTCGTCTTCTTCTTTTCTTCCATCAAGCCGATGATTTCGACTTCTTCGCCAACCTTGACAACACCGCGCTCGATCCGGCCCGTGGCAACGGTACCACGACCTTCAATACTGAACACGTCTTCGACCGCCATCAAGAACGGCTTGTCTTCATCGCGAGTAGGTTGCGGGATGAATGCATCCACCGCAGCCAACAATTCCGTGATGCACTTGGATGCAGCGGGGTCAGCTGGGCTGTCATAAGCGGCCTTGGCGTTGCCGCGAATGATTGGAGTTTCTTCGCCTGGGAAACCATACTTGGAGAGCAGTTCGCGAATTTCGAGTTCGACCAACTCGAGCAACTCTTCGTCATCGACCAGGTCGCACTTGTTGAGGAAAACAACAATCGCAGGAACGTCCACTTGGCGAGCCAAGAGAACGTGCTCCTTGGTCTGGGGCATCGGACCATCAGCAGCGCTCACCACAAGGATCGCGCCGTCCATTTGGGCGGCTCCAGTGATCATGTTCTTGATAAAGTCGGCGTGACCCGGGCAATCGATGTGGGCATAGTGCCGATTCTCGGTCTCATACTCCACGTGCGATGCAGCGATCGTAACCGTCTTGGTTGCGTCGCGGACCGTACCACCCTTGGCAATATCCGCATACGTCTTGGGAGTCGCCAATCCCTTGGCGGCTTGAACCGCTAGCAAGGCGCCGGTTGTGGTGGTCTTGCCGTGGTCAATGTGACCGATCGTTCCAACGTTGCAGTGGGGTTTCTTGCGTTCAAATACCTCTTTGGCCATGTTTAACTACAACACCTACAAATAAAAACCCTGAAAACTGTCGCCGTGAGAATCAGCCCACGTGCAACTCAACGAACCACACATGTAATCCCTCGCCTGAAGCCAACTCGCTACTAACGCCATCAGTCAAATCGCGATCGCAACAAGTCAACAACCCGACGATTACCCGAAAGCATAAGCAAAGTCGATAAACATGCAATGCTGAATCGCATCGCTTGTCTCGACCGCCCGCCGGGATAAAGCTGCTGATGGGACTTGAACCCATGACCTCTTCCTTACCAAGGAAGTGCTCTACCAACTGAGCTACAGCAGCATATTACCAGGTTTGGTTTGGGAAAGCGGGTGAAGGGAATCGAACCCTCGTATTCAGCTTGGAAGGCTGCTGCTCTACCATTGAGCTACACCCGCAATTCGCGGCCCGTTTAGGCCCGTCTGATCCGTCTGATCCGTCTGATCCGTCTGATCCGTCTGATCCGTCTTCGATCACCTTCTCAGAAAACCTCTCTTTTTCAGAAAAACTCTCCCTCGAAGGTATAGTGGGAGGTGTAGGATTCGAACCTACGTAGGCATAGCCAACGGATTTACAGTCCGTCCCCTTTAACCGCTCGGGCAACCTCCCATAATCGTTTTGTCGGACGTTATCTCGATCTCGATCTCGCTGGCGGTTTTGCCACGAACCGGCACTCGAAAGAGCCGGCGATGGGACTCGAACCCGCAACCTGCTGATTACAAATCAGCTGCTCTGCCAATTGAGCTACGCCGGCGAAGCTAGGCCACGCTCGAAAGCGAGTCGCACTAGTGTACTGACGCGACCCGCTACCGCAAGACGACTTTTCAGCGCCCCGGGTTCATGATCAAGCCTAGTATTTCGGCACGTGAGGAGAGATTCTCTCGGAAAATTCCTCGCATCGCGCTGGTCGTGCAGGAGGCCCCCGCCTTGCGAATCCCTCGCATGGTCATGCAGGAATGGGTCGATTCGATCATGACCGCCACCCCGCGAGCCCCCAACGCTTCCTCTACCATGTTCGCAATCGTCTCGGTCATCCGCTCCTGAACCTGCGGACGGCGGGATACTTCGTCCACCACCCGCGCCAATTTACTCAAACCCACCACCTTGCCATTAGGGAGGTAGGCGACGTGGGCTCGCCCCGAAAACGGCAACAAGTGATGCTCGCACATGCTGTGGAACTCGATGTCTCGCACCAGCACGATTTCGTCGTAATTCTCGGTGAAGACACGCTTTAGGTGAATGCTCGGATCCTTGTGAAGCCCTGAAAAGACCTCTGCGTACATCCTGGCCACCCGTGCCGGGGTCTCGAGCAACCCCTCCCGATCCGGATCCTCGCCGACTGCGATCAAAATCTCCCGAACCGCTTGCTCAATACGGGCATGATCTACCGGATTGCGATTGCCATTTTTCGGTTGCACAGTTTTGGGAGTCCTCGAGGAATGGGCCCGCGACGATTGGGAAGGGCTTGCCGGTGAACCGGTATTTGCCGAGGAATCGTTTTCGTCGGAGGGGTTTTCGATAGTTTGGGTGGACGAATGGGTAATCATAGCGATTTCACTCATTTTCTAAATTCAAAAGTCAAGCCGGGGGTAGAACGCTAAAATCCTGCGTTAGCTGGTTCATCAGCCATGTCCGTCCAGAAGCATTCTGGCGGATCCTCCGTTTCACTGCCTACTATAGAAATCTGCCAAGTCCAATGGCCTTCCCCCCCAACGACGACATCTCCTTCCGAGATTTCCAAACGCTTATCCGTAACATGTATTACGAAAAAGATGCCCAACGGGGTGTCTCGGGTACGTTCATGTGGCTCATGGAAGAAATGGGAGAACTGGCCGCCGCGCTCCGCGCGGGTAACGACCGCGACAACCTCGAAGAAGAATTCGCCGATGTACTCGCCTGGCTCACCACAATCGCTAACGTCGCTGAGATCGACCTGACCGCCGCCGTCCAAAAGAAATATGGTCGAGGTTGTCCCGGTTGTGGCCATCTGGTATGCACATGCGCGATGGAAGAAAAACCCTAATCCGCTCTCTCGCCACGAAAGAGAATCAAACCATGATCGATGTCGCCGCGATCAACCAACTGCATGTCGAAACCGTCGAACGCTGGCACCGAGAACCGATCGATCATCCCTATGGCGATCCCAATCATTCCCCGCAATCGGTTCTCCCTATCGTCTGCCAACAACACCAGTTCAACTACTTGTTATGGCACGAAGAGGATATCGTCCGCTCCCCCGATGTTTCGGAATCCGATATCGCGCGTGTCAAACGAGCCATCGATAAATACAATCAACAACGCAACGATTGGATTGAACGAATCGACGATTGGATCACCGAAGATCTACAGAACAAAAATGTCACGCTCGCACCCGATGCTCGACTCAACACCGAAACTCCCGGCAGCGCCATCGACCGACTCTCTATCATGGCCCTCCGGATATATCATCTCAATGAACAACTCGAACGAACCGATATCGATCAAGCCCACATCGACAAGGTCACGCATCGCATCGCGGTCTGTCGATTGCAATTCGCCGACCTCTCGCAATCCCTCCGCGAACTGCTCGCAGATATCTACGCGGGAACCAAACGCCATCGCACCTACCGGCAGATGAAAATGTACAATGACCCAAGCCTCAATCCCTACCTCTACCGCCGCGAAGCAACAGCAAAGGCGTAGCCGCCCCATTAATCGGTTCCCAAAGTAGCAAGCACATTTCACATGCTGTAGCTACCGTTGCTGTCATCGTCAGAGGGTGGCTGATCCGATGGTAACGTGCCCATCTGAACTCACACCCATCGCAGAGCCTCTGGGTGTGCCACCCGAACCGGGTCCTGCACCAATACTCGCACTCGATGGTTTTCGAGTACGAGAGGAGTAGAGGCAATCAACGGATGCGAATACATCAACAGATGTAATTTAGTACGACCTATTTTGAATCTTGAGTTTGTTTTTTTGATCCGTTACTTTACGAACGGTATTTGAGGGACTGGCAAGACCATGGTCGCACCGTAATGCGTCTTGTCATAGCCTTCACCGGATTCGTCGGGGGCCAAATGGTGGACGACCGCCAGCAAAAGATTCCCTTCCGACGGGGTGAACGCAACATAGCCGTTGGCATCCGTCTCCTTTTCGTGTTGGCTATCCTTCCCCTCGGCGAGTACGGCCCCTCGAGGAACAAACGCAACAGTCGCGTTCGGCAGAGGTTTGCCATTCCAAAGAACGCGATAACGAATCTCATGCTTGGCTGCGATCGCCTCGACTGGCGTGATCAGTTCCAACTCCAAGCCTCGCTGGATAGGGGTGATGCGATCCGCACCCTGAGTTGTTATCGTCCCAAAACACTTGGACGAGATAAAGAACGTTTTGCTCGACTTGATCGCTCGCGTTTTGCCATGCAAGGTATCCAAGGTGTGGACAACTTGATAAATCCCGGTCTGATCCGCAATCATCCGCGCGCTCCAGAAACCTTCCTTCTCCGCCGAGCCCATATCGGTCAAACGGGGTTTCAAGTCGATCTTGGTTCCATCAGGTGCAATCGCCTCGAGTGTGCATGGGGTTAACGTGATCTTGCTCGCCAACTTGAAGTCTCGGTGATTGTTGCCATGGTTGCCGAGCATCAAATCGATGTGGACGACATCCTGGTACCGAGTGACCAAGGGGCCGGACTGAACCCACGTGTCGTGCGCTTGCAGGAACCGTGCTGCCATCGCGACCATCAGAAAGCTTGCGATTCGAATCGTCTTCATGGAAATTTCCTTTGCTACAAGAAATGAGTGTGTACTAAATGTCATCGTTGATTACTTCGCCGCCCGAGCGAGTGCCGTATGCCCGCCAGACTCGCAGGTCAATGCTGTTGGCGACGAAACTGACGCTGCCATCGCAACGAACCATCTGAACGCCGCTGCTATGATTGCTCCGAGCACCGAAAATCCCGTAC
>JAGWWZ010000044.1 GCA_018970165.1 Planctomycetota bacterium | reverse complement strand
GTATCCGCAAAAAGCTTTGCTTGATGTCAGGAGATGGTGACATGCCCGATCGAAACCTCACGCCCGTCGCGAAGCTTCCGAGCGTGCCACCCAGCTGATCAATGCTCCATGTCATCTCCTACTCAGCATACCTTTTCCAAGATCCAGGTATGTGCAACGCGAATCGAACAAACTTAGTACGAACCCGATTTGCCCGACAACATCGCTTGGCGGAGGTCTTTGTCGACTGGAGTATCGGAAAGCCAAATACCATAGAAGGCTTGCTTGAACTCCAAGCCGGGAATAACTCCTTGCGATTTTCCGTTCTTCAAGACGTGAAGCCCTTTGTTTGGCACATACACGAAATCATAGACGTCGTTCCTTTTGACCTCATCTCGAAGCATCTGCTGCAATTGCTCAATCTCCCGTTTGTATGCACTAGTATTTCCTTTGTTGGAACGAGCCAACCCCTCCTCAAGAGACGAAACGAGCGATGCTCGGCCGACAAACCCGGAGGTGATCGATCCGGACCCGAATGGCCATCAGTTCGTCTGCGGCCAAGACCACGCTTGCATCCTTGGTCGGTTTCAAGAGATACAGACCACTCTCGTAAATCTGCACGAGGGTTTTGGTTCGTACGCCCGCCCCGTTGAGCTGCAGCACCTGCTCTCCGATCTTAAGTTGCGGGCCAAGCTCGGCGCGGACGGTAGAAATGACAGCTAAACACAGGAATATAGCCATGAGAAATCTACGAATCATCTAGCTAGCTACCTTATTGCTGATTTGGCATACGAACGCCGGTCGCTGGCGTATGCAAGGGACGTCAGCGTGATAGAGAACGCCCCTTTTCCATCGAGCGAGATTAGCTAGTTAGAATAGCCGAGGAAATAGCGGATGACGCGAATTTAATTCTGCGAGAGTATTCAGCAGAGTTAAGCTTAGGTGCACAGGCATGGCAACGCACGGGTCGTGCGGTCCACGGATCGTATAGATTAGATTGGAAAGAATAACATGGCATCGTCGAGTCTTGAGAAACTGAAACTGGCGGGAGTTAGGTTGGGGGTCTTTGGAGCTGCGCTTTGGCTGGTATTTATCGCCGATTGGCTATTGCCTGCCGATCTCAATCAATGGGGGATTCTCCCGCGAAGCTTGAATGGCATTTGGGGCATTCTTTTTTCGCCGTTTCTGCATGCGGACCTTGGCCATCTGTTGAGCAACTTTATTCCACTGATGATCCTTCTGAGCATGCTGCTCGTAACGCAGCGCGATGGTTGGTGGATTGTTTTGCAGATTGTTCTTCTGGGAGGCCTGTTGCTATGGATCGTTGGTCGATCAGCCATGCATGTCGGCGCTAGTGGATTGATCTACGGGTTGATCGCATACATGATGGCCGCGGGATTCCGCCAAGGTCGGTTCGGGCCTGCATTGGCAGCGCTCGTAGTTGGTTTTTTGTATGGAGGCACGCTTTTGTCAGGCGTTCTCCCGACAGTCGGCGAGCATGTATCCTGGGACGGCCATTTGACCAGCGCGATTGCGGGTGGCCTGCTCGGTTACTTTTCCAACACGCAACGTACGCCAAAGCCTGTTGAAGATGATCTGGTGTGACTGGCATTCTGGGCGTTGCGACAACGCTATCGGGCGATGATCAGATATTGGGTGGCACGCTCGGAGGCTTTGCGACGGGCGTGGGTTCAGGTGGCCCGCGGTTGCCTTGTGCCACTGGAGGCAAAGCTTCCTCAACTAGCGTTGGGCTCGCACGCCCGCCGGGGAGAAGGGTTGGGCTTGAGGGCTTCCGCAGTACTTACAAGCAGAGGTCGTTAGGTGGGTGCCACGTGGGTGGCAGCGCATGGAAGGATCAAGCAACAAGCCAAGGGTGACTTTGATGGCAACATCGCGCTCGAGTTGGTCATCGACGGCGCGATAGACCGCACCAAAGCCTCCTTTACCGAGCATGGAGACGACGCGATATCGATCAAAAGATTTCGGTGTGTTGTCTTGATACGGGGCAGTCGTCGCGTACAGAGCTGGGCTCGTCGCTGGGGGAGTCGTAGCTGGTGGATTCGTAGGATCGTCGTTACTAGGTTGCTGGGACATAGCGCAAAAGTCCCGGGGCGGATAATGAAGGCTCTTTCGAGCTTCAATTCTATCATCCGGCGGAGAGCTCTGCATGGGTTGCATGCAGGGTGATGTAAGTTCGCAAGATAGCTTGCGAAATCATGGGGTTTGATGAATAAGCTCACAGTATTTGCAGGTACCGAGCGCCCGTGTCGGTGGGTAAGGAATCCAAGACAGGCTCAAGGCAACGCGGAAACGCAGGTCGTTGATACAGTCCGTCGCCGATCGGCGGTTTGAATTATTTGGAGGCGGGAACATGCCCATGTCCGCTCATCGAAGTACCCAGCCATTCGTGTATCGAGGCAATCGCTGTGTTAAGCAGCTTCACGAAATGCGGTCCACTATTGGAGAAATGTATCGCGAGCAGGAATTCGATCGATGAAGACAGCAGACTTGAATCTTGCAAAATGGGAAACCGACCGCGTCATTCAGATGGCGTGGGAGGATCGGACCAGCTTCGATGCGATCCGACGTCAGTTCGGCTTGACTCCCGGCCAAGTGATCCATTTGATGCGACGGGAATTGAATGCATCTTCGTTCCGGCTATGGAGAGCGCGGACTGCAGGACGCAAGACGAAGCACGTTGCTAAACGAGGATTCGAAGTGGGTCGGTTTCGATGTCCTAGCCAAAAGGGGTGATTGAGTTGCCCATCAAACGGATTCGCATCAAAGCATGCGATCGTTGTCAGAGAACCGAGGAGGTCCTCTATCGCGTCCGCATCGACGAGTCTCGCAGCTGGATATTTGTCTGCCCGGCTTGTCTCGAGTGTGTGAAGCCTGGGAATCCACTGTATCAGTACGGCGGTACATGGAAGAGCAAGAAGCGTCACTGATCATTGCTACCAAGCGAATTGGAGGGGGAATGACTTCACGTTTTAGTGATTATTGTCACTCATGCTGAACGCTAATTACTGGCTAGATAACACCGAGTTGTCTTGGCTTTTGCCTCTTAAGTGATTCCAGAGAATGATTTGCGACGAATAAAAACCATGATACCAAAGTGCCAGGAAAATAGTCATTAGGCCGTTTGGTGACAACCACCGTTCAAGGAATCTCGCCCTGCGTTTGCCTTCGGCCATTGGATTGCTCCACCACGACATATCGAATTCTGCAAAGGGAGCTATCTCGCTTAACCAGTACATAACCCATAGAAAGCCGAGCCAACCGGCTAAGAGATAGCCCACCCATCGAAGTGATTCTAGGCGCTTCTGGTCCATTTTCGCTCTTGCTTCAGTTCCTTCCGTGCACCATGCGGCACCAAGCGCTCCATATGCGAAAAAGTATGCAACGTAGCCGATGAAAGGAATAAATGTCATTGCCACAATTACTGCTGGCTGAAGCTTGAAAGGACGTTTTGACGGAGGCAGTGCACGCCACGACAGAACCAGCAGAACCGTGTCCGCGATGATGTAAATAGGGCTCAATATCGTAGAGAGAGCGAAGCCCACGGATATAGTGGGTAGGCCTTCCTCGTCGATTAAGACTGTACTGGGACAAAAGCTAATTACGATCAATGATCCGAAGATTGCATACAGTAAGGCCCTCGCCAATGTTATCTGGGCTTCCGTTATCGACAAGGAATGTGTCTTAATCGGTAGCGGGGGTGGTGTGTTACGATTTGGTTCGTCGGTTGCCTGCAAAGCAGGAGATGCTGTCGGTTGGACACTTGAGCCGGCGATAAGTCCTTTAACATCGGATGCATTGCTCCAAGAGGTTTGATCCTCCCGTCGAATTAAATCAGCGGGCTTGATCTTGCCATCCACAGCAAGTTGTTTCAACTGTGCTGTTTCAAAAGGACCAACTTGCATATTGTTCCGCTTAACGTACCACTTTGCCATTTTGGTCGATACTCACGTATGTTCACAGTCAGTTGAGTTGCGCAACCAGCCGTATGTTTTTGGATAGGGCGTGAAGATAAACCTCCACGTACGTAAGCGGAAGCCACGCCCAAAGTAGCTCAAAATTTATTTCTGAGCTATTTTTTCGACCATTTCCGCTCTCGGGAGGCAGAAGCATGGAATCCGGTCGACTGCGGTTGAGAATGGAAGTTCCCTACGTCTTGGACACGGAAACGCCTGTCAAAGGCTGAGTAGCGACCGGTAGAATCGACTCATGCCACCACAAACCGACATCCATAAACTGCTCGTAGATTTGCAGGACAGTGCCGAGGACGCCAAGGCGGCTCTACTCGATCTGACCTGCGAGCGGCTTCGTAGGCTCGCCAGCAGAATGCTCAAGAATTACCCCAGACTGAAGCGTTGGTCCGATACCGATGAGGTACTACAGGCAGCTACGTTGAGGCTGTACAAGGCGTTGAGCAGCGTCAAGCCAGAGACTCCTGAACAGTACTTTGGACTTGCAGCTACACAGATCCGGCGGGAACTAATCGATCTTACACGACATTTTTACGGACCTGAAGGACTTGCAGCTAATCATCACAGCGACTCAGGAAAGATCCTGACCGGAACGGCCAATCCAGAAGAGCCTGCCAAGTTGGTCGAGTGGGAGTCCTTCCATGAAAGCGTCGAAGCTTTACCAACTGAACTCAAAATGGTAGTTGAGCAGCTTTGGTACAACGGCCTGACCCAAGCCGATGCAGCGGAGGTTTTGGGAATCAGCCTTACAACACTAAAGCGCAGATGGACTCAAGCGAGGTTGCTGCTGGCTGACTCAATCAGGGAGGACTCGCACGATGCCCAATGAAACCTCAGATCTCATCGCTGACCTCGTCACCAAATGGGAAGACGGCGTCGAGATTGGGCTCAACCTGACTCCCAAGGAGATCTGTTTTGAACATCCTGAGCTTGAACAGATCGTGTCTGAGCAAATCACCAAGCTCAAGCGGATGCGTTGGCTCACATCCACATGGGACTCTTACGCATCGGAAACACTCGCCAACGGCACCGTGATCGCCAACCGTTTTCACATCGAGGAAGTCTTGGGATCAGGTGGTTTTGGAACGGTCTATCGTGCTGTGGATACCGAGCTTCTTCGTTCTGTCGCTCTCAAGATCGCTAATCCGAATCGCAACGATCCAGATACATTGCTTACTGAAGCTCGCAAAGCAGCTAGCCTACATCATCCACATGTCATCACTGTCTACGATGTAGGCCGATTTGAGGAACGTGTGTTTATCGTCAGTCAACTTGTCGAAGGACGTAGCCTGAAGGATGTTGCCTACAGTGCCAAGCCTTCCGTAAGTCAGATTGCAAACTGGATGAAACAAGTGGCGGAGGCTCTTGAAGTAGCCCATCGAAATGGTCTTGTTCATCGGGATCTCAAGCCGAGCAATATCATCATCAACAAAGACCAACAAGCGATGGTCTCTGACTTCGGGATCGCGTTCCATGCCGATGAAATTGACCAGATCGAACCACTGACAGGCACGTTGCCGTACATGTCTCCCGAGCAGGTCCAAGGTGAGTCCAAGCTCATGGGACCCAAGTCAGATGTCTTCTCTTTTGGGGTGATGTTGTACGAACTGCTTGCAGGCAAGCATCCGTTCCTGAGCAAAACGTCTTCGGAGACCATTCGCAAGATCAACACTGGTAAGCCTGAGCCTCTGACTGACGCTCCATTACAACTCAAGAGCCTCTGTGAGCAGTGCCTTTCCCTTCGGCCTGAGGATCGTCCCTCCACTGTCAAAATTGTGGCAACACTGAGAGAATTCCTAGAGGCGGGCCATCGCTCCTCTTCGATCCCTGCCTTCTTGCCATTGCTGATTGGTTCCCTGGTTGCTGCCGGTCTTGGTACCGTGGCTTGGTGGAAGTTGTCTCCGAATAATCCCAATAAGGACACAGTCAACCAAAGCAATAATGCCCCAGTAAGTGAACCAGAGGAAGAGCTCCCCCAAACAGCAGCAAAACAAGAACAGCCGTTGACTCACAGCTCGGTCGAGCCAACGAAGCCCGTTGCACCCGCAGCTTCACCTCAGAGCGGCACCGTGGACCTGTTGCCGCTGATCGACCCTCCAAAGCATACCTTCAGAGGTCTGTGGACAAAGACGGACGGAGTACTGTCTGTTGTTTCTCCAAGTGGCGTCAATGAGACTGTTGGAGCAGCCCTGCACATCGATTACAGACCTAGGGGAGCCTACACGTTTACTTTGAGAGCAAGACGAAGCCGCAACGGTGGATTGATCGTCCCACTTGTTTTTTCAGGGAGACAATTTGGTGCGTATCTCTCTGGTGGCTGGAGCGGCAGTAAAATCCCCGAAGCCAGACCAATGATCGAATATCCCGTAGATTTCTTTCCGACAACCGACTGGCATACGGTGACCGTGGATGTTGGCCCTGACCGCATCTTATGCGTAGGTGACAGCGGAGCAAAGTTAGAGTGGAAAGCCGACTACGCATCGCTTGATGGTCGCCCCTTTGACATGCCAGATCCGCTCAGCCTTTTTCTCAAGGCTTGGGGCGAGTTTGAAATTGACACGCTCATGATTGCAGAGCACGAGTAGGACTCTCTCTAAGACGGATTACGTAGCAAAATCGAAGAATCCTCGAAATTCTCTGTTTGAACTGCTCGCTGGTTGACGTAAGTCGAAGCGCATCCATGAGAAAACCCTTGGACCTGTTGGCCAAAGGGCTCATTTTGAAAGATAGTCGGGGTGATAGGATTCGAACCTACGACCCTCTGGTCCCAAACCAGATGCGCTAGCCAGACTGCGCTACACCCCGCTCCACTCCATTATGTACACAAGATCCGGCGAATCCGCTAGGGCACTCTCGATGCTACGGTCCACTTCGGAAACCGAGTATCCCAATTCGATTGCTAGCTGCCGCAAAAAAACGACCAAAAAACGGGAGCGGCGAACCGCCTCGGCCCTCCCGGATTCGGTCTGCATCGTGCGGTGCAGACCCAATAACTTGCAGAAAAAATGGTCGACCGACTGCTGCGTGTCGTCGGGTTGCCGGCCGATAGGAAACGGTTCACCCGGAGCGTACAACCGTTGCCGCATTGCCCCTCCGGTCATCAGGCATCGAGCCAGGCCGATCGCTCCCAACGCTTCGAGCCGATCGGCATCCTGGAGCAGTTTCGCTTCGAGTGTCTCACACGGGATACGGGCAGAAAAACTGTGGGCTGCGATCGCGTGCTCGATTGGGGCGAGTCGCTCCTCGGGATAGGCGATCTCGGTTAAGAATTGGCGGGCTCGAGCGGCGGCCATCCGGGATGCTTGATTGCGGGAAGGTGAATCCTTCGGAACGATCACACAATCGTGCAGCCAAGCGGCCGGAAGCAAGACTGCAAGATCCGCGTCGGTCCCATTCGCTAACCCGAATGCGTTTTCAACAACACGCACGACATGCTCCACCCCGTGGCCTGAGTCGGCATCGGCTAACTGCTGCTCAACAAACCGCTCGATGCGTTCGCCCCAAGTCGACGCCCAAGATTCGCGATATGCGCTGTTGCCGTTAACGGGATCCATAACATTCCGAGTTGGGTAAGTGTATGCTAGAGACTTGACTGACACATTCCTCTCAACATAACACATTGCCCGATCACGGACACACCATGAGACGCTTTGCCAGTATGCCGAATCAACTTGGCTGGATGAGTTTCCTTGCGATGCTCATCCTGGCCAACGCAACATTTACTGCGCCCGCTCTCGGCCAATTGGAGAAACGTTCGGTCGCACAGGTATCCTGCGATGTCGATCTCTACATCGGCGGTTTTCGAATGCTCGATCCGTGGTTGGAGCTTTGGGAGTCACCCGCACTCCGCGGGTTTCGCGACTCAGCTTTGTCGAAAGAAGTGGACAGGGAATTTCAACAAGCCTGGAAAGAACGCCGGGGCAACCTATCTCGGGTCCGCACAGTCTTCGAAAATCGCAATACTCAGGATGCGTTGCTGTTTTTGAAGGATGTCATATCGGAAGACGTTTTTTTCGTAGCTGACGGGATGCTATCGGATTTCATGCATCGGCTCTCTATCGTTCAGCATAAAACACATCGATTGAGCGACCCATCGATATCGAGTGCCGAGAAAGCGGAGTTGGTTTACGAGTGGATCGACACCTTGGGGCCTGACTGGAATCTGCCGACACTGATCTTGGCGGGTTCGATTGCCGACAAAGAGCGGGCATTATCGAAAGTGGATGAAGTCGAGGGCTTGCTGCGATTCGGGCTTGGCATGCGACCCGAGGCTCGGCAAGCGCTCAAGTCGCTGGTCCGGCTCGATGATCAACGGGGTACAAGGTTGCAGTGGCAGATCCCTTTCGCATTGATTCCCTGGGACTCGGTGCCGACCAACGAGATCTTTGATGCCGAATCGCGCGACCGACTTCGAGATGTGTTATCCGAAAAGTCGCTCGTCCTGACCTTTGGCATTCTCGATGGCCGATTTGTCGCGGCCTTGGGAGGTTCCACTGAGCCTCTCCCGTCCGTTGCCGTCGAGTCATCGCTGCTCAACCATCCCGAGATGAAACTGGTTCGCGATTATCAAGACCAGAACATCACCGGCATTCGATACATTTCAGATCGGCTTGCGAAAGCGACGTTTGAGCTGGGGCTGAAGGACTTTTTCAGCAAGCTCGCGAATACTTTTGTAAGGCCGACAACGTACGATTTGGATGACTCAGAATATCGTGAATGGCTGATGACTTGCATCGACGATGCAGGATGGATCGATTCGACCATCGAAGCGATGATTCCGGATCCTCGAGGTTCAACGGAACTCAGTCTGCTCAGCGAAAACCGCTGGGAAGTACTCGGCCACTATCGAACGGTCAATGCATTATTCCGAGGCGATACACCTCTACGCGGCATGAAGCATTGGGGAAATCAACCGCTGCTGGTATTGGATGTCCAACTTGCCGAACACCCTGAATACTTCAAGGCCGCTCGCGCGATTGTGCAGAGACTCAAACAACGCCTGGACGACCTCAAAACGATCCCGCGCGAAGAGTTGCCTGCTCCGCAGTTGGGTGAGCTCCCTGCGATCGCTGATCGAGCTTGGCCGTTTCTTTTTCAGGGTGCCGAACTGTGGCAAAACCAATCGCTCCCAAACATGAATGGTGAGCACACATTCATTCTCAGTTCGGGCGGATTGACAAGTCAACAATGGCATCCGAATCTACCTCGTTCCTCGGAACCCCTTCCAATGCCCGAGGTTGCAGTACTCATCGGCATTCGCGACCAGCAAGCTTGGATTCAATCGCTTCGCGGCTGGGGAGGACTCGTCCGCTCGGTGATCGATGCTTGGGGTGATTCGTCCCCGACCGTCATGGCAATGCCCGAACCTCAACGTTTCGATAGGGACGGTTATGTCACGTTGGGGTATCCCATCCCAGACGATTGCCCTGCACCCAAGGCGATGATGCCTAGGTTGGACATTGAATCCGCATGGTCGCTCCTGTCGTATTCGGATTCTCTCTCGGCCTCGGTTCGAGCGGCCGCCGATCCGACGATCGGTCATGATCAATTCGATGCGACCAAGAACATGGCCAAAGCCGCGTGGATCGATCTTGGTGCAATCGCGAGGATGTTAACACCATGGATCCGTTATGGTGCCGATCAGTCGCAAGGGATGCTTGGCGATCTGCGGCCCATTTCTATTTTCGCTACTGACTTCACGATTGACTTGAGCCCTGGGGATATCGTAAATGCTTGGCGAACAATCGAGAAGCTCGGAGAAATGTCCAGCGTGACCACGATAAACGAGGACGGCAGCAGTTATTCCCGATCGATATTTGTATTTGGCGACTGAACGCCGAACGCGCGTTGCAAGTCGGAATCTCGAAGATGAATTAAGGCGGGTAGGCAAATCCGCAAGAGTGCGAGTTGATCATTTCCTGGCACTGTTTCCGAGCGGAATCGAGAACGCTGATCGATGCCGCGCGGGACCAGGAAACGTATCGCGCCCTTGATGTCATCCATATTCATACCGCGATCGAGCCGAATCGGGATCACTTGTTCTATCGAACGCCGAACCCTGTCGGTGGTCAGAAGTACCGTCGTCGAATCCAAGGGAACCAAGTCGAGCGCGTAGTCTTCGAGGTAGCGATTGGCAATCTCTTCCAGAGTTCTACCTCGCAGGATGGAAAGGCTCATTCGTGACGGGTGCAAACCGTGGGACCAAGCGGCGGGCCAGTCGATCACCAACTGCATTCCGGATTGTTCACATGCCATCGAAAGTAAATCAATAACGGGTCGCTCTTCGTGGACGATCCGGTCCATCGGCATCTTTGCTTGGGCATTTTCACGGACCCTCCACCACGACTCGGGTCGTCCGAAATCAAATGCGTCGTTAGGCACTTTGACTTCTACAGGCGGATTGGCTGCAGCGTGCTTCAACCCCTGTAATGCGGCAACCAATCGTGCGCGGTCGTACATGGAGGCTTCCTCGGTCCATTCCACGCGACCTTGGGCGTAACGACATTGGGTCAAGTCGAGCATCCGGATCACCAAGGGGACCCAATTGTCTCGATCTTGTGCAGGGATCTCATTGGTCCATTTGTCGGTATTGAGAATCCCGTCGGCAGCAACCAAGGCGATCAATCGATCTTGTGTCGGTCGAACACGGGGAAAACCAGCATCATCGATCTGCACCTCCAATCCTCGCGGTTGGCAGATCTGGTCGAGAAGTTCGCCGATGGATGCGTTTTGGCCTTCGATGGCGATCGGTTCTTCAAGATCCACTCCGGCGAGCCGCAGTTCCAACCAATCGGCGGAGATGCCGGTATTGGAGACTTTGCTGAACCAAAGGATGCACCGAAGTAGGGGCATCGGTTGCGTTTTTACGGAGGCTAACTTGCGTTGGGATCGTTCGGCCCAGTCGGTCACGGGAATGGGGTCAGGGTAGTATTCCTCGCGAAAAAGAACCTCACGATTCTCGAGTGCAATGTCGCTCTCGACTGTGCGATCGGATTTGCCGATGTCATCCCAAGAGCCGCGACTCGGCGCATCGAACATGCGCTGGAAATCCTCGAAGATGCTGGGAAGCTTGTCCTCGACGGCAGTTTGAGCAGCGTCAGGGGGCGTGTTCGAGTTTGCTGCATCACTGTTTGCATCGTTTTCGTTGTTTTCGTCTGCTTTGCCTTTGTTTTCGCCTGTAAGGTCCGAATCTGGGACAAGATTGAGTGGCAGTTTCGTTTCAGGCGTGGCTGTTTCGTGAACAGGCTGCTGTTGTGGGTTCTTCGACTCGGGTGGGTTTTCGATCGGTAGATTGACTTCCCCCTTTTCTGCTGGTTTTTCCGCATCCGGTTTTTCGACAACGGCAGGATTATTGACGAGGCGATCTGCCTGCTTCCCGAAGGAACGGACGAAGACGTAAAAAGCAATCCCGGCCAGAAGCAGCCCGCTTGCGGCGACGAGAGTCACCAGCAGGATATTCCTCCTCGCAACGACATTGCGGCTTTCCCAATCGTCCGGCCGGCGATTGGAAACCGGAGCGACCTCATTGTTGGCAACGAGCACTGTGGGCTGTGCGACGGGTTCCGATTCGGAGAAGTTGGAGGGGAGATCCTGAAAAGGTTGCGAGGTAAGGTTTTCGACATCCCAGTCGGCAGGATCGGCTTTGGTAATCGCATCGGAGTTCACCGTTGGTGGCAAAACCCCTTTGCCAACTCCCATGACCTCGGGTATCGGAGCGGGAAACAAGGGATCTGCCGGTGGGACGACGCGGACCGGGTGTTTGCATTTGGGACAGGGCAACGTCTGACCGACAAGATGCTCATGCCGCACTACAATTCGGCTGGAACAGTTTGGGCAAGCAAGTCGAAAAGGTTGCAAGAGATGAGCAATCCGTTCTGGGGCTTTGTGAATTCGTGAGCCGATGCAACACTGCAATGCGAGCCTGCATGCAGTATACCTATTCTAAGTCCCTCGCGCAAAACACGGCAAACCGCACATCACTTTTTATCCATAAAGTATAGCGAGTTGAGATTTGGAAACAGTTGACGTATTGATTGTCGGGGGTGGCATCGCCGGATGTGCCATGGCTTGGCAGTGCCGAGTTCAGGGGTTGCGAACCTTGGTGATTGATGATCCTCGGCCCGATAGTGCATCGCGAGTTGCCGCAGGTTTGGTCACTCCCGTCACAGGCTCGCGATTCGCGGTATCGTGGCGTTGGCCTGAGTTCTTTCCTGCGGCGGACACCTTGTATCAACGCGTGGAGAAGGAATCCGGCCAATCCTTTTGGTCGGTCACCCCAGCTTGGCGAGCCTTTGTATCGCAGGACGAAGCCAAGCTCTGCGAACAGAAGTGCAAAAACGCTCGAAGACAATTTGATGATGCGATGGTCCACCTAGATCCGATCGACGTCGATGCGATCACGCAAGCCCAACTCCCAACGTCGCTTGCAACCCACGGTGGTATTCAGATGGCACCCACCGCTAGACTGGATGTTCCGCGGTATCTCGATGCCACACGCAGAGTCCTGCAATCCGAAGAGTTGTTCGTTTCCGCCTATCTAGACATCGATCGAGATCTGCAGCCATCTTTGGATCAAGTTGTCGTGCCCAGTCTAGGACTCACCGCTCGCTGGGCTGTTTTGTGCCAGGGTAACCTAGCACGGACCAACGGTTGGTTTTCCGATTTGCCGCTCCACCCTGCGCGCGGAGATATCCTGATGATTCGAAGCCGCTCGGTGCAGTTAGATCGTGTCCTTCACCATCAAGGCTGGATCGTTCCTCTCGGAGGAAAGCGATTCCTTCTCGGGGCTACCTATGACCGGCATGCGTTAAGCACGGATGGTCACGATGATGCGGCCAGAAGGTGGCGCGAGGAACTATGCATGCGGTGGACGGCCATGACTGGCGAGAAATTCGAGCCTGACGGTGCGGAAATCCTTGAGCATCGCATCGCGGTTCGACCCGCTAGTTACGATCGGCACCCTTTGATCGGTGCGCATCCTAGATCCCCGAATATTTGGTGCCTCAATGGACTGGGTAGCAAAGGGAGTTTGATGGCCCCCCTGTTGGCTATGAAACTGATCGATGCCATGACCGACGGGCGAGCGATCGACCCTAGTCTCCTGTGGGACCGACGACCGAAAGGAAGTTGACGGGCTCGAATCGCCCATCATTCTGATAGCGGTTTCAACCAAGTGCGTCGCTATGGGTCAGTCAGTCGATGCTTTCGATCTTGCGGCTTTTTCGGCAGATGCCCAACGTCTATACTGATGGTGGCTTCTTTCCAACCAATGCGATCGAAAGAGATTAACAGGTTCGTATAATCCACCCGTACGAGGTAACGAGTATGCCCCTCAGCGTTTGCTCCTTGTGGTCGCGATCATCTCGCCTACATAATACCTTACTGATGTCGGTTATGGTGTTATGTCAAGCATCGTTTTGTTTCGCGCAGGAATCGAACTCCGCATCTCAAGTGAATGGGAAAGACGGCAAGGGTGTACCCAAGCAACAAATTGCCGTCTTCGGCGGGGGGTGTTTTTGGTGTATCGAGGCGGTGTTCGAGCGTGTGCTCGGCATACAATCCGTCGAATCGGGCTACGCCGGTGGCACTGTGCCAAACCCAACCTATCAAATGGTTTCAACCGATCGAACCGGACATGCAGAGGTCTGCCGCATCGTCTTTGATCCTGAAATAATCTCCTATGAAGACTTGGTCCGCATCTTCTTCAAGTCCCACGATCCAACCCTTCTCAATGCTCAAGGGCCCGATCACGGTACACGCTATCGCTCGGTAATCCTGTATGCCGATGAAGAACAGAAACAGATCATTGAAGAGATCCTGGAAGAATTCAAGAAGAAGCGGACGTTCCAACGCCGTATTGTCACCGAGGTCTCGCCGTTGAGAGCCTTTTATCTCGCCGAGGAGTACCATCAAGATTACTTTGCCAAGCATCCTGATGTGCCATATTGCGTCACCAACATCCGCCCTAAGATCGGAAAGTTCGAGCGGTCATTCAAGGAATTCAGCAAGGTTCAAAAGGCTAGAAACGAAAGTAACGGAAAGAGCGATACCAAGGAAAAGCAGTAACTCCGGCCGAAGAGTTTGACCGACGGACAAGGACAGGTATCACTCAAAGGGACGTCGTGAAGATTTGTCCTCAGTGGGGAAATCCTCAGGTACATCTGTTTGCGTGACATCTCCCGTTGCAGCCCATTCGGTTCCACGCTTGAGTATGGTAATAAAGCCAACACACTCCATGGAGTAATCCGCATGACCCATTGGGGTGTGAAAGACGCGGCCCTTGCCATAGCCGATGGTCATGATCATCGGTTCATGGCGATCGGTTCCTCCCTTGTCCTTGTTAGAAAAAGCGGTGGCGAGGATTTGCATGTTGTCGCCAGGACCTCGCAATCGATCGTATAGTTCGTCCTGAGTGTGAAGCCAGGCACGAGGCAGGCCTTGGGTGATCGGATGCTTGGGATCTCGAATCACGATTTGGAATTCATGTTGAGCACCGTGGCTCCCCCCCGCGCCTGGGCTGGTGTCACGGGTCTCTTTTTCATTCTCATTGAGATAGACGTAGGGGCCGGTCTTTTCGTTCCTGCCTCCCCATCCTCCGAGCCCGATCATTCGATTGAACGCCTTCCACTCCCCGAACGAGTTATTGGCAGCATGGAGAATCACGAGCCCCCCGCCATTGAAGACGAATTTTTCGAGTTCGGTCTTTGTCCCTTCCGGCCACTCTGCCGCGCCAAATCCTAGGTTGGAGAGAACCACTTTGTACTTGGAGAACTCTGGGCGGAAGTCTGGATCCGATTTGGGTTCCTTGACCGCCTCCCGCTTCACTCCGTCATGGAGCGGATACTTTTCCAGCCATTCTTCTCCCTGCCAAGTGAATTTTGTACGTACGATATCTACGCGAAATAGCCCCGTCTCCTCCAAATACTTCTTGATCATCATCGTGGTTTTCGGCCAAACCCCGTGATTGTTTTGACCATCGATGATCAGTACCGACATCGGATCGCTGGTTTGCGACCAAGCGACCGAACCGACGGTTGTCCAATGCACACAAACGAAACAGAGGATCAAACCTAGAAAAGGAACGCTGAGGGGTCGAAGAGGAGTGCCGATCATGTTGTGTTCTTGTGGTGAAAAGGGGAGAAAAGGCTGCCTATCGATGCACCATAGGCATCCGACAGTATACACACTGCAAGGCAATTTTTATTCCCTTGTCGAGATCTGTACGCTGGGCTCGATCTGGACCACAATAGGCAACCATGAAGGACACATCGGAAACCTCAGAAATCGATTCCTCAGCCGAAGAGAAATATACGGTCGTTGCCCGACGCTATCGTCCCAAAACCTTCCAGGAATTGGTCGGCCAGGACACGGTGGCCCAGGCTTTGTTGCGGGCGATCGAGACACATCGCGTGGGGCACGCCTACTTGTTCACCGGCGCCCGAGGGGTCGGCAAGACAAGCACGGCCCGCATTTTTGCCAAGGCCCTGAACGCCTCTGAAGACGGAACCGGGCGCTTTGATCCCAACTCGGAGATTTCACTGGCCATCGATAGTGGCGAAGACATGGATGTGATCGAAATCGACGGAGCGAGCAATCGCAGGATCGAAGAAATACGCCAGATCCGAGCCAACGCTTCGATTCGCCCCACTCGATGTCGATTCAAGATTTACATCATCGACGAAGTGCACATGCTCACCAAGGAAGCGTTCAATGCACTCCTTAAGACGCTCGAAGAACCGCCCGGACATGTCAAATTCATCTTTTGCACCACCGACCCCGAAAAGATTCCGATCACGGTCTTATCCCGTTGCCAAAGATTTGATTTTCCTCCTGTTCAGATCGACCAAATTCTCGAGCGTTTGAAGTTCATTTGCCAGCACGAAGGGACCGAAGCGAACGAAGATGCCTTGCGATTGATCGCGCGTCGGGCCGCTGGCTCCATGCGGGATAGCCAATCCTTGTTGGAACAACTATTGAGCTTCGGTAGCCATCGCATCACGGTCGACGATGTGAATACTATGCTCGGCACTGCGGACGAAAGCCGATTGGCATCGTTCGCGCAGTGCATGATTCAGCGAAACGCCGCAGGAGCACTGCAGGAACTCGATGCGGCGGTGAGTGAAGGAGTCGACCCAGGACAACTAGCAGAACAGTTGCTCGGATATCTAAGAGACATGATGGCACTGTCCATCGGCGGCCCCGTCGATTTGATGCGAACGGCTAATCCGAATGGTGCAGACTCGCTTCGCGAGTCCGGCAAATACTGGGGAACGATGACGCTGCTGTCTGCCATGCAACTGCTCGACGAAACGATTGTGCGCATGAAGCACAGTGTTCAGTCTCGCATTCTCCTCGAAGTAGCGTTGGTGCAGATATGCAATCTTCAGGATCTGCAACTTCTGTCCGACGTCGTCAGAGGACTGGCGACAGGGCATCGCCCCACCCTCACCGTTGCACCCCCACCCCAACCACCTCCCGCGCCGCCGAAGCCTCGCATTACCGAAACAACTCCGTCTCCAACAATAGATCCGCCTCCAACAGTTGACCCGTCTCCAATCGCTCCGACGGTATCCGAGGCCGACTCAAAAAAAAAAGAGGATGAGTTAATCTCTGCTGAAGCCGCCTTGGAGATTTTCCGATGCGTGGTCGGAAAAATCGATGGTGTTGTTCAGCAGGCGGCGTGGATGACGCTCGAAGTCCAGCCCAGTTCGAGTCACAGATGGCGAGTTCTCTTAGCTCGCGATGCAAAGTTCGCGATCGAATGGTTCCGCAAACCGGAGAACCAAGGACTCATTCAATACGCTCTCGGTCAGAACATCGGGAACGCCATCGAGCTGGAATGGATTTTGACCCATCGCGAGGTGCCACCGGGCGCCAAGCCAGCAGAAGAGGTTTCTGCATCGCCAGAGCCACAAAGGGCATTGTCTCCAGGTAGCTCGAATCAACGGATTCGAGAAGCGATGGGGCATCCGTTGGTTCAGAAGTTCATGAGCACCTTCGAAGGACATGTTTTCCGAGTCGATGATCCTGCCAGCGCAACGATTCCTCCACCGAAGACTTTGATCGCCGAGGAAGCTGAGCAAGATACCTCAGCAGATACCTGATCTTTGAAAGTGAGAGTAGAGACTCCTTCAGTCAGCCAGTGCATGCATGAGCGGGGCTCAAGCGACTCGAATCGGCTAGCTTGACAAAAGAATCGGAGCCATGCATCGCGACCAAGTGCTCGGCCTGTTTGATTTCGGCTGTTGCCAATTGGACCTTCGCAGCCCAGATGACGCATCTTGTGGAGCGAGTCTCATGCCGTGAAAGCCAGGTGATAGCCTTACGCCATCTGGACTTCGAAGAACATCTCTTGGACTGCTTCGCCGATGGAGTTGAGTTTGCCTTGGAAGCCATCGATGAAATCGTGCAGTCCTTCGTTCATGATTTCGTCGATATCGAGAAACTCGAATTCGGCTCGCAAACGTCCGAGAAGCTGTTCGGGTCGATTGCGGAAATTACCAGGCGTCCCACCCGTGATCGACAGGAGCGATCGCTCGGCGAGCGCGATGCAGAAATGGACCGCTCTCGGAAAATCGCGATCGAGTAGCAGAAACGCGGCTACCAGTTTTGGTGACAATCGTCCGAATCGTCGACGGTACATCTCCAAGGCGCTGGCGCTCTTGAGGAGCATGCCCCATTGGCTGATATCGAGGGAGGTACCAACATCGGTGACACTGGGTAGAAGCAAAAAGTACTTTACATCGAGGATGCGCGATGTCTTGTCTGCCCGCTCGAGCATCGCGCCCAATCGCCCAAAGTTCCATGCTTCGCCGTGCGACATGGTTCCTGTGACAACGCCGTCGATGAGATAACCGAATTGCCGAACTCGGGTGAAGAACTCGAAAGGCGAATCGATCGCGCGCGGATCGTTTCGGCTGTCGCGTACGAAGAGATAGAACTTGTTGAGTTCTTCCCACATCTGGCTACTGAGCATCTCGCGGCTCTGCCGTGCGTTTTCGCGAGCATATTGCAGGCACGATAAAATCGAATTGGGATTCTGCTCGTCAAATGTCAGAAAGCGAATCACGTACTCCTGGCAAACATGTTGGTAGGTTTCAAAGAATCGCTCCTGGTCTCCAGTCGTGTAGACGAGAGCTTCCCATTGATGATCCAGGTGGTCGCCGAGCCCCAGGGTCAGATTAAGTGTCACGTCGATGAACCGTGCCACATTCTCGGCTCGTTCCGTGTAGCGACGCATCCAGAAAATCGAATCAGCGACTCTTGAGAGCATATTGAATCAATATCCCAAAAATGAATATTACCGAACCGATCGTTCACCCTCATCTGTCAGGCCCCAGTTTCGCCTGGCGGTTGCTCAGAACTCTTCCCTGAGGACCCATGTATCCTTGCTCCCCCCACCTTGCGATGAGTTGACCACCAGCGAGCCTTTGACAAGGGCGACGCGGGTCAAGCCACCGGGGACGATATAGATATCTTCGCCATACAGGATGTAGGGTCGTAGATCCACGTGCCGGCCTTCGAGCGTGTCGCCGCAAAGGGTGGGTACCGTCGATAGGGCGAGCATCGGCTGAGCAACGTAATTGCGTGGATTGGTTTCGATCAGATGTCGGTATTGATCGATTTGGTCCCGGGTCGCGCGAGGTCCGAGCAGGATGCCATAGCCTCCGGACTCGTTGGCGGGCTTGATGACCAGTTCATGCAAGTGGCTGAGGACATATTTGCGTTGCTCGGGATCCGCGCACATGTATGTAGGCACATTCGGCAGAATCATCGTTTCCGAGAGATAGTATTCGATCATCTTTGGAACATAAGCATAAACCGCCTTGTCGTCCGCCACGCCGGTACCCGGTGCGTTGACCAATGCCACTCGTCCGGAGCGATAGACGTCCATCAGTCCGCGTACACCTAACGTGGAGTCCGGGCGAAGGGTATCGGGGTCAAGGAAATCATCGTCGATGCGTCGGTAGATGACATCGACGCGCTGCAGCCCTTTGGTTGTGCGCATGCACACGTAACCATCCTTGACAACCAAGTCGGGGCCTTGGACCAACTCGACTCCCATTTGTTGTGCAAGGAAACAGTGTTCGAAATAGGCCGAGTTGTAGATACCGGGGGTCAGCACAACGACGTTGGGATCGCGAGCGGATGCTGGGGCGACATACTGAAGCATCTTCAGCAATTGTTCCGGGTAGGTTTCAACGGGCAGGATGTTGTGCCCTTCGAATAGCTGAGGGAATGTTCGCTTCATCACCTCGCGATTCTCGATCACATACGACACACCTGAAGGGCATCGGAGATTATCCTCGAGCACGTAAATTTGACCGTCTGCGCCTCGCACCAAATCCGTTCCCGTGATGTGGCACCAGATGCCACGCGATGGATTCATGCCGTGCAGTTGTTTGAGGTAGCCTTTGCTGGTCGAGACCATGTACTCAGGCATCACGCCATCACGAACGATGCGCTGTTCGTGGTACATGTCGTCGATGAACATGTTCAGCGCTCGGATCCGCTGCTTGAGCCCCGATTCGATGAGTTGCCATTCGCGTTCCAGAATCACGCGAGGGATCAAGTCGAATGGCCAGATCTTTTCGGTCCCGGCTGCATGCCCGTAGACGTTGAAGGTGATCCCCATGTTGAGCAATTCGTGGTCGGCGGCCCTTTGGCGGCGCTGCAATTCGCCCAGTGGGAGACTTTCCAAACGATCGACCAAGAACTCGACTCCGGGGCGAGGTTGGCCCGGAGAAGAGAACATTTCGTCAAAAAATCCCAAAGAGTTATATGTTCGAATCCCTAGAGGATCGAAACCTTTTTCCATCACCGCTTCGCTGTCCATGGACACAGGCTCGCATATTTTGAAGCCACACATTCACGCAAGAGGATTCCCAAGTTTTAACTTCGACCGAGGAGCAAAATCTAGAGGACAATCGTTTTTTGTTCCCTCAGTTTTGCAATCCCGCCCCTCGCTACGACCCCTACAACCGGTTTTCCTCGGCGCACCAGCAGATTTCATGCGGCGTCTTCAAGCCGTTTTTCCGCCGGCCATATGCTGAAACCTAGGCTTGAAAGACTCATTTCATGGAGCAAGTCTGGCATGACCGACAATCAGCAGTCGCAAGAACCCGGAACAGCCACCGCAGAGCAAATCAGCTTCAGCGCGGTACGATTCAAACTCATCGAAGAGAACCAGCCGGGGACACTGGAAATCGGGCGCAGAAAGTACCCGATGAACGTTGTCGAGATGAGCGTTTGCCAGTTCACGGCGATCGTTGATCACAAACCATCCCAGAAGGTGCGGGTTGGAGGCTATGCTCGGATCCGTATCCTGGACAAAGACTGCAAGGTCGCGGTTCGGAAAAAGAGATTGCTCGACCACGGCAAGGTGCAGTTGGAGATGGAGCAGATCGACGAGCCGATCCGGCCCGAACGCAAAGCATGGAGTTTGTTCAGTGTCCCCAAGACGGTCAAACTCTCAAGTGGCGATTCGCTGATGCCCTTGATGGTTGTCTTCGCAGCCTTGATCACGATTTTGATCATCCCGTCATTTGGAGGCCGCTGGGGGACCTCCCAAATGATCTCCGATGCAGTCGAAAGAACGATGACAATCGCCTTCGATGCGTTCAAGAAATAGGTTCGCGACCTAGGTATCTTCCTCGATTTGCAGAGGAAGATATCCATCGAGACTGTCGCACGATCCCCGTTCCGCCCCTGTTCCGCCACTGGACTCTCGAGGGACATCTATTGCTGTCAGTGCGAGGATTCCTGAGCCTCGACATTCTTGGCTTTATATCCACCGCTTGCTCGGAAGTACAAAATCAGGAGCAGGTAAAGAACAGCCATGGTGAGCGGAACAAACGACGTGAGCTTCAAAGCTTGTCGTCCTCCGTAGAGACCAGCATCAGTAACAAGTTTCTTGTCTGCATCTGCCGACTCGGAGGCTTGCTTCCACCAGTTCGATAACTCTTCGTTATTCTTGTCGGTGCGGCCTTCCTTCTTGCTTAACTCCGATGCTCGTGCAAGCTCCTTGCCGCCATCCTCCAGGACGCCGACTTTGGCTCCATCAAGCCCTTGAACTTTGAAACCAAAGAAGGAGTTCTCAGACGGAGCCTTGTAACGCTCGTAAACCGCTGGCCCCTTTTCCTTGAGATTCGCCGTCGCATTGTAGTCCTGCTTGAACCCAATCCCTGGTCCACCGAGCAAGCCTGCCGAGAGCATGCCAACGCCACCCAAGGCACCGATGGTGATTGCGCCTCCTTTGGGAAATTGCTCGGAGGCGACCGCCAGCATCGTTGGCCAGAGGAACGTTTTACCGATGGCATAGACCGTGGCGGCAACGACGCATGCGAGGACCGTGGTGGCTGCGCCGAGCATGTTTAGTCCTATAAAACCAAGGACAGCGCTGACGAACAGCAAACCTAGAGGGGAGATTCGATGCACGATGGGTCCGGCAAAAAATCTCAGCAAAAACATAAGAGCCGATGTATAGACGAACAGCAACAATCCCGATTGCTTGGATTCCATAATCGCTCCCGTGATTTTGGTGATCCACGAGTCGGTTCCCAACTCAACATATCCGACGAGAGCATGGATCAACAACAAGACCAACATCAGTGGTGCGAAGACCTGCGTGAACATCTCGCTCAAACTGACTCCAGCTTGGCTGGCCTCAGACTTCGGAAAGGCTTGCCCGACTAGCATGGCACCGTAGACAACCACCGGAAGCAAAAATAGCGAAATCTGCACTTCCCAAGAAACCGGTTTGCCACCGTCTGGATTCATAAAATAAGAAGCCAATCCGCCTACAATCAATCCTCCGGGCCAGCCCGCATGAAGAATGTTTAAGTAGTGCGTTTTGTTGTTGGGAAACAACGTTGCAACCAAAGGGTTGACCACCGCTTCGGCAATACCGTTGCCGATAGCGAACAAGAACATTCCCCAGAACAAACATTGGAACGCTGCGTCCTTGCCCCCAGAAGCAAACGCATAGCCTGCTGCCAAAGTCAGAATCGCTGACACCAAATGGGTCAAGAACGCCAAGCTCATCAATCGTCCATAACCGAGCGAATCAGCGAGAAACGAACTCAGAAGAATGATGATTCCGAATCCTGTCAGACCACCGCCGGTGATCTGCCCCAGTTCGGTCATCGTAAAGCCAAACTTCTCTGCCCATTGGCTTAAAATACCGGCTCGGATTGAAAAACCGACACCCGCGGCGAGAATGGCCATGAATCCCGCCCACAAAAGCCGATGGGCGTTAGGGGCCGTTGCCCCGGAATTGTCTGTCGTAGAGCTCATGTCAATGCGCTTGATGGAAGGAGTTAGAGGAAAACAACACGTCCTAAATGACCCCGAGAGTCTATTCGCCAGCGGACAGAAATGCTACCAGTGACAGCCCACAAAGGGCGATTCTCTAACCTTGCTCAGAGTCCGCAGTCGGAGATCCCTGAAATCCGCAAACCCTTGCGCAACCGTCATTTTCCCATGCCACGGCTTGTGATCCCGTTACTTGGTCTGCCGCCCGGAAAGGCTACAATAGGTAAACAATGAGAATCCCGAGCTACCGCGGTACCGGCCGTGTCGCGATCAATTTGACCCCCATGATCGACGTGACGTTCCTGTTGATCATCTTCTTTTTGGTCAGCAGCCATTTGGCCAAACAGGAGAATTTCCTTCCCCTGGATTTGCCGTCGGCAACTTCGGGGATCGGGGATTTTTCCGACCGACCGACCCTGACCATCCAGGTCCCCCGCGATGGCACCTATCAAATCGGAGGCGTCACGTCAGACCTGACCCAACTCCAGTCCGCCATCTTCACCCGTGTTCAAGCGGAGGGTAACCTGCCCATCCGGATCAGGATCCGCACCGATCAAACCGTCCCGTATGCAGCGATCTCAAAATTGTTGAAAACGATTGCGTTGACCGGCCAATCAGACGTCGTCTTCTCTGTCTACGAAGGAGCGAGTCGATGAAGACGCGATTCTCATCTCAAAAGGACCGCTCCGGGTTCGATTCCACCATGACTCCCATGATCGACGTGGTGTTTCTCCTGTTGATCTTCTTTTTGACCACAGCTTCGTTCCAAAAGCTTGAACAACTTTTGCCCAGTGCCGTTTCAGCGGAATCGCAATCACAAGCAGGCAACAAGGCGGATGACATACCCAAGCCAACCGATTCGGACTTGTCGGACTGTGTCATCAAGATCGCAATCGAAGGGGATCGCATCCGTTATCGACTGAACGACGAACAGATCGAATCGGTGGATGTCTTGGCGGGGAGGATGAAAGCGATCGTCGGCATTCGACCCGATCTCCCGCTGGTGATCGATCCGAGCGACGATGTGCCGGCGAGAGATGCGATTCGTGTGTACGACTTGGCACGCGGCTTCGGTTCGCTCGCGGTTTATTTGGTTGGTCGATAGCTGTTTTCACAAACAAGACCCACCGAGGTCGCATCACGATCGTCCTTGGGCTTGCCACAATTCGGCCAGCACAATGGCATGTTGAACGGCACGAGCCATTTGATCGAGCGAGGCAAATTCCTTGACCGAGTGGATGTTGTATTGTCCAACCGATAGATTCGGGGTGGGAAGTCCCATCGCCGTCATCTGCGCTCCATCGGTGCCGCCCCGTATGGAGCCTCGAGTGCAAGGGATCCCAAGCTTCGCGTAAGCCTGTTCTGCCAAGTCTGCGGCGATTGGGAACGATCGCAGATGATCTGCCATGTTTCGATACTGCTCTACGATTTCGCATTCGTAGGTGAGCTTGGGATTGCGCTCGCAGATTTTTTGAGCCAACTGATGGATCATCGCCCCGTACTCTTTGAGCTTGCCGGTATCGAAATCGCGGAGCAGAAACTGCACGCTAGCCTGTGCGACGCTGCCGGTCGCTTCATACGGATGGATGAAGCCATCGCGACCATCGGTAGCTTCGGGAGACAGGCGATCGACCGGGAGGGAAGCCACCAGTTCCGATGCTGCGCGAAGGGCGTTGACCATTCGTCCCTTGCCCAAAGCGGGATGGATGTTGTAGCCCCGGAACTGGACGGTAGCCATATCGGCCGAAAAGTTTTCGATATCGAGCACCCCCTCACCACCTCCATCGAGCGTGTAACCAGCGATCGCCTTGGTTCGATGGGTCTGAAAGTGCTTCGCTCCTCGACCGATTTCTTCGTCGCAGGTGAAAAGAATCCGGATCGGACCGTGTGGCAAGTTGGGTCGCTCTATGAAATGGTGGGCCAATTCCATGATGGCTGCCACCCCTGCTTTATCATCTCCACCGAGCAACGTTCTTCCGTCGGTAGTGATCAGTGTGTGGCCAATGAGATCGGACAACTCTGGGGCTTCGGCAAAGCGGATGACTTCACCTGATTCAAGTGGGATATCGCCACCCTGATAGTTTTCGATGACTTGCGGTTGGCAGCGATCTCCAGGTGCTTCCGGGGAAGTGTCCAAATGGGCGTTGAATAGGATGGTTGGAACCGGACCGTCTACGGTTGCCGGGACCGTACCCCATACCAATCCATGCTCATCCTGTTCGGCATCGTCGATTCCCATCCCTTTGAGTTGCTCGACGAGAAGCTGCCCCAATAGCCACTGGCCGCGGCTGCTGGGGTAATCGCTGGTGTGAGGATTCGCGGACGAACCGATCCGAACGTATTGAAGGAAGCGTTCCAACAAGCGGTCGCGGTTGGGAATCATGGAGTTGATTGGGACGGAGGTCACTGGCGTTACGCTTTCCAAAACAGTGTGTGTCGGGGGTTCTAAGAAACAGCTTCCAAACCGAATCATCCTACCCTCAAGAGGTGACGGGTTCCTCCCCCTTCTGATCGACTAGTGATCTGCCAGACGATTTTTCCGGAATTCTCATCTTTTTCGGCAGAGTGACCGGAGGTGTCACGACCTCTGCGATTCTTGTGTGTGTCGGCCCCGGGTTTTGTGGCCGCCAGTGAGATCCCGTTTGGAATACGAAAGCTGAAAAAACATGACCAACTCCGCAACACTCAGCAGACCGTCGGCAGCGAACAGGACTAAAGGCAAGGCTAAATCATCCAAGCCGCAACTAGTACAACAAACGTTTCAGTGGGATGCACCAAACACGATCAAGAGTGAGGGGGCCAGCGATTGCTTTTTGATGGCTGCTAAGAAGTCGCAACCGCAGTTGGTTGCCAAGAGCCATTCCGAGCGGGTGGGACATTGCGAGCACGCAGGCGGTCTGATGGAAAAGGTTCTATCCCGCTACGGGATCAGCCCCGAGGAGTTTCGACTGGCGGTCGAAGAGCTGCGAGCTAGTCGAGCGATGAACTCACGTTGAGTAAGAGGATCAAAAGCAAGAGTCTTGAAATGAAAAAAATCGGCCCGCCATTTCTGACGGGCCGATTTTTGTGTCGTCATGTCTGAAGTCTAGCAATCGGGGTCGCGATTAGCGAACTCGGGTGCTGCTAGCTTGAATGACACGACGATTGGTGTTCATGTATGCATGCGGATCAGCAGCTGGTGCTGGGGTAACAGGTGCAGCAGCAGGTGCGGCAGCAGGAGCAGCCGTACCGGTGCAGGACGAGCGACCAGCGGTTGGGCAAGCGTCGCAAGCGATGCTATCGCAACCCTTCTTGTGGCTGAACAGCTTGTTCAACAGACCACCATGACGCTTCTTGCTTCCGCAACCGCTATCGCAAGCAGGAGCTGCACATGGATCGTTGCAAGCGATTTCGGCGCCGCAGGTTGGAGCTGCATTGCATGGACCGCAAGAAGCGATTTCAGCACCGCAGGTAGGACCAACCGAACCTCCACAAGGAGATTCAGCACCGCAGCTTGGAGCACAAGGATCGCTGCAGCCATTGTCGCAGCCACGATTTGCATGTGCATGCAGACGGTTCTTGAAAGCGACCAGCTTGCACTTCAGGCCCTTGAGCTTGTCAAGAACAGGAGTGCGAACGCAAACAGGAGTTCCGCAAGGATCTGCACAGGCTACTTCAGCGCCGCAGCTTGGTGCTGCATTGCAAGGACCGCAGGAAGCGATCTCGGCACCGCAGGAAGGACCTGAGCCACAGCCCGATCCGCATGGAGCTTGTTCAACTCCACAGGAAGGACCTTTTCCACAAGGATCGCAAGCAGCGATTTCAGCGCCGCAAGTCGGATCACAAACAGAGGTGTCACAGCAAGAGCTTCTTGCTCCGCAACCGTTTCCACCCAAAAGTCGATGCAACAGGTCGCCACCAAAGCTTTGTCCGCAGAGGCTAGCGCCCAAAACCATCGAACCTACAAGAATGTTCCACTTCATCGAACCAAATCTCCCTATGTACATTGGGTCACTGACCATCTCCCAACATCGAAGTTCCATGGTGGAGTTGAGACCGATTTCGGCGCACGAAGTCGCCGCCGAAATCGCCCTCGACTGGCGCGGCTGTTGCAGTCGTGTTTCCACGACCGCCGTTGACTTCGTTAGCCTCACATCCCGACCGATGATGATTCCTAAATCCTTCATCAGCCATCCATGTTCCGCGACGCCCCTCTAGCAAGGTTGCTTGATGGGACGGGTTACGGTTGCCGGCCGAGCCATCCATCGACTCGATCAGTTTTGGGTCACCGGCAATTTCGCCTTTCATTTGCCCAAGGTTACCGAGGCAACCGAGGCAAGATGCGACGACATGCGATGCTATCGGCCACCTTGGGAAATACCCTTGAGCACTCGGGGCCATTTTTCAGAAAATGCACGGCAGCAATAACTTGCGTTGACCTTGCCGGTTGGCGAAACATTCTCCTAGCCAACGTTTGTTCGGCCGCATAGTTTACCCAGCTTCTAGTTGAGGTTGGAACCTTTTGCCCCTTCGCTACACTTTGACAAATCATGAAGATCGCTTATCTAACTGCTGGCGCCGCTGGAATGTTTTGTGGTTCGTGCATGAACGACAACGCAGTCGCACGCGCACTTATCCGCGATGGTCACGATTGCCTCCTCGTACCCGTCTACACACCCATTCGCACCGATGACGACGATGTGAGCGTGCCCCGCGTGTTTCTGGGTGGGGTCAACGTCTACCTGCAACAGAAACTCGGTTGGATGTCGCGGGTCCCGCGGGTTTTCGACGCGATCCTGAATCAACCGTGGCTGATTCGTTGGCTAACTAAAGATGCTGGCAAAACTTCTCCCAAGCTGCTCGGTGCTCTAAGTATTTCCATGCTGCAGGGGTTTCAGGGAAAGCAGAAAAAGGAATTCGAGCGTCTGCTCCTTTGGCTTGAAACCGATATCCGTCCCGATGTCATCGTGCTCACCAATCTGCTGATCGGCGGTGCCATTCCGGTCCTGAAGAAACGTCTGGGTTCACCCGTTTTTGTGACTCTCCAAGGAGACGATATCTTTCTGGATTCCCTAGCTCCCCAGGACCGTTTGAGCTGTGAAAAACTAATGCAAGCCCTGGTGCCGGAGGTGGATGGTTTCATCGTTCACTCAGAGGCCTATGGTCAATCGATGGCTCTTCGACTTCACATTCCACAAGAAAAATTGCACGTTGTCCCTCTTGCTATCGCCACCCATGAATTTCAAGCAGGCGATCCCGATGCGAGGGAATCTGCAACTGCAGTTCAACCAACTACCGTTGGCTATTTAGCTCGCATGGCCCCCGAGAAAGGGCTCCAAAATATCGTGCAAGCCTTCGGTGCCCTACTCAACGAACCGGGAACGCATCCACCGCTTCGATTGCGATTGGCAGGATGGATGGGGCCACAGCATCAGCAATTCTGGGAGCAGCAACGGGGTATCTTGCAATCGTTATCGCAATCCCATGCGTCGTTCCAGTGGGACTATGCCGGTTCGGTAGACCGTGAGGGCAAACTGGAGTTTTTGCGATCCTTGGATCTGTTCTGTGTGCCTACGGTTTACGCGGAGCCCAAGGGAAGATTCCTTTTGGAAGCGGTCAGCATGGGTTTGCCCTACGTCATGCCCAACCACGGAGCGTTTCCGGAATTGCACCGTCGCATTCAATCCTTGCCCGAACATCCTGCAGGATGGCTCTTTCAACACGATTCCATCGAGGATCTCGTCAGTGTCCTCAATCAAGCGATCGGCACTGCCCCTCGGCGTCGATCGGTCTCACAGGAGTTGCTCAATGAGTTGGATATCGCAACCCATGCGCGGCGTTTGATGGATTGCATCAACGGCTCGATGCATTCTTGTTGAATGTGCTCGAGAGCCACTCTTGAGCTGATAATTTCAACCGATCTTTCTGCTTTGCCAGACCATCATTGATCTTTGCAACGAGCTTGTCGTTGTATTCAACGAGTTTGCGATCGAGGATCTTGCGGATCCCTTTCCCGAGCCACTCCGCGAGATCGCCATGGATTTGGCTCAGACGATGCATTTCGAATTCGAGTAGTTGTGCTTCAGCCCGCGTGGCCTTGGGAGAAAACTCCACATCCGGCGGAAAGACTAAGGGATTGATCCGTATGCCGACCTCCAAATCGATTTCCAAAGCGACCGTTGCATCGGCTTTCATGGACACACTGATCCATTGAATGTCCCGCTGAAATTGGCTTACGCGAGCAAAGAGCTTTAGCGGCGCAACGATACGTAGGCGAGTTGCGAAGCTTCGGCCATTCTCATGGGTGTCGAGCGACAGAACTCGGATTTCTAGCTTCTTGGCTGGCTCGATAAACTCAATAAAGTATCGAGCCCAAGTGCCATGATCCACCATCTTCCAGCGTCGCTTGGTGTCGAGTCTCAGTCCGTCCCAATGCATGTCTACGCCATCGTAAACCTGTTTCTGTCTCCCCCATTTACGGTTGTCTTCGATGTTGGGGGGGAGATTCCGAAGGGCGAGCCAACGAACCCATCGGCTCAGCTCCTCCAACTCCGATTCGCTAGGCCCCATCGTCGCCGGACTCGAACCTTCGGCAAACTCGGCGCTCCGAGGGGCCGGTCGCTCCGAATCGGGAATGGAAACGACGGCATGCGAAGCCATCACTACCCCCGAGGAATCCTTCGACTCGGTAGGCTGAGGTGACCACGGGAACTCCAGCTCCTCCAGTCCGTGAAACCAATCATCAAACGAGGTTGATTGCCCAAATGCTGCTGGCGGGAGGCGGGAATCAACCAATCCGATCGCACAGCAAGCAAGCCAGCATCCGAGTACGCAGATCGATCGCCAGACGCGACCGCTACCCTGGTTGCATCGCTGCATTTCTATCGCTCCCTCGAGTCTTGTGTCCGACATCTGCCACTGCTCCCACGTTACAATAGGAGTTCTTCGGTTGTCGATCCCATCCTCTTTGATTCCAACTGCGGTTATGCCATTTACTCCGTCATTCATGCGTGTGGCAAGCGTTTTTTGCCTCAATGCCGCTTTGTTCTGTTCGTATGCATTCGCTCAAACTGCTAATCCTGAGATTGCAAAGGAATTGGCGGAGCGGGCTGTCGCATCCGGGGATGCTACCCGTGGACTCCGCCTATTCACCCGCGCCAATCTTGCTTGTTTTTCATGTCATCGCATTGGCGATGCCGGAGGTTTGATCGGACCGGAATTGACGGAGACCAGCCGTACACGGTCCGCCGTCGAGCTTGCGGAAAGTCTGCTGTGGCCCAACCAAACAGTTGCTACCACTTACCAACCTTACAAAATCCAACTCGAGGATGGCACGGTTCTATCCGGATATGTCCGTGGCAGCCTCGACGACAGCCAGCCGAACATCGTGTGGATCGAACCCGCGACTCGCAAGGAACAATCCATCGATAAAACGGATATCGAGCAGATGCAGCCCTCTGCTTCGCTGATGCCTGTCGGTCTCTTCGAAGCCTTGTCACCACCCGAGCAAGCCGACTTGCTACGGTTCCTGATCGATCTTGGAAAGCCGAACTCCCTAGACCGCAAAGCCATTGAGGCCGCCGTCCAATCGGCCAGCACGCACTCGCCAATTCGCTTTGATTGGGTTGCTTCCCCGTTTTATCCCGAGTTGCGACCCTTGCATGGCGAAAATATCAATCGCAATCGCTTGTACGACTTCTATTCCAAACAGGCTGCGCACTTTTCCAAACTCACTCCCCGGCCAGCATGGATCGAGGAGTTTCCGGGCTTGGATGGTTCCAAATTCGGGCACTGGGGTAACCAGAACGAGGAGTCATGGAAGGGGAACACTTGGGCAAGCTTGGATATGGGGACGGTCCAATCGAATGTGCTCGTCGGCTTGCAGCGGCCTATCGCACGCGCTGTTGCGGTACGATTCGGTGACTCGCTTCAGTGGTCGGCATGTTTCAACACGGACACGCTAGGCTATGAAGCAGTCTGGCGAAACGGATTCGTAGCCTACTCCGATGTGCGACAAGGCTACATCGACGGCTTTCGCATCTCTGGCGAAGTCTTGCCTTTGGGGGACTATGCGAAACCCGCTGGTACTGCAGCCGATTCCGCCTCGACTCGTCGCTACCGCGGGCTCTACCGACATGGCAAGGAGACAGTATTCGCTTACGAACTCGACGGCGAGTTGCATCTCGATTCCCTCGATGTCCGCGCAGGCGAGATCGTGCGGACCATGTCCCCGGCACCGAACCACCCCAAAGCCTATGCGCTGAAGGGTGGGCCCGCGCAATGGCCGCAACGCATCGCAACCAAGATTGTTCGCGGCAAGGGAGACGGCTATGTCGTCGATCGAATCGAGTTGCCCACAGACAATCCTTGGAAGACACCGCTCGCTTGCGGAGGTCACGCGTTTCTCAGCGACGGCCGCGCAGTAGTGGTGACCATGCAAGGAGACGTTTGGTTGGTCGATGGCTTGGATTCGGAACAGGCTCTTTGGCGTCGCATCGCCGCCGGGATGCATCATTTGCTCGGGGTCGTCGTTCATGACGATGTCATCTACACGCTGGGTCGGAATCAGATCACCCGATTGCATGATCTGAACGGCGATGAAGAGATCGACTTCTATGAATGCTTTTCCAATGCGTTCATCACTTCCCCCAGCGGTCATGATTACCTGTGCGGACTCGAACGCGATGGCGATGGTTACTTCTATTTCGGATCTGGAAATCAAGGGATCGTCCGCATCTCACCCGACGGTCGCGAAGCATCGGTGGTCGGTGTCGGATTCCGCAACCCAGACGGGATCGGCCTTCTGAAAGATGGGACCATCACGGTCCCATGCTCCGAAGGGGATTGGACACCGACCTCGATGATTTGTCAGATCGAACCCAAGACCGGTGGCCCCGTAGAATCGCGTTACGCAACGAGCGAACCTCCGTTTTATGGTTATCGCGGTCCTCGCAACAATCAGAAGATCGAACTCCCGCTTCTGTATCTGCCACGCGGTATCGACAACTCCAGCGGTGGCCAAACCCACATCGATCATCCCGCCCTCGGACCACTCAACGGCCAAATTGTTCACACCAGCTTTGGCACAGGCACTGCACTGATGATTTTGCGAGACCGCGTCGGACAGCAATGGCAAGGGGCAGCAGTCCCGCTTCCCGGCGAGTACCGTAGCGGCATTCATCGCGCACGCGTGCGACCTCAAGACGGTTGTATCTACATGACGGGCATGCATGGATGGGGTACCTATACGCCGGATGCCGGTTGCTTTGATCGGTTGCGATACACAGGCGCATCGGTACAACTTCCGGTGGGATTCCATGTGCATGCCGATGGAGTGCGCATCGATTTTGCCGAACAGCTATCTGCGGAGAAGGTAAACGATGTGAAGAATCATTTCGCTCAATGCTGGAACTATCGATACTCACCAGGCTACGGATCGAAAGAATACTCAGTCATTCATCCAGGAGCGATCGGGCACGATGTGCTCGATATTCGCTCGGCCAAGGTTCTTGAAAACGGGCGCTCTGTTTTTCTTGAGATTCCAGATATTCAACGATGCAGCCAATTGCATCTATGGATCCAAACCGATGCTCCTTATCCATCCGAACTCTTCGCTACGGTGCATGAACTCGACGAGCCGTACCTCGCACAATACCGTGAACGAAATTGGATGCAAACCAAATCGCCTCATCCGATGCAACGCGATCTGGATATGTTGACCAAGAAGATACCTAACCCGTGGGCGAAGCCTGTAGAGAGTGCCCGTTCCATCGCCATAGAAGCTCGAGACAATCTTCAATTCTCAACGCGTCGTCTGGAAGCCAAACCAGGAGAACGGCTCGCACTGAAGTTTAAGAATCCGGATGTCGTTCCGCATAACTGGGCATTGATCAAGTCGGGTTCGCTGGAATCGGTAGGGGACATGGCTAATAAGTTAATCGGCAGCCCCGATGCCTACCTGCAACAGTATGTGCCACAAAGCGATTTGGTGATTTGCTACACCGACATCGTTGAACCGGGCGAGGAGTTTACGATTCACTTCGAGGCACCCAAGAATCCTGGTGTGTACCCCTATCTATGCACCTTCCCGGGGCACTGGATGGTGATGAACGGGGAGTTGATTGTGCGGGACTGACGGCAATTCCCCCTGAGACGGACCACCAGTCGACTTCCAGTCCGTTGCTCATAACGACGACCGACTGGGAAGTCCATCGTACACGTAAAATAGCATGGCAAAAGATGGAGGGCGAAATAGGAAAGCCTAAGATAGATCGATCTTTTGCCCTGAGAAGAAACCTGGAGAAGAAACCTGGAGAAGAAACCTGGACATGATTGCTCGTGCCCAATATGCAATCGTTGATGATTACGATGCGGGGCACTCACTCAGAAGGTCGAGCGATGACTTGGACTCGAAGCGTTTCGATCATCCCTTGCAACTCAGATAAATCC
>JAGWWZ010000043.1 GCA_018970165.1 Planctomycetota bacterium | reverse complement strand
CGAGATCATTGAAGAGCAGATTAGCTCTCTTGTAGGTCGCAAAGCGGCGACCGAAACCGATCGTCAGAATATTCGGGCTCAAGATATTGCGAGCCGATTCGATCACTTCGTCGCTCTCTCCCCTCCGTCGGCACTGGCGCGACACACGACGGCGAACGAAGGACAGCAACATATTCTTGAGGGCGTTGTGAGTTTCCCACAATTCCCCGGGATCCACATTGTGGATGAACTGCCAAACATCCGCTTCGCCCATATGCGTTCGCCAGTTCGCAGGAAAGTGGCGATCGTACAACTGTGCCATCTGGCCCGCGAGCCAACTTTCAATGTGGACTCCATTGGTGATGTGACCGATCGGAATATTGTTCTCTTCGCGGCTTGGCCAGAGACTGTGCCACATACGACGGGAGATATGGCCATGCAATTGGGAAACCGCATTAGCAGTCCGCGATAGCTTTAGGCCGATCACGGTCATACAGAACGGTTCGTTCGGGTCCGAGGTTTGCACCCGTCCAACGCTCATCAGGTGATCGTGGCTGATTCCCAGTGCGTCGCGAAGTGGGCCGAGATGCTCTTCGATGAGTACGCTGCTAAAGCGATCATGTCCTGCGGGAACAGGCGTATGCGTGGTGAAGATGGTTGACTGCGCTACTTCACGGGCCGCATCATCGAACGACATTCCATCATCCGTCATCCTCTCGCGAATAACTTCCAGTGGTGCAAAGGCGCTGTGCCCTTCGTTCAGGTGATAGGCTCCCGGAGTAATCCCCAACGCTCGCAACGCACGTACACCGCCGATGCCTAGAACCAATTCCTGTCGAATCCGAGTCCGTTCATCTCCGCCATACAGTCGGCTGGTCAGCTCGCGATCCTCTGGGCGGTTCCCCTCCACGTTGCAATCGAGCAAGTGCAGGGTCACTCGACCGACGCGAACCTTCCAGACTTTGGCCAGCAGTCGACCGTTCCGGGTATCGATTCCGACGACCAATGGGGTGCCGTCCGGAAGCAATGCTGCTTCGAGTGGCAGATCTTCAACGCGCGTTTCGAAGTACTCCTCGCGCTGGTAACCATCGCTGCTGAGCGCCTGTTTGAAGTAACCATGCGAATAATAGAGTCCGACTCCCACCAAAGGGACCCCGAGACCGCTGGCACTCTTGATGTGATCGCCCGACAAGACGCCGAGACCTCCGGAATAGACCGGAAGCGATTCGTGCAGGCCGAATTCCGCGGAGAAATAGGCGACGGGCTTGCTCCCCAGCACCCCTGCATTGGTATGAGCCCAGGTGTTGTTCGACTCGAGGTATTCCTGAAGTCGTCGATATGCGTAATTGACTCGGCTATGCAATACCATTTCGCTAGCCCGAATGGACAACCGATCGGGGGTGAACTCCCGAAGCAATGCGATCGGGTTATGGTCGAGTTGTCGCCATCGGATCGGATCGATATCGCGGAACAGATTGGTGACTTCCGGCTGCCAACTCCACCAAAGATTGTGGGCCAAAGCCATGCACTTTTCGTAGAGTGCCTCCGAGTCAATCTCGCTAGCAATACCCGAGGCTGCGATATCCCCTGCGACCGAATAATCCATCTGCGTCATGACAATCCTATCTACGCTCCGTGCGCGATTGTTTGCTCGTTGGGCGGTATTCATCTACCGACAGGCCTTTAGTTATAGCGAAATGCCGCCAATACTTCAAAGCCGTCTGCCCCTTTCGGAAGCGGGCTTAGGCAAAACCCGCGCTTCGGGTAAGATAGGGAATTCTTGCTTGCTCAGGATAACCTATGCCGCTTGATCAAAACGGGTTTCAGTTGTTGGTCACTTCCGTCTCCGAGTTCTCTCCAGAGTTGATCTCTTGGATGAACCGCACGCGCCGAGGAAGTGCGGCAATACGAACCGTCCATGACTTTCCAGGGGAGCGAATTCGCGAACTTGCAGAGCTCGAGCAGTCAACCGAAATTCTCCGAAAGCACACACTTCCGTATTATGTCGCATTGTCTTACGGATGCCTGACAACGGCATTCATCATGACCCAGCGGCATGCTGCCATACGTAGGATCGAGACCAGCGACAACCCCAGAACGTCCACCGAGTGGCTACCGAGCATCCTCAAGGGCGATGCATTTGCAACCGTAGGCATCAGCCACCTGACTACCAGCCGCCAGCATGTCGCCGCTCCCCCGGTCTCCCTTCGATGGGACGGTGATACCGGCATACTCAATGGATCGCTTCCATGGGTCACCGGAACCTCCCATGCAAAATATATTGTGGCCGGTGCCGTAGACCCGTCCGAATCCCATCAGCAATACCTGGTCATGCTCGAGCTGCCTTCTCCCGGTATTCATCCAGGGCCCGGCATGCAGTTGGTAGCTTTAACAAGTAGCTGCACCGATGTTGTCGACCTCCATGACGCCCGGATCAAGCGGCAAGATATCCTGCATGGCCCGCACCCAAACGTCATGGCAGCATCGAACACCGGAGGGGCAGGAGGCTTGCAAACCAGCGCTTTAGCGCTCGGGCTGGCGGCGCGTGCGATCGAGTACTTGGCTGCCGAATCGGTCCAACGCCAAGGACTTTCGGATCATGCAGCACGCCTGCAGTGTCAATGGTCCGAGCTTTACACAAATCTGATCGCTTCCTCGCCTGCACTCGACGCGAATCAACTCCGCAAGGGAGCAAATGATCTGGCCTTGTCCGCAACACATGCAGCGCTGTCGGCCGCCAAGGGAGCTGGCTTCGTCGAAGGTCACCCGGTAGGTCGATGGTGCCAAGAAGCCCTCTTCTTCCTGGTCTGGAGTTGCCCGCAAGTGGTATCGGACGCTCATCTCTGTACATTCTCAGGGTGGCAAACATGACCCTTAGTGCTGAAATCCTATCCATTGGAGACGAACTGACGAGCGGCCAGCGGTTGGATACCAATAGCCAATACCTCAGCCAAAAACTGAGCGATCTCGGAGTGCATGTTCGATTTCATACCACGATCGGAGACGAGTTGGCAGACAACGTCGCGGCCTTTCGAATTGCTGCCGGACGAGTCAACATCGTTATCGCCACCGGGGGACTCGGACCGACCGCAGATGATCTAACTCGCGAAGCGATCAGCGAAGCCTTCGGCTTGCCTCTCGAATTGCGTCCGGAGGCTCTCACGCATATCGAATCCCTGTTCGCACTTCGCAAGCGTCCGATGCCCGAGCGCAATCGAGTTCAGGCAATGTTTCCTCAAACCTCGCGAATCATTCCCAATCCGCACGGCACCGCTCCCGGAATTGATGTCGACGTGCCGCAAGGGTGCATCGCTGAGAACCACCGCTGCCGGGTGTTTGCTCTGCCTGGAGTCCCCGCCGAGATGTTCGAGATGCTCGATGCGACCGTGGTAGAGCGACTGACACAAGAAATGGGGGCCGGCGAAACGCGATGGCGTTACCACTCGCTCAAGGTTTTCGGTATCGGCGAGAGCGATGTTGAGCATCGGCTCCCGACCTTAATCGCGCGCGATCGCGTGCCGCGAGTCGGCATCACGGTCTCGCGTGCGACGATCACCCTGCGAATTGCCGCTCCAACAACGACCGATGCGGAATTTCAGCAACTCATCGCACCCACCGTAGATGAAATTCGCAATGCACTCGGTGATCGTATTTTTGGCGAAGGTGAGATCGAGATCCACGAGGCGGTCCAGAGACTTCTCGATCAAAGGCAGATTCGTCTGGGAGTGATCGAAGTGGGTGCCGGGTGCCGTGTCGCACATATGTTGGCTTCACTGCAAAGCCCATCCGGATCGGGGATTGTCGCCAGCCAGCGGTTTGCGAGTATGTCCGAACTGAATCTCGGCCAGGAATGCACGGGAGTAACCGATCCGTCGAAGTTGCAGGAGTCATTGAGCCACGCCGCCCAGAGGATGTTGCAAACGCATGCATTGGATCGTTGTCTGGCGGTGGGGATTTACCCCACATCCCTGGAAGTGGCCTCGGCCGAACTAATGCCGTATGCCGACTTTACGATGTGCTTAGCACGGCGCGGTGCGGACACGAAGTCGTCCACCGTATCCCTGGGCGGACATCCCGATGTCCTTTATCATCGATTAGCCAAGACCGCCTTGAACTTCTTGCGACTCGACCTGGTAAAGTAGAATTCACAGCAAGAAACTGTGAAAGTGACTCTGCTGAACGCCTTTTGGGGATTGCCGTGCCAGAAAAAGTGATCATTGCCAAGACATCGGATATCCCGCCGGGAGAAAGCCGAGCGTTTCCATGTCGCGATCGAATGATTGCGGTGTTTCATATCGACAACCAGTTTTACGCCATGGATGATTTTTGTCCCCATCAGGGTGCGTCGCTGGCCGGCGGATGGGTACACGAGGGCTGTGTCGCTTGCCCGTGGCATGCCTGGAGATTCCGACTCGACGATGGCACCTGGCTGGACAACCCCAAAATCAAAACCGACACGTTCCCCGTCACGATTCAGAACGACGATATCTACATCGAACTCCCGTGAAGCGAATCTTCGACTCAAACTCGATGTAGTCGTCCGTTAGGTAACTAAGTTCACGGCAGCGATTCACGGCAGCGATTCAGGGTGGGAACGGCTTATTGCATCCTCCAACGCGCTGGAATAAGCTTCGATTACTCTCCCAACTCTTTCTACTTCCGCGTGAGACCACTGGCGATGCGTACGTGTTCGATGGTTGTGTGCTTGTTGGTCATGCATCTAGTTTTATGGCGAGGGAGCTTGGTTGGGCGATGCGACCAATCGGAAGCGATCTTTGATGGTAAGAGTCTGCAAGGCTGGGAGGGAGATGAAGAGTATTGGCGTGTCCAACATGGGAGCATCGTGGGCGAGATTGCGCCGGGCAAAACACTCGACAAGAATACTTGGCTCGTGTGGCGAGGTGGACGGCTTGCGGATTTTGATTTGAAACTTCAGTTTCGGCTCTCGGGATTGCCCGCTGCCAACTCCGGCATCCAGATTCGCTGCCATGTCGATCATGTCGATCACGTCTCTGGATATCAAGCCGATTTGGATATGGGATCGACTTGGCTGGGGCGCATCTATGACGAGCACGGCCGGGCACTGCTGGTCGAACGGGGTTGCCGAGTACACATCAAACCCGATGGCTCGCGACACTCGCAAACGTTCGCGCCCCTGCATCAATATCCGGTCCTGGTGCGAGATCGCCAGTGGAATGATTATCGAATCGTGGCTGTCGGAGAGCGGATCGATGTGTATGTCAACGGGACTCTTTTCTCCTCGTTGTGGGACCAGCAACTTCCCGATCGCGATCTGGAAGGGGAACTCGCCCTGCAACTTCATTCAGGGCCCGAGACTCGAATCGAGTTCAAGGACTTGCGCATCGAGCATCTGAATTCATCCGATACCGATCGCTTGACTCCGTTTCCGGAAATCGAATCTCTCGCATCGGCGAACGAAGAAGCCGAAGGGGAACTTCCCGTGGATGCGGCTGGCAAGGCATTGAATCTCGGATTCGAAACCGGGACGCTTGAGGGATGGACGGCATCGGGAACGGCGTTTCGAGGGCAACCTCTTGCGAAGGATGGTATCTCGCAACGCTGGCCGCGTCAGAAGAGCAACAAGTCAGGTGACTATTTCATCGGAGGCTACGAGTTGGAACAAGACAAGGGAGTCGGGACTCTGGAATCGGTATGGTTCCAGGTTTCTAAACCCTTCGGTGGTTTCTTGATCGGCGGAGGCGAGCATCCTTCGACGCGCGTGGAGATATTGGCTAAGGAGACTGACTCGAGCGAGCCGCAGGTCATCGCTCAAGCCGTTGGCAATAACCAAGAACAAATGCGGCGAGTCGCCGTCGATCTGCGCAAGCATGCTGGGCACTGGATTCAATTACGGTTGATCGATGAGAGCGGTGGCGGTTGGGGACATCTCAACTTTGATGATTTTCGCTTCTATGATGAGCCTCCCGCATCGCTGCAGTCCGCATCGCCGCAACGCTCGACCTTCAATGCCATCCTCCAACACTTGGAACGCAATAAGCTTCGTGAAGCAGATCGAAACGATGCTGCCGCCAAGACGCTCGAGGCGATGCATGTCCCACCTGGCTTCTCCGTGGTCCGTGTCGCCTCGGAACCGAAAGTGCATCAACCGATCGCCATGACCTTCGATGAGCGGGGGCGTCTGTGGGTAGTCGAAGCCTATTCGTATCCTCAGAAACGCCCCGAGGGACAGGGGCTTGATCGCATCGCGATCTTTAGCGACTCGGACGCCGACGGGGAATTCGAAACCAGCAAAGTGTTCACCGAGGGACTCAATCTCGCCAGCGGAATCGAGGTTGGGTATGGAGGTGTTTGGATCGGTGCGGCCCCCGAGTTGCTTTTCATCCCCGATCGCAATCGGGACGATACACCGGACGGGCCTCCCCAGGTGATGCTCGATGGGTTTGGGTTCGGCGATACCCACGAGACACTCAATAGCTTCATGTGGGGGCCTGATGGATGGTTGTATGGAACGCAGGGTGTGTTTAACACTTCGTCGATCGGTCCGCCCGGTTCGCCTGCAGAGAGCCGGCATTATCTTGCAGCCGGAGTATGGCGATACCATCCGACGCGTCACGAGTTCGAAGTCTTTGCTCATGGGGGAAGCAATCCGTGGGGACTCGACTACGATCGAGACGGGCAGTTCTTCATGACCCACTGCCGCAGTTTCTGGGGAAAGGGAGGAACTACCCATGTGATGCAGAGCGGTCATTACTGGAATCAAGTCAATGGCGGTTATGCCCCATACATCTCCGCAACTGCGCCGCAATCGTTCCCTCATCTTCAAAACTTTTTGCTCGCATCCGCTCATTACGATTCCGGAGAAGGGGGTGCGGGTAAGCCGGGGACAGGAGATATATACGGCGGGCATTCTCACGTAGGAACCATGATTTATCTCGGGGACAATTGGCCTGCGGAGTATCACAACCATTTGCTGACTCACAACCTGCATGGTCATCAAATCAACCACCAAGTCAATCGTCGCAATGCGGGTGGCTACTGGACGATCCATGCAGGCTATGATGTTCTGTTTTGTTCGGATCCGCAGTACATCGGAGTCGATTTGCTTCTCGGACCCGATGGTGCCGTCTATTTTTGCGATTGGTATGACACTCGCCATTGTCACAATCCCGGTGTCGAGGTTTGGGATCGGGGAAACGGACGCGTTTACCGGATGCAGTACGATGCGACCTATCGACCGGCGAAGATCGATTGGTACAGTGCGAGCGATCGATCTTTGGTTGACGCACAGAGACATCCCAATGATTGGCATGCCCGAACGGCCCGCCGTATCTTGGCCGAACGGTACGCAAAGAAAACACTGCCGCAAGATGTCCGCAGAAGTCTCACCGAGATGGCATTGGATTCCCGCAATGCAGACCTGCAGTTGCGAGCGATTTGGACGCTTCACTGCGCAAACGCAATAGACTTGCCCCTGGCTAAGCGATTGCTTAAGGATCCCAATGAAGTAGTGAGAGCTTGGTCGATTCAGTCGGCATTGGAGAAACCTCCCGAGGATTTGAGTTGGCTGATCGAGCACGCCAAAAAAGAATCGTCCCTTTTCGTGAGGCGTTATCTAGCTTGCGGCATGAGTCGAATGACTCGCGATCACGCGTTAGCGATCGGTCGGACGTTGGCGGCTCAACCGGAGAACGCGGAGGATCGTGATCTGCCGGTCATGCTTTGGCAAGCGATCGCCAGACATTGGCCCAACCATCCAAAACAATTCACGGACGTCCAAGACATGCTGCAACTGGCCGATACGACGGAATTGTCGGTCGTTCGGGATTCGATCCGCTGGTACGCGGCAAAGACCCGCATGGAAGGAAGGGATGATCTCGTTCGACGTATCAGCACCATGCGAGTCGCATCACCACGCCGGGATTTGGAACTGTTGCAGTTTGCTATCTCGGGACAGCGTGGGGTGGAGGGCGCTTCAGATTGGAAACAGGTTGCGGAAAAGCTGTATGCTTCCGACGATCCGCAAGTGCGGCGCACTGCAGAAGAGATCGGTGCCCAGTTCGGGGACGATCGTCTCTTTCAGAGGGTGCGACAAAATCTGGCGAGTGGCGATGCCCAGATCGACATCGGGCATGCACTTCGACTGCTAGCGTTGGATCATAACTCCGCAAATGTTCCGATCTTGTTGACGCAATTGGATCATGGAAAACGGGTCTTGGAAGTGTTGCCCCTATTGCGAGCGTACGAAGAACCATCCATCGGCGCTGCGATCCTGGAACGTTTACCGAAGTGGGATGGGGATGTCGAGGCGGCCGCCCTTGGGGTGCTGGCCAGTCGCCAAAGTTGGACTGAGCAGCTTCTGGAGGCCATGAAGTCTGGGAAGCTGAGTAAGTCTAAGTTGAATGCGTACACGGCGCGACAAATCGCTGCGTTAGGCGATGAAAGGATTCAGGCACGCTTGGAAGAAGTGTGGGGACGCGTAGGTAGGAGCCCGGAGGGATTGCGACAGGAGATTTCCCGATTGACTAGCATCTATAAGGAAGCACCTCTCTGGGCTTATGACGCGGCGGCGGGCCAAAAGCACTTTCAGAAACTGTGCGCATCGTGCCATTCCCTAGAGCAAACCAACACCGAGATAGCCCCCAAACTTCAAGGGACAGGGGCCAAAGGAATCGAATATGCGATAGAGAACGTAATCGACCCCAACGCCGTCATCGGCCGAGATTATCAGGCTCGTGTCGTGAGGACCGACGATGGCCAAGTGATCACTGGCTTGGTTTTGGAGGAAACACCTTCAGCAATCCGACTCCGAACAGCGACCGATACCGTGACGATCGATCGCGATACGATTGAGGAGTTGCGAATCTCCGAGAATTCCTTCATGCCGATGGGTTTGCTCGAGGCTCTGGACGATCGCCAGCGGATCGAATTGTTCAAATACCTACTCTCCCTCTAGAGTCTTCCCAGATTGTTAAGACTGTTTTTCTTGCTTGGCTTAAATCCGTCTTGACCCGCCTTTCGCGACTTGGCTATTCTCCGCCTCAACCAAGGCAAGTTCGGTAGACTCGGCGAGCCTGGTTGGAGTTACAGGATGCAACGTTCGGGCAAGTCTCGAATGGGACCGAACGTTCAGCGCAGTACAGAACATTCAACAAGGATGGTTGAGTTTCATGTCGACTACAAAAACAGTTTTTACTACCGGTGAAGCTGCGAAGATTTGCAAAGTGAGTCAGCAAACGATCATTCGTTGCTTCGATAACGGCACGCTGAAAGGATTCCGCGTTCCCGGAAGTCGCTTTCGCCGAATCCCTCGAGATCAGTTGTTCGTCTTCATGAAGGACAACGGCATTCCGACCGATGCCTTGGAGAGCGGCAAGAAGAAGTTGTTGATCGTCGATGACGATCAAGATCTGGTAGACCTGATGCGAGACACGTTCGCGCGCGACGGCCGATTTGATATCCGGACTGCGAACAACGGATTCGACGCTGGGATGCAGGTCAAGGAATTTCGTCCGGACCTTGTCGTGCTCGATGTGATGTTGCCAGACATCAATGGTCGAGAAGTCTGCCAACGGGTTCGCACCGATCGAACGATGGACTCGGTGAAGATCCTGTGCATCTCGGGAATGGTGGACTCCGAACGGATCGCCGATCTTCGGATGGCAGGAGCCAACGACTTCATGCAGAAGCCGTTCACGATGGACCGATTGCTAGAGCGCGTTTGCGATCAACTCGAGATCGATCGTCCGGTCGCCGTGATGTAATTTGTTTAAGGGTCCGTACGCCGCAGGCGAATTAGTACACTATCTAAGGGCTCCCAATGTAGGGGCCCTTTTTTTGTTGGGTTCTCTATCGCCATTTAGGTTCAAGATGCTCGGTGTCGGAGCTTGTTGTGGTACGTTGCGTCTGAGGCTATACTCTCTGGAAAAGCGTGGGGTTTTCAGTGCGTTTGATTCAATAAAGCGATATTTATGTCTAGCTCGGAGCCTAGTGACAGCGGGAACGATGCAACGATTTCCCTGAATGCAAAAGCCTCCCCGAGTGGTGAATTGTGTGATGCGGCACCCGATGAGCCGAAGACGATCGGTCATTGGTCAGGCGACAAGGATGGAAAAGCCCCTTCGGATGGTTCTCTTCAAACATGGGAACTTAGATATCGGGTTGAGGGCAAATTGGGTACCGGGGGGTTCTCGGAAGTCTTTACCGCACACGACCGGCAACTCAAGCGGCATGTGGCGCTGAAGATCTCGAAAAGAGCCTATGCGAATCGGGACGGTCAAAGAAAGTTTTTCAATGAGGCGAGGACCATCGCCCAGCTTGACCATCCAAATATCCTCCCAATTTATGACATAGGGCTAACCGAACGTGGCGAAGTATTCGTGGTCACGAAGTTAGTGTCCAATGGAGATTTATCGCAAGCGATTGCGAAGAAAACGCTCAGCCGAGACGAGACGATAGGGATTGCGGCTTCCATTGCGGATGCTCTTTACCATGCACACAAGCATTCTGTAATCCACCGGGATATCTCTTCAGCAAATATTCTCATCGACGAGAATAAGCACGCATATCTCGCTGACTTTGGGTTGGCATTACGAGAGAACGAAGTATTTCCTGACAATGTTCTTGCGGGGACGATACCCTACATGAGCCCCGAGCAGGCGAAGGGGGAGGTTCATCGTCTGGATCCTCGCACCGATATCTACAGTTTGGGTGTAGTTCTGTATGAGATGCTAACAGGTCTGCGTCCATTTGCCTCCACCAATCGAAATGACCTGATCCGGAAGATCATTTATGGCGAGGCGAAGCCGCTCCGGCAAATTGACGAAACGATTCCCGAGGAATTGGAAAAGATCGTCCTAAAGGCATTGTCGAAACAGATCGCTGATCGCCATTTGACGGCGCTGGATTTTGCCAAGGACTTGCGCAACTTTCTGGCTAGTCAGCAGTCCAAGTCAACGGACATTGCGGATCAGTTACTCGAGGATGCCAATGTCAGCGATAGCGATGTTGTTATCTCCTTTGCCCAGGTAGATGATCATCCGTTGACTTGGGAAAAGAAGGGTTGGATCAGCAACTTTCGAAAGAATGTTGCGCTTCGGGTCGAACAGCTGTTGGGCGAGTCGGTGCGGATCGTGGGGGTGGCTGGCAAACGGGAATCGCATTTGTCGGAGACAATTGTCGATTCGCTCGACAGCGTCAAGACGATGGTTTCTGTGGTCAGCCCCACGTTCACGAAAGCTCACGACTGTCGCAAGATCGTTGAGCGATTTGCCAATGTGATCACTCGCAATCAACAGCACTCGAGATTGATCAAGGTGGTAAAAACGCCGGTCGATCCCAAGGAGATACCGGTCGAACTGCAGTCGATTTTTTCGAAAGTGCAGGAGTTCACGTTTTTCGAGCAAGAAGAGTTCAGCGGCAAGATTCGCGAGCTGGATGAGGGGATGGGGGAGCGGACCCGTCTCAAGTACTTAGAGAAAATCTACGATGTTGCAGATGCGATTTACAGAGCTCTGAAGGATTCTCCAAAGTCCTCCGATTCGCAGTCTCGCGACGGTGACGCCGACAAATTGGTGGTGTATTTGGCAGAGACTACTACGGATTTGGCTGCGGATCGAGAGATGCTTGCCCGTGAGCTTGTTGCCAAGGGATGCACGGTGCTTCCCAACAATCCTTTGCCCCGAACCTTTGAAGAAGTAGAGTCGCAGGTTCGCAAGGATATCGCGGCAGCCAGTATGTGCATCCATCCGATCGGGTCGGTGTATGGCTTCATCCCTGAAGGGGCCGACGAGTCAGTGGTTGCCATTCAGTATCGAGTCATTGCCGCCACAAAGTGTCCGCAGATCATTTGGATTCCTCGCGATAGGGTTGTCAAAGACCCCAAACAAGAATCTTGGATTCGCGAAATCACCCTAGGTTCCTCGCAACCGCAAGGACTTGAGATTATCGAGGATCGAATCAGTGCGCTCAAGGAACTCTTGTTGCACAGGATTCAGCGCAAGCGATCGTCACCGACTACCCCTGAGTTATTGGAATCTGCTCCGCGACTCTATCTCATTTGCGATCCCGTCGATGAGGAGCAAACAGTAGCGATTGAGCGATTTTTCTATTCCCAAGGAATCGAAGTTTTGCTCCCTGCATTTGAATTGGGCGAGGCGGAGTCCCAGTCTATCCATATCAGCAATCTCGCGACTTGCGATGGCGCATTGGTCTACTATGGGAATACCACTCGGCATTGGGTGGATTCGCACGCTCGAGAACTCATCAAAGCGACCGGTTACCGCGATTCTCGTCCGATCAACGCGAGGTTGATATACGTGGCTGTGCCGATCGACCATCGTAAAGAGCGATTTAGAAGTCTCACAACGGACCTCGTTCACCAAGTTGAGGGTAGCGGATTTGCCGAGCTGAAATCCTTCGCGGAGCAGTTGAAAAACGAGGCAGAGTTACTGCGTGCGTCGAGGGTGGTCGGCTGATGGCGCGCAAAGCTCCCAAGTTTGTCCGCAATCCGTTTCCTGGGCTTCGTCCCTTCGGGCAAGAAGAGGACTATTTGTTCTTTGGTCGCGATGAGCAAATAGCAGAAGTTGTTAAGCGGTTGCGGGAGAATCGATTTCTGGCCGTGGTCGGAACATCTGGTAGCGGAAAATCCAGTTTGATTCGAGCTGGCCTTATCCCATCGCTCCATCGCGGAGTGATGACCTCGATCGGTTCGCGGTGGGAGATCGTTTACACACGACCGGGTGGTTCGCCAATCGAGAATCTTGCTCGATCTGTTGCTCAATCTGATCTGTTTGACGAGTTGGGGGACGAACAGCAAGAGCTGTTCCCAAGGTTCCTCTTGAGCCTCAATAGAAGCCGAGCTGGATTGATCGAATCTATCCGGCAAAGTGAAATCGGCGCGGGCACCAATGTCCTTCTGATCATCGATCAATTCGAGGAATTATTCAGGTACCGGAAACAGGACGAAGAGAGTTTGACGATCGCTACGGATTTTGTCGGTAACCTGCTGGAGGCCGCCTCGAATCCGAACTCCAACATCTTCGTTGTCATCACGATGCGTTCGGACTTTCTCGGCGATTGCTCCCTCTTCGCAGGTCTCGCCGAGGCAGTCAATCGGGGTGAGTACCTGATTCCCCGTCTCAACCGCGATGAGTTGCAGTCGGCAATCGTCGGTCCGATCCAGGTTGCAGGCGCGCTGATTTCGAATCGCCTCGTCCAAAAGCTACTCAATTGTGTTTCGGGTAACCAAGACCAACTTCCGATCTTGCAACATGCTCTGATGCGAACCTGGGATATCTGGGCGCGAGACAACCAGCCTGACGAACCAATCAACCTCCAGCATTTCGAAGCCGCTGGGGAAATCGAACACGCGATATCCAAGCACGCAAGCGAGATCCTGCAGAAATTGTCAGCAAACCAATTGGCTATTGCTGAAAAGACATTCAAGGCGCTTACCGAATTGGGAAATGATCGACGCGAGATTCGACGTCCCACCCAATTTGCAGATCTCAAGAAGATCGTGAACTGCACGGATGGGGAACTGTTCGATGTTATCGATTCCTTTCGTAATGAGAACTGTGCGTTTTTGACACCTACCGAAGGAACGATCCTCTATCACGACACGGTGATCGATATTTCCCACGAGAGCTTGATGCGAGTGTGGGACACTCTCCAGGAATGGGTGCAGCAAGAGAGCCAATCAGCCAGGATCTACAAACGACTCGCTGAAACCGCAGTGCTGTATTCGGAAGGAAAATCAGGACTGTATCGCGACGCGGATCTCCAAATCGCTGTTTCCTGGCAAGAACAGACACCTACCAATGAGGCTTGGGCTCGTCGCTATCACGATGCCTATGGACTGAGTATGGAATTCCTCCGGAAAAGCCGCGATGCCAAGGAAAAGGAAATTCTAGAAAAGGAAAGTCTCCGGCAAAAGGAGTTGGACCAAGCAAAGGCGTTAGCCGAGCTTCAAACCCAAAGAGCCGAAGATGCCGCCAAATCTGCGAAAAAGTCACGGTTGGCGAGTCTTCTGATGGCTTGTCTGGCAGTTGTGGCACTGCTGGTTGGCAGTTACGCACTCACTCAAAAACTGCAGTTGCAAGACGCGAATATTAAATTGGAAGACGAAAAACGAGTTGCGGAAGGTGCTAAGCAACGCTCGGAGAAAAATGAAAATATCGCGGAGGCTCAGACCAAGCTGGCAGTCGGCACTATTAACTTCTTCGTCGAGGAGTTGAGCGAAGGCGATGAGGCTGGGTTGGACCCGGAATACCTGAAAGCGCAGATGCTTGAGTATCTAAAGGATCAAGCAAGAAACGTCAACGAAACCAGTAATCTGTCGGATAGTTCAAGCTTGGCCGAAGTCACTGCGGAACTTGGATTCGCATGTTCACTAGCCCGTTTGGGCGCGAAGAATAAACCGAAAGCGGACTTGATTCCCAGGAACAAAGCGAAATCCGAGGAACCAGAAGCTCCTCGCTTTACCCCAAGGTCTGTTCAAGCGGATACCGCTCCGGAATCGCCAGCCGATCCTGTGAACGCGAACTTGATCAACACAACGGAACTAGTGTCTGAACTACAACCTATTGTAAAAAAGTCGGAGTCCGTACTTCAAGCATACAACCAATCACTCGATGATTCCTCTTTGTTGATCGATACGTTGCGAGCGAAAAGTCTGTTAGCGGAACTTTATCAGGAATTGGCGGAATACGAAAAGGCCCGGGAGCACCGAAATGAACTCATCAACCAGATCGACGGTACTCTTGCCTCACCGAAAACGTTCGAACAAAAGAGTTTGGAATTGTTGAATTACAAATTGGATTCGCTTGTTCGATTAGGTCAAATCGATGAGGCGGAAACCAAGATGAGCAGTTCGATGAATTACTACCGAACGGCGATTGGATTTGCGGAGGAAATACTTCGAGACAACCGATTCGACGATTCGAGGAGTCTAGACCAAACGAGAGCGTTGCAGGCCGAGGCGTTGTATGAACTAGGAAAGGCTGCCTTTCAGGGTAACTCACCGACGAAAACCGCGGAATTGCTCGAGCAATCCAACAGCATGATCGCAAAGATCAAGATGAATAACTCTACAAAACTAAAAAGAATTCAGATCGAGAATTATCGATTGCTGGGTGGATTGTTCGCCTATAGTGATCCCGCCAAATCCGATGCATTCCTCAAGGAGGCCGAAGGAATCCTTGAAGCTTCAAATCGCAAACGAGATGCGAGATGGATTCGCGAGCAAAGTAGAAAAGCGTGGCTCCTAATCGATCGCGGGGATGCTTTAGAAGGCAAGGATGGTTCATGGGGGAATCGCTTGGATTACTACCAAAGAGCTTTCGAGTTGTTTTCTCGAAATCTAGAGTTGGATCCGGACTCTTTCGACGCGAAGCGTGATCTCTCCAATGCTCATGAGAGATTAGGGCTCGCCTACTTTGCAAACAAACAACCACCAAACAAGGATGATCTGGAGAAAGCACGTCTGGAATTCGAAAAGATGCTCGCCATCAAAAAGGAACTTGCCCGTATTTCCAGCGACTGGGAAATCCAGCTTGAACTCGCAATCACCTATAGCCATTTCAGTGATCTGGAGGACGCGCTCGACAACCCGGATAAAGCGATGGAGTATTGCCTAAAACAACAAGAGATACTCGATCCGCTCTATGATCGACATTTTGAGGAGTTCTCAGTCGCGCAGAATATCCTCAATGTTTACTGGAGACTGGCCTACTTTTACCAAAACAAAGACGATTACAGGAAAAGTCTAGAGTCAGCAAAACGTTGCCAAGAAATAGTCGAACGTATCCAAATCAACGCCAATCGTGCCCCATATGTGACTCGAATGCGGAAGACGGTCGGGGAACGAATCCGCGACCTGGAGGCTACAGCAGGTGCGGACAGAACGCCGCAAGAGATCCTGCAACTTCCGAAACGGCAACGTTGGATTGCGTTCAATACACGCCGTAGGCGGATGGTCGAAAAGGATGACATTCAAGGTGCGATGGCATTAGTTCAGCCTCTTGAGCAAATGGCATCCCTTGCCCATGAAGATCAAATTGCACTTGTCGCTTGCTTGCTAGCCGTTGCCGAAGTTGCAAAGAATCTCGAGGCCCAGTCTTTGAAAGCCCAGTCTTTGAAAGCCCAGTCTTCGAAAGACGGGGGAGACAACCAGGCGGCGGGATTGCATGAGATCCAAGTTCAGTACGTCGAAAAAGCATACAACGCGACGCTCGATGCTTTGCAGAGCGGGGCTTTGGATCACTTGATACTGAGACAAAACGACTTGTTTTCCATGCTACGAGCTAGTGAGCGATGGAAGGATGTCAACAGGCCAGTCGGGGCGTATCGGGATTATGCTCAAGCAGTGGTTGCTGAAGGTGGATTCGTAGAGGTAATCGACGACTCCAAGCGACTGAAGGTAGATAAGCAAGATCAATTGCCGGATAGTATTTATGCAATTATCAACGTGAATTTGGGGGATCGATTTACGCTCGATGATCCGTTGTTGGAACCTCTGGCTTCATTGGTCGGGTTGCGAGTTGTAATGATCGAACGCATTCCAGGTTTGAGGAACGAGCAATTGCGATTTTTTCAAGGGTGTAAAGCATTGCAGGTCATTGGTCTGGGGGGGAATACTCAGATCGATGAAACGGGATTGAGACACCTAGTGGGGTTGCCCGAATTGGGAACCCTCTATTTAGGATCAACCAATTTCAATACTGCGATGGCCGAATCGATCTCACATTTGGAATCGTTGGAGTTGCTCGATGTCAATACGAGCCTCATGACCGATGATGCCTTGCAACATATTGCGAAGATCAAATCCCTACAGGATTTATGCTTGACCAATAATGCGATCACCGATCGCGGTATTGAGTATTTGAAGGGGATGGAGTTGATGACGCTTCGCCTCAACGAAACGGATGTTACGGATGCTTGTCTGGACAGTCTCGTGGAGTTGAAGTCGCTGAGGGTGCTCGATTTGGACGACTGCAACATCACGGACCAGGGGATCGCGAAATTCGTTGACATACCCACGTTGCAGTTCGTCAATCTTGAGAACCTCAAGGTCACGCTGGCGGGATTGAGTCGCCTAGCGGATTTGTATGAGTTGCGTATGCTCCGAATTAACGGTACGCCGCTAAGCCTCGAAGATGTCTCGGAGCTTCAGAAGCGACTTCCGTTTTGCAATGTGGATGCGACCACTCGTCGTTACTCCGAACGCACCATCATCGGACGCAAGACTTTGCCCAGCAAGGACAAGTAACCTCGCGAATACGAGGGTTTGCCTGAGTTCGCTTCCGTAGATTCTTTTTTGTTTTCAGTGCACCGAATCCCTCGGTTGGCGGGATACGCGGGGACTCCTCCATCCCGTCAACCGTTTACCTCTTGCGCTTGAGCAATCTGCGTTGGTATTGGGTGGCTTGTGTTGCCAGCATTTTCTGCCGTTCCGAGGGAGTCCAGCGGCTTACAACCAGCACTGTGCTGAATGTCACTACGAACCAGACTGGACATCGCGAACAACTTGGAGTTGGACGAGTTGTCCAAGCCCGATGGTGTGGATGTGCGACCCAGATCGCTAATGAATTGGTCATGCCAACGATATTTCTCAGGATAACGTTCTGCCATCAATACGATCGAGAACAGAAACTGACTGATTCCCAACAGGGCAATCAAACCGAATACAAGATTTCGATACTCGAGTGCTTTTACCTCTGGCATACCATCTTCTCTCTACGACACCCCTGGAACCGATCGGCTACGATTCTATGCACAACTGGGGAGTGCATGTAGCGAACGCACCTGGGCAAAAGATGCTTATGAAAAAAGCTCACCGGTTTCTACCCCTGTTCCGTAGAATCCCTGTGTCCAAAATTCACTGGGGAACCTCTTTACCATTTGATGGAGCCCTTGGACCGATCGCCTGCTTGGGATACGATTTAAACCGGATCGGATGTGCCGATTGTTGCCCTTACGAGAACCCCGGGAAATCCATGAATACCCCGAATTGCGAGTTGCGAATTGCCAGTCTCCGCGAGCGGCTGTTGCCGTTGCGAGGGGGGCTTTGACTACGACAAAAAAATTGCCCGCATCGTCGAACTAGAGGCCATGATGGTTGAGCCGACGTTTTGGGATCAGCCGGACAAGGCCCAGGGGGTCGTTCAGGAACTAAAGACACTGCGAGGAGTGGTCGATCCACTCAAGCAAGTGATCGCCGGTTGCGAGGATCTAAACGAATTGTTGCAGATGGCTGGTGAGGATGAAGGGGTTCTCGCAGAGGTCGATCGCGAACTGACCAAGATGGAACAATCGGTCGAGCAGCTTGAAATAAAGGCTCTTCTCAATGGTCCAAATGATGACTGCGGCGCCATTCTCTCGGTTCACGCCCGTGAGGGGGGGCTCGATGCAAACGACTGGGCGGAAATGCTTCTGGGCATGTACGTCGCTTGGGCTCAACAGCATGGATACTCGGTCGAACTGCTCGATCGTTCCGACGACGAGACTGCGGGGATCACGCAAGCTACGATAGCCGTACGAGGGGATTCGGCTTATGGGTATCTCAAGGGTGAAGAGGGGATTCATCGATTAGTGCGCATCAGTCCCTACAACGCTGAAGGGAAACGTCAAACCAGTTTTGCCGCAGTCGATGTCTCCCCCGAAATTGATGACTCCGTAAACATCGAGATTGCGGAGAAGGATGTGCGAGAGGATGTGTTCCGTGCCTCGGGTGCCGGGGGACAGCACGTGAACAAAACCAGTTCAGCGATTCGACTAACCCACATGCCCACCGGAATTGTGGTTCAATGCCAGAACGAGCGGAGTCAGCACAAGAATCGGTATCATGCGTGGAAGATGTTGCGAGCGAGACTGGCTCGTATCGAAGAAGAGAAGCGAGAGGCTGAGCAACTAGCCAAGTATCAAAGCAAATCGATAACGGGCTTCGGCTCGCAGATTCGAAACTACTTCCTTCATCCGGATCAGCGAGTGAAAGACGCCCGGACAGGGTTTCAGATAGGGAATTTTCATGCGGTTGTCGGAGGAGAGATCCAGGGGTTCTTGGATTCGTTCTTAAGGCATCGCATGTTGCATATGCAGCAAAACTAGCCAAGCTCGCATCGCCGTTCGAGTACTGGGAGCCGTTCGAGTACTGGGAGCCATTCGAGTACTGGGAGCCATTCGAGGCGAGAGAATACTCCGTTACTCGAACGTGACCCATCGGCCATCGATTAAGCGTTCCTGGGGTGTGAAGCGGGCTTTGTAGTTCAGGTGCTGATTTTCAGCCACATAAAGCCCGAGGTAGACATACTTGCGTCCGGTATTTTCCGCCAATTGCATCTGCTTGAGAATCGCGTACGTGCCGAGCGATAGTTTCTCGAATTTTGGATCGAAGTACGTGTATACGGCTGACAAGGATTCCGTACCGCAATCGACAATCGATACTGCGACCAATTGATCCTCTTTGCGAAACTGGATTTCGAACGTTGAGTCGCAGCAAGTATCGACGAGAAAGCCTTCGTAGTCGGACGCTTCATACGCTCGATCCCCTTGACCGAGTTCGCGTTGGTTGCGATGCATGTTGAACAATCGCAGTTTTTCATCGCTGTAGTCCGGTTCTCCGAAATGGACTTGTAGCGCCTGGTCTCCCCGTTTAAGGATTCGTCGCCATGAGTAGCTCCAACGAAAGCGAGCGACTTCGACACGCGTTGGCTCGCAAGCTTTGCAACCATCGCATGTGGTCAGGTAGGTGAAGTATCCCGATCGTCGCAAGCCATGAGCGAGCACCTGATCAAACTCATCGGTCGATAGGTAGCGACTCGGCAAGATCAGGGGCATGTTGGCGGTACGATCTGCGAGGTAGGAGCATGGGTGTACGTTTTCCAAAACCCGAAGAATCGGCAGGGATGGCGGAAGCCGCTTTGCCAATACTTCGTCCATGGGGATTGAAGAACCTCCGCAAGTCGTTTCACACGGATCCCGAGAAGACTAACCTAAAGTCTTTCCTATCGCAGTTGCGATCGTTCGGCACCGGATCATCATTTCATCGAACTGTGCAAAGTCCAGCGACTGATAGCCATCGCTTAACGCTTTTTCGGGAATCGGATGCATTTCGACCATGAGTCCATCAGCGCCTGCTGCAACGCTTGCTGCAGCCATATCGGTGACCAAATACGAGTGGCCAGTGCCGTGGCTTGGGTCGACGATGACCGGAAGGTGGGTCTTGCGATGCAGGAACGGGACCGTGGCCAACGGGAGCGTGAATCGTGTGTGTGTTTCAAATGTACGGATGCCCCGCTCGCACAGCATCACATCTGGATTTCCTTCGTTGAGGATATACTCAGCGGCCAGGAGCCATTCTTCGATCGTCGCACTGGGGCCACGCTTGAGCAAGACAGCTCGGCCGGATCGGCCTACGGCTTCCAACAGACGATAGTTTTGCATGTTGCGAGCTCCGATTTGGAGGATATCGGCATACTTCGCCACGAGCGGGACATCCTCTGCGGTCATCACTTCAGTAACAACCGCTAGGCCGGTCTCCTGGCGGGCGAGATCGAGCAACTTCAGCCCGTCCTCCTTCATTCCTTGAAAGGCATACGGGCTTGTCCGAGGCTTGAAAGCCCCTCCTCGCAGGGCCGTTCCACCCGAAGCCTTGACCGCTCGAGCGCAGGCGACGATTTGTTCCTCATCCTCCACCGAGCAGGGGCCTCCCATGACACCAACATTTCCTGCACCAGCACGAAATCCCCGCACAACAACTTGCGTTGGCTCCTTGCGAAGTTCCTTCGACGCCATTTTATACGGAGCCAAAATTGGGAGAACCTCCGCGACACCCGGGAACCGCTCAAAGGACTCAATCTTGATTTTGCGTTCATCGCCGACCGCAGCGATCACGGTTCGCTCTGTACCGCGAATAACATGGGCTTTGAGTCCCAATTCCGTCACTCGTCGAGCCACGTTGTCAATTTTTTCATCCGCGGCATTGGGTTCCATAACGACGATCATGTTGGTTTAAGTGCTCCTATCCAAGCCATTGATTGTTTCCATAAAAAAAGCCTCGGGGTCAGAGGGCCTCGAGGCTTGGTCGGTGTTCCATTTGCGTCGCTGCGTCTACGCTCCCGCCAACCTCGCCTCGTCGGAAAACTCAGAGACAAAGTAGTCGTAAAATTCAAGAGTTGCAGGAATGTGTGGTTGACTCATGCCTTAAGTATGGGCTTGGATCGGAAAGACGCAAGCCCCACGGGGTGGATAGGTTGAGTGGTTAATTGCTTCGTGAACGTGCAGAACGTCGAGCCCGAACTATCGATGGGTCTGATTCGGCATCGAACTGGGCGAAGTATTCATCCACTGAGGACATCCTGGAGGATATATTCCTCGACCCTTCCCCTTCCCCTGCCCCTTCATTTTGGCCCCCGGATGAATTCCCGTTGATAATATTCACGATTGCAAGTACATCAAGCGGAGTTACCTGTCCGTCACCATCAACATCGACGAAAGCGGATGTGAGAGTGTTGCCTTCACGTGGCATCGGAAGGGTACTGGGCCCTGAGTTGATCACGTTGATCACAGATAGGACATCCAAGGGGCCAACGCTGCCATCGAGATCCACGTCAAAGGGACGGGTGGTATTCCTCCAGGGCGTTGGGTTGGGAAGAATTTCGATCTGTACGTCGGCTCGATGAGTTGTTCCACCAGCAATGTCGTTGAGAAGAAGTGAGACCATCACGAACTGCGGATCCGAGTCCTTGAAGGATTTGCCGCTCTGCAACCGAAGGTTTCCGGCAACCACCTGGAATCGTTCGTCGAGAGATGTGATCGAGTAACTGGTTGGTATGCTACCTGGACGATCATCGGGGTCTTGGACGGTGATTCGACCTAAGTCGATTCCTGCAACGTTAGCCAGAACCTTGTTCCTCTCAAGCGAAGCTGATGTTGGGGGTTCATTGGCGTTCGCAACCGAAATCGTAATCACCTTTTGAGTCGTGCGAATCCCGGGGAGGCCGACGTCGGAAACGATAACAGTGAGCGACTCGGTAGTGCTCCGCTCGAAATCCAGCAACCCGGCTCGGTTGAGGCTTATCTCACCGGTGGCGGAGTTGATGGAGAAACGTGTCTCGGATGATGGGAGAGAGAATGCGACGGGTTGTTTGTCGCGGTCGGTGGCAATGACCTGAGCCACGGGCACACCAATGGGATAATTCTCTGAGATCACCAAAGTGTTGGTGACGATGTCCGGTGCATGCTCATTGGCGTTGAGGACCGAAACAGAAACCGAAGCCCACGTTGAGAGCAATGGGTTTCCGTCATCGAAAGCCTGGACGAAGAACTGATAGTTGGGGGTCGTCTCGAAATCAAGCTTTGCACCTTCTTTGACCGTAAGGTGTCCATCGTCCGAGATGTTGAATTGGGCAGGTGCGGGACCAAAGAAACGATAGCGGATACTATTCGCGGTGTCGCCGTCGGTCGCAACCACCTTGCCGACTTCCGTGCCGCTTGAAGCGGTTTCGGCGACGCTGAAAAATATCGGCCGAAGATCTGGGGAGAACTCGTTGACGTCTTGAACGTTAACCGTGATTTCCTGATCCAGGAATAGCGGTGGCGATCCGTTGTCGGTTGCACGAATCGTGACTTTGGCAGAACGATCGGTCTCGAAGTCAAAGCTGAAAATAGTCGACAGGAACAATTCATTTCCTCGAATCTCAAATCGGTTCCCTGGATTATCCGCGATACTCCAAGTGACTGAGTCGTTCGGGTCGGGATCGATGGCGATCAGTTTACCGACGAATGCACCCATAACATTTTCTGGAACGGGATTGCCGACGACTTGAATGCTGGTGGGCTTGTCGTTGACATTGATGATGTCGATAGTCACCGGAAGATCCCCGAAGGCGCCTGCAGGATCGGTCGCTCGTACGATGAACTGTCGCACTCCCACGTCTTCATTGGACGGCGTTCCGACGAAGGTTCGACTCGCTGCGTTGAAGGTGAGCCATTTAGGAAGAGGAACCCCGGGTCCTGTAAAAGCGCTCAATGTCAACACCGTATCATCGACGTCGTTGAACAAATTGGCTGGGAGTGTGAATTGCAGGAGTTTGTCTTGGATGACGGACTCGCTCGGGAAGGGTTCACGGGCAACCGGTGGATCGTTCACTGGGCGTACCGTTTGGCGAATTTCGCCCGAGGTCACGGAAACAGAGTCGGGAGCGATGATGGTTCGAGTATCGATGAACACTGAGCGGGTGGCGGAACTCGTCAGACCGACGTACGTCGGATCGAGGGCGAGATACCGCAGAGCAGGCACTGCGCCAAAGAAGTCCTTGCTCGGAACAAACCGCAAGCCTGCAGTCGGCCCTAGCACTAATCCGGAGGTTGCTGAGACGGGGCCTAAATCGGTCCATCCCCTGCCCACATCGAATTGCCACTTGCCAGGACTAGCAGGTACACCGGTCAAGACGATTGCTTTTGCCTTGGTTATATCGAGGTCAACGACTCCGCGGTCGATGAGGACATCCACTTTCGTACCAGCAGAGTTCAAGTCATCTTCATTGATGTCGTTCATCGGAGCGACCAGAGCCAACGGACGATCATTGACGGAAATAACGTTCAACTGCAGATTCGTCGACCCGCGCGCACTGCCTTTGGTTAAGGTGATCTGGATACTTCGTGCGAAGGTATCGGGAGTATCGCCCTTGGCTTCAAATCGTATCGCTTGGACGATGGCTTCAATGGATTCCTTGGTCGTTCGAGAATTGAAATCCACGCGGAAACTGGACTCGGAGAGCTTTACTAGATTGCCGATGCTCGTCCCACGGAACGAGAGTTGAGAACCTACTTGAGTGAGGTCGGGCGAGCCGGTGAGATTTAAACTGATGACGTCGGTCGCTCCGGCTGCGGGATTGATTCCGATAAGCAACGAACCAGTTGCGTAGGAACCGGGAAAGTTATCGATGACCTTGGCTGTATCGGTGATGGGCTTGGGTGGATCATTCTCCGTGTAGGTGAGCACAGAACTGGTAACAGCAATGCCAAAAGCCACTGGAAATGAACCAGAGATCAGGTATTTTCCGAGGCTACCATAGTCGGTGTAGCCGGAGGGTGGAGCCACAAGCGGATTGCCAAATCCCACACCGTCAATGCTCAGGAAATAGATCCCCGGGCTCAAATCAAGGCGAAATTCGGCCTTCAATGAATTCGCTGGATTCGATACCGCAACGACATTCCCTGATTCGTCCAAGAGCCTAGCCTCGATATCAAGGTTCGTACCCTCGATGAACTGAGACCTCTCCAATGAGCTAACGAACGAGCCGTCGGGCTTCTTGGTCCAAACCTGTGAGATATATGGATCGATCGTCAGCTCCAGCAAGCCCGAGCCGACTTGTATCCTGAAAAAATCGAAATCATTGTTTCTCTCGATTCGGCCAAGTTGAGAGATGACGCTGCGCGAGTTTGCGTCGATGGGGCCGCTAAGTTCCGAAGCCGTTCCCTGACTATTCCCAAACTCGTCGGGAATAAATCCAAAACCGTTGTTAGGTTTTACGATGATGGAAAGATCGTCTTCACTGTTGGTGCTATTGAGATAGCCTCCGCTACTCCATTGGGTTAGGTTCCTTCCAAACCCAGCTCCCATAATCGGGCCCCAACTGGTTTCTCCCGTTCCATGACCAAAGTAATATTCGCCAGCAACCCCTTGCTGGCTTCGGTCTCCATCATGGTTCAAACCTAACGTGTGTCCCACCTCGTGGCTTATCGTCTGAGCGGTGGATTCGGGAGAAATATTGAACGCATAGCAGGGAGTGTCCGACGCGCCCGCTCTATTAAAACCTGATCGAAAACTATTCAAAAACGCCACACCACCAGTGCCTCTAGCAGGCTCATCGTTGGTTGTGATCACTACACGCATTCCCCAACGGTCATCAGTTCCTCCCGTAAAGACCAATGCGTCCTCACCCGGATCTTCGGTAGTAACGTTGACATCAAACGGTGCGAAATCAGATGCTACACGCTGCCAGGTCGCCTGAATCTCTAGAAGTTCGCGATCTGAGAAAGAGTTGGGGTTTCGATCGAAGTCGTAAGGTGGTGAAACGATTTCGCCATTCGGTCGCCACGGCGTGAATCGGGCTGTGAATCCATCGAAGTCCAGAAAGATCGTTTTGGTTGCCGTGGGCCGGCTATGCAGTTTGAATGTGTCGCTCAGAGCGATCGTGCCAACTCCGGAGCCAATTCCCCCAGACGCACTCCCCCCAGCCGCACTTCCCCCAGCCGCACTCTGTTCCCAATTCCATGGCGGAGCGACAGCCGCAACGCCTACAGGCAGACCATTCAGCGTCGTCGTATCCGACGCCATCAACGTTCTCGTTTCGAGACTCTCAAACAAAAAAAGCCGCCGAAGCTGGCGACGTGTTTGAACAGATCGACGATTGAAGAGTAACCGAGTCCGTCGAGAAGCCTTAAACATTGGCAACACTCCGATACTGAAAACTAAGAATAGAATGAATGAGCAATTCCGGAGAAATTCCTAAGTACGTGATGGTAATCGATCCGAGGACAATAGGGAGATTTCTGGTCCTAGTACTCTCGGAATTTTGATCAAGAAATCAGAGCCTCTTCGAGTCTTTCTTGCCAATGCGAAGCGATTTATGGGGACTGTTCCTTCAAAAAACCAGTGGTTGCGAGCTAGCAAATACAGGGTCAGATCCCCAGGCTCTCGGATTTGACATAGACATCGCCAAAGGCGTGGACTTCATCGCAAATTCTTCGCAAAACGGCCATCGGATCGTTAGCCGCCGTCGAAAATCGCTCGCTATCGATCACGAGCGGGGCCCCGATAACCACCAACGGTGCCCCGTAGCTCGGGGTGCTGATGGCTTGCTCTAACGACAGCCCCCCCACGGCTTGAACCGGCACGGAGACCGCTGCAACCACTTCCCGCAATTGGTCCAACGGATTCGGAGGCCTTTTGCCCGCTGCCGCAATCCCTCGGCGCTCGTCGTATCCGATGTGATGGATGATGTATCCGCATCCGAGATCTTCCAGCCGCTTGGCCCCATCAACCATGGTCTCGTAACCGAGGTTATCCCCCATGACGCCGATACCATAATCTTTGCCCGCTTTGACGACGCACTTGATGGTTTCTTCGTGAGCCCGGGCCATGACAACCACATGAGTGGCTCCCGCCTTGGCCATCATCTCCGCCTCGAGGTACCCGCCATCCATGGTCTTGAGATCCGCGACGATCGGCGTGTTGGGAAAGCGTTCGCGCAGTCCTCGCACCGCTCGGAGTCCCTCTGCCAAAATCAAAGGTGTGCCCGCTTCGAGCCAGTCAACACCCACCCGCATGGCTTGCTCGGCAGTCGCCAGCGCTTCATCGAGATTGGTCAAGTCGAGGGAGATTTGTACGATCGGTTTCATGCTATGCGTTTTGAAGTTGAGGTGCGTTGGTGCGATCGAGACACGTTGCGATTTGTCGGACAGCCTGCTTCAGGCGGGCTTCGTTTTCCACCAGAGACATGCGCAAGTAGCCTTCGCCCGCAGGTCCGAATCCACCGCCGGGGCTGACGGCTACATTCCCCTGTTCCAACAAGTGCATCGCAAAATCGATCGAGTTCATCTTCGATGCCCAGGGTGCCGGGATCTTTGCCCAGACAAACATCCCGGCGCGCGGCGTAGACGCTTCCCATCCGATGCGACGAAGTCCATCGACGAGTACATCGCGGCGTCCCTGATAGATCATCGACTGTTTTTCGACCGTTGCCTCGGTATCGCGCAGTGCGACGATAGCCGCAATCTGGATCGCTTGAAACATGCCGTAGTCGTAGTAGCCTTTGATCGTTGCCAAGCCGCGAATCATCTCGGCGTTGCCAGCGCAGAAGCCGACACGCCAGCCTGCCATGTTGTAGCCCTTGCTCATGGTGGTGAACTCCACTCCAACATCCTTCGCTCCCGGAGCGGACAGAAATGACGGCGGCACATATCCGTCGTAGGCAACATCGGCATACGCGAAGTCGCTAATCACCATCAAGCCGTATCGCTTTGCAAGTTTGACGACATCGACAAAAACCTCAGGCTCTACCGTTACCGTAGACGGGTTATGGGGATAGTTGATGATGAGCAACTTGGGCCGTGGATAGAAGTGTTCGCACGTGTAGGCGATATTCGACAGATATTTTTCCGTGTTGGCGACGTCCAAGGCGACGACATTCCCCGAGGCCAGAACAACGCCGTACATGTGAACCGGAAAAAAAGGGGCAGGTATGATGGCGGTGTCCCCTGCGCCGATCAAAGCCAGCAACATGTGCGAAAAGCCTTCTTTGGATCCGAGGCAAACAATCGCTTCGCTTTCAGGATCCAGCCGCGCACCATACTTGCGCAGATACTTGCTCGTTAATTCTCGCCGAAGATTGAGGATGCCATTGCTTTTGGAATAGCCGTGGTTGCGGACATCGTGTGCCGCTTCGCTGAGTTTCTCAATCACGATCGGATCGGGTGGGTCAGACGGATTCCCCATCCCCAGATCGATTACATCTTGGCCCGCCCGTCGCTTTTGATAGAGAAGGTTGTTGATGCGCCCGAACAGGTAGGGTGGCAATCGATGAACGCGTGGAGCGAACTCCACGCGAAAGGGTGTCTCGTTCATGTCATTTCCACTGGTAAATGGCAACCTGAATCCTCTATAGGATAAGGCACCAGGCCGAACCGAGAAAGACGCTCTTGCCTCTAGAGCATCGCTCTTTCTCGTTAGGCGACTTGCTTCAGGAAGCCTTCGAGCATCTGCGCGCGGACGGGATTCTGCAGTTTCGCGACTGCCTTGGCCTCGATTTGCCGCACTCGTTCCCGCGTGACCTTGAAGATCCGACCGACTTCTTCCAGTGTATAGCTGTAGCCATCGGTCAGGCCGTATCTCAGGCGAATGATCTCACGTTCGCGGAACGTCAGGGTTTTCAGAAGCGAATCGATTCGATCTCGAAGTACACCGTTGCTCGCATTGCGGACAGGGTTATCGCTTGCGGGATCCTCGAGGAATTCGCCGAAGGCATTGTCCTCTCCTTCACCGACCGGTCGATCCAAACTGGAGGGATGCCGCGCGATGTCGAGGACCCGTTGTACCTCTTCGACCGACATCTCAATCGCATCTGCGATTTCGTACACGGAGGGTTCGCGGCGCAATTCCTGCGTCAGCTTCTTCTGGATGTTTCGCAACTTGCTCAAGACATCGATCATGTGAACAGGGATGCGGATCGTGCGCGCTTGATCGGCGATCGCGCGGGTGATCGCTTGCCGAATCCACCACGTAGCGTAGGTCGAGAACTTGAACCCTCGTCGATACTCGTATTTGTCCACCGCTCGCATCAGACCCGTGTTTCCTTCTTGGATCAAATCCAGGAAGCTCAAGCCACGATTGCGATACTTCTTGGCGATGGAAACCACCAGTCGCAGGTTGCCGCTCGACAATTGCCGTTTGACCGCTTCGTACTCCTTGAAGTGCTTGCGAAATGCATCAACGCGAGAACGCAAGGACCGCGGACTCTCTTGAGTAGTCAATATCAGGTGTCGCATCTCCGATCGAAATCGGTTGAGATCCGGATGCTGTGGAGATTCCTGTTCGAGTTGCGCAATGCGAACCTGGAGGGTTTCCATGCGCTGCGCGTACTGTTCGAGCTGTCGCATCAGAGGAATCACGCGTCGGGAGCGAAGCGAAAGCTCTTCGACAAGAGTCAAGCACTTCATGCGACGGCGTTGATAGGACTGACGGACCGTAGCCTTAGCCGACTCGCTGGTGCTCTTGCGAACGATGAGATGAAAATCCCGGCGGTTCTCTTCGATGAGCGCATCGAGGGTGCGTAGGTTGTGAGGCATGCGGCCGGAGATTTGTTCCTTTGTGAGACGCTCGGTCAACGAAACCTTGATCGTTCGATCGAATGGCAATACGCCGAGTGCCACCTTGCGAAGGATCTCAACGGTGTGCCGAAGAGCAAAATCGTTTCCGAGTACCGCGCGACGAAACTTGCGGCGCGTGATCTCGATCTTCTTGGCGATTGCGATTTCTTGATCTCGATTGAGGAGAGGGATCTCACACATCTGGCTCAGGTACAGTCGGATCGGATCGCCGGTCAAGCGTCGGGACTCTTGGTTCAATGACACCGCCCCTGCAGGACGAGGTAGACTGCGCGGCTCAGAATCCTCTTCCTCTCCGTTGAACACGCGCAGCTTGGGTCCTCCTTCGACGTCGGCTGCCTCGACAATCTCTACACCGGCACGCTCGAGAGCTGCGAGCAACTCATCGAGTTTCTCGGCAGTGGTCGCCTCATCCGGTAGATAAGAACTGACTTGTTCGTAAGTCAGATAGCCCTGCGCGCGGCCTTGAGCGAGTACCTGCTGCAGGTCGAGGGTTTGAGTTTCCATGCGTACAACTCCTTTTGACGTGGGTAACGCTGCTGACGGCTCATCGTCCTGTGATGTGCCGCTGGGTCAACAACGCGGAATACTTCAGTCCTCCGCCGGAACGATTCCATGGCGGATTCTGGCTTGATTGAGGAAATCGCTCAGGACATCGACTTCGGCCTGAGCGTCCAATCCTTTTTGTTCGAGGGCTCTGATTTGCGATCGCTGGAAAGCGGCTTCGGACTGTCCCGACCATCGCTCGCACAACGCATGCAAACGCTCTTCAGCAGTCAAAAGTGCCTTGGCTGCTTTCTGAGTTGCGTGCTCTTCGATGCTGACCAGGACGCTTTGGATCCGCGGGTCGACCGTCGACGCGAGAACGTTGCCGAAGTCGAGTGACTGAGCCGATAGTTCCAACTCGACATACAAAGCAAACAATCGCTTGCTCGTCGGGCTGTCCAGTAAGTCGGGAGGAACTCGTTCGATCGCCATCGGAGCAAGATCGGGATGGAGTACCATGATCTCAAAAAGCTCCGATTCGATCGGCTTGAGATCGCTATAGCGAAGTGGTTGGTCCGATAGGGATGTTGCCGAACTTTGGTTCAAATCTGTGTTATTGCCACCCTCAGAGTGGTGTGCAACCTCTGCGGTATCGCCCCGTTCGTTCGCCGCAAGTTGCTCGCGGAATTGCTGCCGTCGCAGGGCGCTGGTGCGAATCCCATCGAGCCGTTGCTTGATCTCTTGCGAGCCGATACCGAACTGGCGACTGAGCCGTGCGAGAATCTGATCTTGTCGCAACCGCGTCGATTCGGTCGCAGATACGCTCGGAATCCGAGCCATCGACTGCAGGATGCTCTCAAGGGCCGAAGTAGCGCGGTGCGTATCCAACAGGGGGTCAAACCCTCTGCAGACCGATCGAATCTTGAACTCGAGCGCATCCACCGCTCCCGCAATCAACTCCTGAAGCGCCGATGCTCCGTAGCGAGTTAAGAAATCGCAGGGATCAAGGTCTTCGGGCAAGGTCAGGATCCGAAGATCCATTTGCTGTGCTAGGAACAACTCGAGGATCTCTGCCGTGCGGCGTTGGCCTGCTTCGTCGCCGTCGAGCAACAGCACTACGCTATCGCAGTAGCGCTTGAGCAACTGAATGTGGTTGTCACCCAAAGCGGTTCCACAGCATGCCACCGCGTTGTCGATGCCGTGCTGGAATGCCATGATGACATCGGTGTATCCCTCCATCACGATCGCTTGACGAGTTTTGGCCATCTTGTCGCGAGCTTGGTCCAAACCATAAAGCTGCTGGTTCTTGTGGTACAACCGCGTCTCGTTGCAGTTGATGTACTTGGCAGAATCGGATGGGGCTCCGGGGAGAACGCGCCCCCCGACAGCGATCGAACGCCCCTGCGGATCACGAATCGGAAATAGGACACGATTTCGAAATCGATCGTAGCGGTTGCCTCGCTCGTTTTTGGCGAGCAAACCGACCGACTCCAAGAGATCTGGACCAATCGAGGCTGATACACCTCGATCGACAAGCCACGACCAAGAATCAGGAGCGAAACCGATTTGGAAACGTTGGATGCTCTGGCGATCGATGCCGCGATCTTCGATGTATCTCCTCGCTTCTGCGGCATCGGGGGATTGCAAAAAGCATTGATGATACTGCTCCATCGCCCATTGCACGGCTTGGAACAAACTTCGCTTGGAGTCGATGTCTTCCTTGCGGAACCCCTTCCGCTCCTCGATCACGATCCCAGCTCGATCCGCAAGCAAACGGAGAGCCTCGGGGAAGGAAACACCTTCCTTTTGCATGACGAAACTAAAGACATCCCCGCCGACATCGCAGACGAAGCACTTCCAAGTCTGTCGTTCGGGATTGATTTGGAGGCTTGGTCGCCGGTCGTCGTGAAATGGGCAACGCGCTACAAACCCGCGTCCTTGACGGCGAACATCCACATAGCTCCCGATCAGATCGACGATTTGTACCGCCAATCGGACCCGTTCCCTCGTGTCGTTGTCGAACGTGATTGCCATCAGGTCTCCCGGCGTGGGGTCCGTCCTCATCCAGCCTCGAGCCATCCATAGCCCGGGCAAAGAGTATTTCAAATGCGATGCGTTGGAGTCAACACCAGTTTCCCCAATTTCTCGAATGCCCGCAAATCGCCTCAATCCTCAAAGCTAGCTGCATTCACTCGTTCGCCAACGGTTGGAGTGATCATAGCATCGATGACCGACTGCGGCGTGTCCTTTGGGATACGATAACCTTTGGCGTCACAATCCATGACAACCACATGATCTCGATGATGACCTCCCATTGTTTTCATCCCTTTGTTTCCGATGGTCACGGCGCCAAGACTGATGTCGATATCGCCTGGTTGCGTCCAAACAATACCATCGCAGAGGGTTTCGACGAGCAAGATTGTCGGAGAATCGACAACCTGACTTTTTGATAATGGCCCCGTAGGTGGGAACACTGTGTTGGGGCCAACGATCAGGACATAGTTAGGCTCATTGTTCTGCTTTGCTTGGTCGGAGTTTGGGCTCGCGAAGGCAGTGGGCATTTCTCGAACCAAGGATTGGTTGGCTGGGCTGTCCCAGGGTTGGTCGAGTTGGAACCTCTTATGAAGATCTTCGTATCCCATGAAGGGAAGGATGAGGACTCGCCACGAGTAAAGTTTTCGCCCGTTCGCATCGGTCACAACGGGTGGTGGGTAGGTTCCATAGCGAGCGGAGTAATCGTTCAGAGCCTCGACGATTACTCGCATATTGTCGATGTCTTTGCGCTGGGCGGCGACAGAAAATCCGCGTTGGATACCTGGCATGACAAACCAAAGGGCTCCGATGATGGTTCCAATGAAGAGCGTCGCCAATGCCAAACCGATGGCTAGAACCATTGCGCGCTGCGCAGGGGACGGTGGGGATTGGATGGCGCGGGGTGCTTTGCCGGTTTGGACGGACGCGACCAACACGCCTTGCTCATTGCGAGTCGGCATGACCACGTGACGACCGCAGTGAACGCAAGGGCCTGCTTCACCGAGATACTCGTCGGCAACTTTGGTTTTGGTGTAACAGAATGGACAGACGAACTCGAATGGCATGTCGCGAAGCCTCGCCAAAGATCACGCGGTCTTCTTTCCGATAAACTGATAGTATGGGGTACGCATGAGGGGCATGTAAGGAACTTTTGCCTTCTTTTCGTGCAACAAAACTGGTTCGAAACGACGCTGCAGATATGGCAAGTGGTCGGGGTTGGGGAATACGTTGTCGCTTGAGAACCAGATCGGCCAAAACGTTCGCGTGCTCCAACCATGGCGTGCCATCGACTGGGAAGGGTATTTCCTCGCAACATAGAAATCGATGACGCCGATCCGCCCTCCGGGTCGGAGAACGCGATACGCATTATCGATCGCCGCAAACCAATCCGGGATCATCGTCAACGAGTAGGAGAAGGTGACGACATCGGCCGCACCTTCTGGTGGTGTCCACTGC
>JAGWWZ010000218.1 GCA_018970165.1 Planctomycetota bacterium | reverse complement strand
GCCCCAAGACGACTTGCAGATCTTGCTTGGTGCGCTACCATACATGTGAGATGACTGCCACGACGATACCTACTACGAACCTGCAATCGGCTTCCCCGCTGCCCAACCACGCCGTTTTGGGGTTGCTGACCGCATGGATGCTTGCCAAACGGGAATGGGTCCGTTTCTTCAGGCAACCGTTTCGTGTCATTGCCGCTCTGGGCCAGCCTATTTTGTTTTGGATACTATTCGGGACCGGCCTGCACGGTGCCTTTCGGGGTCCGGTCGCCGACGAAAACTTCATGGGCTATTTCCTGCCCGGAACCACGGCGCTGATTCTGTTGTTCACCGCCATCTTTTCAACGATCACAATCATTGAGGATCGTCGGGAAGGGTTTCTGCAAGGAGTGCTGGTGGCGCCCCCTGGCAGATGGGCAATCGTACTGGGAAAGACCCTTGGCGGGGCCGCGATCGCTTGGGCCCAGGCGCTTGTCTTTCTGTGTCTGGCGTGGCTCACAGGATCTTTGGAAGTCGGTTGGAGCGTCTTGCCGTTGATGATGTTCCTTTTCGTGGCAGCGATAGGGATCACCGCATTGGGTGTTCTGTGCGCCTGGCCAATGGAGAGCACGCAAGGCTACCATGCGTTCATGAACCTGGTCCTCATGCCGATGTGGCTGATGAGCGGGTCATTTTTTCCGATTCCGTCGATCAGTCTCGATCAGCCTATTGGCCAAATGATTTTGCACTGGGTCATGAAACTCAACCCGATGACTTACGTGGTGGGTGGACTGCGACATTATCTTGTCGTCGGGGATGGAACAATAACTCGCTCGGACCCAGCGTTTTGGACTGCAGGGCTTCCGACGTGTTGGTGGACAACGACGGTTTTCGCTGCTTTGGCATTCGGGCTCGCCATGTGCATCGTACGTCGACGGCAAAAGGGTGAATTGCAATGAACCGAATTATGATCCGCATCTTAGGAGTCTTGCTCGGCCTCTTCGCTGGAACTATGGCCGCTTGGGTGTCGATTCAGTGGAAACGAGCTCGGCAACAAGCTACGAACAATGCATCCGACGAAGGTGGTGTGATTCTGCAAGACGAGGGGGCGAGCGCGGACGATCCACAAACCGATGCGCCACCTCCCGATCCAGGCGATCGGCGAAAACTGGTGGAACTGCGGCAGGCTGTTGCGAACGAGCCCGCATGGACCCGAAGTTTTACCCTCACCGAACGGAGCGGTCGGTTGGTTAAGTCCGAAGAACTGCTTGGCGAGCCCTACATAGTCTGCTTCTTCTTTTCCACATGTCCCGGCACTTGCAAACGACAAAGTAGCGAAATGCGGCTGCTACAATCCAAGTTCAAGGGGAAGCCGCTCAAGTTGGTCAGTATCTCCGTCGATCCAGAGGTGGATACACCTGAGGTTTTGACAGAGTACGCGAACAACTTCAATGCCGACAAGGATCGATGGTTGTTCTTGACTGGTGCATTGGATGACATCATCAAGGTTGGCACGGAAATGTTTTTCCTGCCTGGCGTGGAGAAACGTGGCCATCCAGATCGATTCTGTTTGGTAGATGCCAAAGGGGAGTTGGTCGGGTCATATGTTTGGCTTGACCCGGAACAGCGAGATCAGTTAATAGCTCATGTCGAAGAGCTTTTGACCTCGCAGTGAGCCCCAGTGAGCCCTACTTACCTGTATTGGCTCAGCCCTCGAAATCGAGCACAATCCGGAGCATGCGGCGCAGTGGTTCCGCAGCGCCCCACAGCAGTTGATCGCCGACCGTAAAGGCCGAGAGAAAACGGCCACTCTGCGATGGGTCGAGCTCTAGTTTTCGCAACCGTCCTACGGGGCACATCAGCGTTCCACTGATAGTAGCGGGACTGAGTTCTCGTATCGTTGCGTCCCGCTCGTTGGGGATGACTCTTGACCATGGGTGCGCCGAGCCAATCATCTCTTCGAGTTCATCGATCGGTACATCCCGTTTCAGGCAAATGGTCAATGCTTGGCTGTGGCAACGCATCGCACCGATCCGGACGCAGATGCCATCGACCGGGATGGTCGCGGGAGCATATCCGAGAATCTTGTTGGTCTCTGCCTGACCCTTCCACTCCTCGCGGCTTTGTCCGTTGCCTAGGTCCTTATCGATCCATGGGATCAGCGATCCCGCGAGCGGAACCGTGAAATGGTCTTTGGGGAAACCATCGCCGAGCATGGTGCTGGTAACTGTGCGATCGATATCCAAGATGGAGGAGGCGGGATGGTCTAGCAAGGGACTTGCTGCTCGGGAGATATGTGACATTTGCGTCAAGAGCTCGCGCATGTTTTGCGCACCTGCTCCGGAGGCGGCTTGATAAGTCATGCTCGTCATCCATGCGATGAGATCCTGTTGAAACAACCCTTGCAACGCCATCAGCATCAGCGACACGGTGCAGTTACCTCCGGCAAACGAGCGGATTCCGGAGGTCAATCCACGCTTGATCACCGAATCATTGACAGGGTCGAGAATGATGATGGTGTCATCGCGCATTCTCAGCGTGGAGGCCGCATCGATCCAGTAACCCTTCCAGCCGACTTTGCGAAGTTGGTCATGTACCGCGGTGGTGTAATCGCCACCCTGACAGGTCAGAACAACATCCATCTTCTTCAACGCATTCAGGTCGTCGGCGGCGAGCAGTTTGCCGGTGGCTCTGGAGCCGAGCATCGGCCCATCGCCACCCGCATTGGATGTGGAGAAAAAACAGGGTTCGAACAGATCAAAATCCTGCTCCGCCTGCATACGGTCCATCAGAACAGAACCGACCATGCCTCGCCAACCTACCAAGCCAACTTTTTTCACAATTCAATCTTTTGTTTCATTGGTTTCTAGAAATGCGGAGTCAACATTGCCCCGCAGGATCTGTTGCCCTAAAGCGACTGCGAAGGATTCACTCTTGCCGCGATCGATCACGATCGACTGGGCGAGAATCTTCGCCAAGATCTTTTTATACATGCGGTATTTCGGCAAGATGAATTCCAACTTGTAGGCATCGCTGTAATAACCGAGCAGCTTATTGCGCGGGACGGCATCGATGCGAGCCTTCAGGTCGTGCTCAATAAAGCTCGGGGTGTTGCTATACCACCAGTGTCCATGCGGGAGGACGTTTGGGAAGATCCACGCATAGTCCACCAATTCCTGATTGCTCACCGAGGCAAGTACAGATATCGGAAATTTCAGGTTTGGAAACGCATTGAATAGCTCGGAATATTGGATCATCGACCAACGGGAGTCGTACAAATCTTGACCTTGATAAACCCCTCCCGGGTAGACGCGTCGGTTGACACCGATCATCAGGTCGAATGGCAGTCGGTATTCCACGCAGAATTCGGCCAGTCGCCAGAACACCCAATTGGCAAGGGTGCGACGATCATCTTCGCTGATGCTATGCGGAGCCGATCTCATTCGCTGCCAACAGGAGGTAGACGACGGGTCGTCGAGCGATACCGCATGGGGAGAAAACCAGGGTGGCAAGGAAATCGCACACGCCTTCGCTCCATTTTTTTTGAAATACTGAAACAACTGGCCGATAGCTTGATGGACATCGGACAGGCTGTGAACGGCGATACCGCTGGCCGACTCCAAGCGTTGACCAGTCCGTTCCAGATGCAGATGGAATACCAAATCATCCGTACGGAGGCAGGGTATGTAGCGGTGAGTGTCGAAATCATCGAGGCGGTCGTCGAAATCATTCGTAAGAAAAATTCGCTCTACCTTGGATTGACGCAGAACATGCTCGGTCCAATCCGGTCGCTGCATGGCGTCAGAGGCTCGATCGAAGACCTGTTCCCAATGTTCAGCGACGATTGACTCTCTCGGTAAATCGAGCAAGTCCTGGCCAATATCCAAAAACCAATCCCATTGCACCGTGTGGTCGATTTTCTGCAGTCGTTGAAAGAGTCGCTCAACTTTGTCTTTGGCGGACAATCCCTGCTGCTCGATTTGCTCGCGAGGCATGCCGGCAGAATGGACAAGTTCGGTGTAGTAGTGATAGCCCAGCAGATCAGCCAAGTTCTTGGCCGCTGGTTCTCGGGGATTGATGTGGGAGTGCGAATCGACCAGCGTGACAGAGTCGAGTTCGTGAAAGAGCGTGTTCTCGAGAGAATTCATGATGATTCGAAGTCGGCAATCAACCGCCGCTAACAGGTGGAATCAAAGCGATGGTTTTACCTGTTTCCAAGGCCGATTCCAAGCGGTCGTCGTCAGCCACAAAGGCGTTGCCTACCGCGACCCTGCTGGCAAAAATCAACGGACGCAGTTCCGGATGGAAGCGAACGATCGCCTCTTTAAGCACGCCTGCTGACTTTACATCTCCCAACTCCTCGGATGCTATCCGAATCGATTCCATGCCTATCGCTTCGCGAATGCCCGCGAAGAGTCGTATTTCGATCGATTTCGAATCGTTCATGAAAAATTTCGGGGGTTCGTTGCAATAGAAGTCATAGCAAGAACCAAGATTACTTTTCCAAGGAAATATCCGCAATCGTAGATACTGCTAGGATGGAGAAGGCTGGAAACAGCCGAACGCTCCGTTTTTTGCTTGGCCTCGCATCCGCAGTTTCTGTACAATGCGTGCATCTCATTGGAGGTACGATGGAACTAAAGGGTGAGCCGACAAGGCAATCAAGTAAGCAGACCGACTCCGAGGGTTCTGAGGGCAGAGTAGCCGCCCCGAGCCGCGCTGCTTTGCGGGAATGGGCTAAATGCATTGAGCAAGATTCTCAGGCGGAAACATTCGAGTATTTGGGCGAGAGCGTCGCGAACCAATCCGGGGAGTGACTCTCGACTACTAGATCGCCAGGTGGGTTTGGAGACGGAGTTGTTCATACGGCAACCGCTCGATCCCAAACCGGAAACTCTTACTCAGTTCTTTTCGCTCATCCAAGGAATTCACGAGCGAGTTCCGCTCGCCCCAAGTCGCAACAATCCCTTTCGTTTTTTTCTCGCCAACGGATCCTCGGTATCCCTTGAGATTGGCGGAAGCGGCGATTTGAAGTCCGCCTTGTTCGAGGTCGCCACTCCGGAATGCAAAAGTCCACGTGACGTAGTTTTGTATGAATTAGCGAATGAGCAATTGGTGGAGGAAGCCTTCACCGACGATCACCCAAGTACGCGTTGGTCATTGATCAAGGCGAATATGGATGCGCAAGGGCATACGCTCGGCCAGCATGAGTCATACGATATGAGAATCGCGCGTGGCAGTGGACTTCTTCTGTGGTGGCTGGGCTTGATGCTCTTATTCCCATGGGTCGTCCTATACCGATTCGCCGCGATGATCTGGATTGGCTTAGTGTATTCGGTATCTTCCTGGATACGGGGCATGCATTCCCTTTATCAGTCAGCCCCTCGTTTCATGATTCGGGGCGACGCTCCCGCCGAGGCGGTTGAGAAATGGCTCGACCCATTCCTGCATGTGCGGAGCATGCATTGGATCGCAACGGGTTTAAGGATTTTGCATTGGCCCATCGTGCAGATGTTTCTGGTCCTGATTCGATTGGTAGCGTTGCGACCGCATCGAAGAGAACTCGTCGCATTCCTCGCATCAAGATCGATTTTGGATGGTGCCGGGCATGTCGATGAGCAGGGACGCTACTGGATCAGTCAGCGTGCCGGAATGATCAATCAAATCATCGGTTTTGGAAGCTACGGTGATCGTCGTCCCATCTTTCGTTGCGATCCGATGCTTCGGGACTTGATTGCAGGTCCATTTTGGTCTTTTGCCCGCTTTGGTCGTCTTTTCTCGCGGCGCCAACGCGTGGAGTTGGCGATCGGAGATTCTGGCATGTGTCCATGGTCGCAACACATACGATTCGGCGCCACCGTGTTGATGATCGATTTGGCTGAGCAGCGTGCACTGAGAGGTGCTCCCAGATTGACGAAACCGATCGAAGCCATCGGACAAATTGCGAGGGACTGGATGTTGGTTCGTACAGTGTCCGGAAAGAGCCACAAGCAATTTACCGCTATGGATCTACAGCGTTGGTACCTTAATCGCCTCAAAAAGCACCTTGAATCCTGTAGCGATGTACCCGCCGAAGCTTGGGAGATCATCGACAAGTGGCAGACGGCATTGAATCAGTTGTCGGTGAAACTCTCCAACCAAG
>JAGWWZ010000217.1 GCA_018970165.1 Planctomycetota bacterium | reverse complement strand
TCGCTCAGCAACATTCTCCCAATGAGGATGCTGAAGCCTTGCCATCAAAGCATCACGCAGTTGGTTGGTGGGCATCGATCGCTCGATGCTTGCAGCCACCTGATCGATGGCTTGCTCTTGCGCTCGAAGCATTCGAGGACTCGCCTCGGATGTCGGAAGCCGCTCAAGGATCCTCTGACCGTGCTCCGAGCCAGCTTGGATCAAAAAACCATGCTCTTGGATCGACGGGTTTCGAGCGTCAGACTCCTCCGATGGGGTCAGTTCGGTCAAGGATAGATCGAAGGCGTGCCCTTGGCTCTGTGGATCCGGCAACGCAGGCCCAGTGTTCATCGATGGGCAAAAACAGGTGCTAGCGGCCGTGGTGCATTGCACGGCGACGACGAACAAGCTTTTGCGGCGAAGCGCGTACTGCGCATCGACAAAGGACGGATTCATAAAAACCCGATCCTGAATCGCGATGGCTGCAAGTTCGCAAGCCCTGGCCCCAAGGATCGCATAAGGCTTGACGCAAGCCCCTTGAGGTTCTCCGACCTGAGCAAGCTCGGACACCGACGATTGGCTCGGCAGGACCGATTCGGGAGGGAACAGGAACTTCTTCCAGGAATGAGGGCCCAAGTTGAAGTGAAAGAGCTTTTCACGGGCTGGACCATCCGGGGTCCTTGCGATTTGGTAGACCGCAGGGCCCTGGGTTTCGCTCCAACCTTTTGGCAATTGATCGATCGATTGGATTTCATCATAGACGATCGCGTGTTGCTGGATCGTAGGACCCAGGACACAAAAACCCTCGCCGATAAGCAAATCCAAAAGAACTTGAAGATCGTTTTGACAGAGCCATCGGACCGATTGCATTGGATTTTAAGCGTTAGGGTGCTGAAACAAGTCCAGGAGCTGGAGCCTCGTTGCCGTCAATCGCTCCGACAGCCCGAAAGCGATCCAGCGATAAAACTCCATGGCGAATTGAGGATCGCGATCGACAAGATCCTCGATGGATTGGGAGGGAAATTCAAGCAGTTTTGAATCTTCAAGAGCCATCGCCGTGCAAGTCATCGGCTGCTTGGACAACACCGCAGACCAAGCGATCAGTTCCCCGGGACCAACGGTCAAGATCGGGACATCACCGCGCCCCGGGACCAGAATCGATAGCTGAACAAGCCCACCTGCAAGGATGAAAAGCGACGTTTGACGATCGCCTTCACGGAACAGGAAACCACCTCCAGCAAGCCCCTTGGCTTGCGAGCCACCCGGCAAAATCTCCAGGAGTTTGGCCGGAAACAAATCCCTATGGGGCAAGTCCGTCCAAGGCAGATCGGTAGGCAAATCGCCCTTTGTCACAGAGCTCTGTGTTAAAGAACTCTGTGTCAAAGCGATTCCAGAGAGTGGTCGGTCCGAGGTCATGCAAATCAAACCGGTTCAAAAGGGAACATGCAGGAGGAAAACAGACTCGATATGGTCCAGAGGCGGACCTTCAAGCGTTGATTGTAGGCGCAAATCCAGAACATCATGTCGATAAAGTTTGTCGAGTGGGAAGTTTTTGGGGCTTGAAAAGACCTGGTTTTTGCCGGGTTTTCACCGTTTGTGAAATTTTTTCAAAAAAGCCCTTGCACGATTAGCCCCAGGTCCATATCTTTCTCGTCCCTCGCTGATTCAAGCCTGTGCGACACACGTCAAGCAGATGCAGAGTCAGAGGGATCAAACTGGCTTCAACCATCGCCAATGGATGTCGCAAAAACGACTCCGCGATCTAGGAAAAAGTTTGAAGAATGGGTTGACGGAAGCCGACAACAGCGGTTACCATGTTAACCCCTCGCCGACGAGAAATCGCCGGTGGGTAACTTGATCTTTGACAATCCGGTGGACGAGCCTTCGAGCGAAACACTCTTTCGGGAGTGAGTTCGCAATTGAGAGTTTTGTGAATATTTTTAAAACGGTGTTTTGTTGACCGCAAAACACCAACCGGTTTCAAAGCCGTAACTTAGTTGGTCATGGCCGATCGGAAGCTTCGCAAGTTGTTTTCGGTTGGTCTAAGCATACACAAGTGAAGGGTTTGATCCTGGCTCAGAATGAACGTTGGCGGCGTGGATTAGGCATGCGAGTCGCGCGAGAATGTAGCAATACAGGACAGCGGCGAAAGGGAGAGGACAACATAGGAATCTGCCCTGGGGTCGGGGATAGCGTCGGGAAACTGACGGTAATACCCGATAACATCTGCGGATCAAAGGAGCAATTCGCCCTGGGATGAGCCTATGCCCCATTAGCTAGTTGGCGGTGTAATAGACCACCAAGGCTGTGATGGGTAGCTGGTGTGAGAGCACGACCAGCCTCACTGGCACTGAGACACTGGCCAGACACCTACGGGTGGCTGCAGTCGAGAATCTTCGGCAATGGACGAAAGTCTGACCGAGCGACGCCGCGTGTGGGATGAAGGTCTTCGGATTGTAAACCACTGTCGAGGGGGATTAAGGGCAACTTGAAAGAACCCTGGAGGAAGGGGAGGCTAAGCTCGTGCCAGCAGCCGCGGTAAGACGAGCTCCCCAAACGTTATTCGGTATCACTGGGCTTAAAGAGTTCGTAGGCGGCGAAGTAGGTGAGGTGTGAAAGCCCTCGGCTCAACCGAGGAACTGCGCTTCAAACCGCTTTGCTAGAGGGAGATAGGGGTAAGCGGAACAGATGGTGGAGCGGTGAAATGCATTGATATCATCTGGAACACCGGTGGCGAAAGCGGCTTACTGGGTCTTTTCTGACGCTGAGGAACGAAAGCTAGGGTAGCGAACGGGATTAGATACCCCGGTAGTCCTAGCCGTAAACGATGAGCACTAGTCTGAGGGACTCTCACAGTTTCTCGGACGTAGCGAAAGTGTTAAGTGCTCCGCCTGGGGAGTATGGTCGCAAGGCTGAAACTCAAAGGAATTGACGGGGGCTCACACAAGCGGTGGAGGATGTGGCTTAATTCGAGGCTACGCGAAGAACCTTATCCTAGTCTTGACATGCTTAAGAACCCGGCTGAAAGGTCGGGGTGCCCGAAAGGGAGCTTTTGCACAGGTGCTGCATGGCTGTCGTCAGCTCGTGTCGTGAGATGTCGGGTTAAGTCCCTTAACGAGCGAAACCCCTATCTCTAGTTGCCAGCGCGTAATGGCGGGGACTCTAGAGAGACTGCCGGTGTTAAACCGGAGGAAGGTGGGGATGACGTCAAGTCCTCATGGCCTTTATGATTAGGGCTGCACACGTCCTACAATGCGTTATACAAAGGGATCCAAAACTGCAAAGTCGAGGAAATCTCAAAAAGTGACGCTCAGTTCGGATTGCAGGCTGCAACTCGCCTGCATGAAGCTGGAATCGCTAGTAATCGCGGGTCAGCATACCGCGGTGAATGTGTTCCTGAGCCTTGTACACACCGCCCGTCAAGCCACGAGAATTGGGGGGGCCCGAAGTCGCCGAGCTAACCGTAAGGACGCAGGCGCCGAAGGTCAACTTGATGATTGGGACTAAGTCGTAACAAGGTAGCCGTAGGGGAACCTGCGGCTGGATCACCTCCTTTCTAAGGATTTTTAGAACGTGAGTGGTCTCACGACCCTCATGATTAGTGAGCACAATTCGATTCGTGTATTAGAAAGCTCGTCCAATCGGACTGGTCTCTCACGACCAATCCAAAACAACCGGATTTCAAAATAGACCCGGCATGGTGCAAACCATGCCGGGTTTTTTGTTTGCCCAGCGAAGCTGGCAAGCCCAGGAAGCTGGCAAACCCAGTCGGTGCTTGTCTCCGACCTCACCCTGTTTCTGGGGAAGAGAATCCGACTCGCAAGGGCGTCAGCGGCCAATGCTGAGCCTGCAAGGTAGCTGGGCACGAACTTGAGCTTCAACAAAACAGGCGCCGTATACGGACCCGTACGTACGGTTCTGTGTGCGGTCCGAATCAGCCATAATTACGCAATAATTACTTCGAGTCATCCTACTGGACTCTCGATGGGTTGGATTTGAGGCAATATCCGTCATGCTGCAATCGCCATGCGGTCGCCACAATCAAGTTAACCAGCATCTCAGGTTCGGTGTCACACTGATCGAACTTCTGGTTGTCATCGGCATCATCGGGTTGTTGTTCGCACTGCTCCTGCCTGCTGTACAAGCAGCCCGCGAGGCAGCCCGGCGCATTCAATGTGCGAGCAACCTTCGCCAGTTTCACTACGAGTTCCGAACAAGGCCGGATTTCAAACGAGGTCAACTGCGAGAAATCGAATTGGTGAATATATGCCCTACCTCCACTCGACGGCTCGGATATCAACGAAATCCCTTCCCAGATCTTTGGGAAGCTCAGTCCAACAGTAGCAGTACCATTCAATTCGTAGAAGATGGAGGGGGGGGAAACCCAGGTGTTGTTTACAACGATTGGTTCAGCGAGGAACGGATACGCAGTGGCGAAACGCTTCGTTTAGTTCGAGAGCTAATCGAGTACAAACGGCACAGCAGCAGCCTCTCAAACTATCTCTACTACGATGGACACGTTCAAACGATTCCCTCCCAAGCAATCGAGGAATGGTGTCAACGCGGCTACGATTTTCTTCGAGTGGGACGAGGGGCCTACAGTGACTAGGCCGCAAGGCACGCGATGAGGATACGACCAGACCGACCAGACCGACCAAAAAAGTGAGAAACGCTATGCAGCACATCGTTGTCGGACTCGGCGAAATCCTCTGGGATATTTTTGAAGATGCCGCGATCTTCGGCGGCGCTCCAGCCAATTTCGCTTGCCACGCCGCTGGTCTCGGACTCCATGCCACCATCAAAAGCGCGGTTGGACGCGATTCGCTCGGCGAGCAAGCGTTGGCATGGCTCGCCGAGCGACCACTTCCGGTGGATTTCATCGCTGTCGATTCCGAACATCCCACCGGCACAGTTCACGTACGACTCAACTCTGCTGGTCATCCCACTTATGAATTCGCTTCCGATGTCGCGTGGGACTGTCTCCAATGCACTCCCGCCGACTGCGAACTCGCACAGCGTGCCCACGCCATCTGCTTTGGCACCCTTGCGCAACGCACAACCATCAGTCGCCGTGCGGTCCAGCAATTCGTTGATTTTGCCCGGCGCGATGCTTGGCGCATCCTCGACGTCAACCTCAGAGCAAACTTCTACGATGCCGACGTGATCCGCGAATCGATCCAACGATGCAACGCTCTCAAGTTGAACAACGATGAGTGGCCGATCGTTACCGCTGCGTGCGGCGAATCTCACCCCATGACTCGCCATGGCGTCGAACAACTGGCCCAGCAACACCACCTCCGTTGTGTCGCGTTGACGCGAGGGCATGAGGGTTCGTGGATCTGGCTCGATGGCAAGTGGGATGAGCAAACTCCGGAACGGATCCCTGCCCTGGACACGGTCGGCGCGGGGGATGCCTTCACGGCGGCCTTGATTGCAGGCCTTCTGCGAGGGGAGCCATTATCAACACTCCATTCGAGGGCCAGTCGCATTGCGGCTTATGTGTGTACGCAGCGCGGGGCAACGCCGAAACTCCCAGAACGTTTCCTGCACTAAGAGCCTATCCGAAAGGCTCAAAGCTTAGTGCGACAACTTCCAACGAAGCCGACGGTCATTCGGACCGTTTGGACCACTCCGCGAGTTGATGCCGATTGGAAAAGATCTTTTTGAAGGCGAGGTAGATATCATCCATGTCGTCGCGGCTACCGAGAAACATCGACTGGCCCAGCCAGATGGCTTGCTCGCGACAGATCAAGTCGCTGTTGGGGCAACGGACTTGGCCGTAATCCAACCGATCTCGCACGTTTTGTAGATAGGGACCGAAGGATTTGTTGCGGAATAGAGGCTGTTGGTTGAGTGAGTAACCATAGCCCGCTGAGCAAGGAATTCCTTCGGCATGGAGCGCGGCGATTACGGCCGAGCGCGGGGCCCCGAACGATTCGCCATCGAGCCGCATCATGAATAGATGGACGCTGTGCCTTGTGCATTGAGATGGTATTCGCTGCGGATGGATTCCAGGCAACTGACGCAAGCGATCGGCGAGGTAGCGGCCATTTGCATCCCGAATATCTGTTTGTTCTTCGAGCCGTTCCAGTTGCGAATTCAGCAATGCTCCTTGCAGTTCGCCCAAACGGTAGTTTGCCGATATGGTGTGATGCTCATACCATACCCCCGTCGGGATGCGGCCGCAGTTATGCAATGAACGGCAAGTGTCCGCCAATTGGTCGTCGTTCGTGGTGATGATTCCCCCTTCGCCGCTCGCCAGATTC
>JAGWWZ010000216.1 GCA_018970165.1 Planctomycetota bacterium | reverse complement strand
ATCGCGTACGAAGTTGGAGTAGGTCGAATTGGCGAGCCCACCGCCACCTGCATAACCAGCAAATGCACCGATGACGATCAAACTCGTCGTCGAGATCCAAGGCAATTCGCCGTTAGACCACCAGTAAGTAAAAAGATTTTCCAGCTTTTCTCCGCCGTCCCCCGTATCTACCGGAACGTTGCCGAACTGCAAAAACCCACTCCCCACATTCCACCAATTCGCAGCGCTGACACAAGTGACGCCCATGCCAAAGCAAAAGCCGAGCACGATGGCGATCTTGGCTGTCATCACCCATTGCAGGATGTTGTACACTTTTCCACCCATCACGACAGGGAAAGCTACCGCGAACAAGCAGGCGTAGGCCAAGGGGACCACCAATCCCAAGTCCTCTCTGGTCGGTGGGCGATCAAGAATCAAAGATGCGATCATGGCAGCACCATGCGTCGAAAGTCCTGGTACGAGCGCGGAGATGTTCAGTAGCATCATCAACGCAACCCAAAAACCCGGGAACGGTTTGCAACGCATGAATCCAGTGAAGACAGGTTCTCCACAAAAGAGAGCGTAACGCCCGCACTCCATGTTGTAGAAGACTTGTAGAACGATCGCGATGGTCGCGATCCACATCAAACCACCACCGTACTTTGCGGTCACCTCTGGACCCAGCAACCATTCCCCCCCTCCAATCTGGATCCCCATCATGACGATCCCGGGGCCGATAAAGCTAGCCCAGTGTCGCAGCCGCAAGGGCTTGGGTTCCGGTAGTTCCCCGAGTGTCCACGGGGGAATCGCACTGGTTGAAAGATGTTCCCCTGGGTGAGCGATGTCGTGCTCCCGCGATTCCGAGTGTTCGCTCGTATTTTGCGGATTCATCGTGACGATCCTTACCTAAACGGAAACTCGAAGTGCGAAACGCAACCCAGGATCAGTAGAGAACGATCGCGCGACCGGGACCGCCATGGCAATCTCGAACCTTCACTGCTGCAAACAGGAAGTAACCTCCCTGGTTAGGGATCTTGTCGACATTTGTTAAAAACTCAACGCCGACCATCTCGAGGCTCCCCAACGCCCAATAGGTCATCAAGGCTCGACGCGGCTCCACCCCTCCGAGATCGGGCGCGTCACTTGCGATGCAACGGATCCCTTTGGATTTCAGATAAACCACAGCATCTGGTCCAACCGCAGGCCAACCTTCTGACTTTCCAGCGAGCGGATCGCTCCACAAAGCGGCATCCGTTCGATTCGGTCGCAGATATCGATCATTATGACCGGTCTGAAAAATCACGATGTCCCCTGGACGAAGCGAGCCGGATGTCGCTTCAAAACCCTTAATCTGCTCCACAGTGATTTCGGGGGATGCAGGCCAGCTTCTGGGAGAGGTGGATCCCACGAGGTTACGGACGTCGATCACACGTGATTCTCCACACGTCCAATCGATGGGCACCTGCTCGGTCGTCATCGTACTGGTTCCGCGTTTGCCGTATTTTCGTTCGTATTCCTCGAGCCAGCCCCGAATTTCAGGTGCGTACTGCACGGGCGTTTTGTCGGGTGGCAATGCATAACTGGGAGGTACTAAATGCGTACCCGTCATGGAATCCATCAAGTGACCATGGTGCCACATATCGAGATAGTCAGCATACAAGAAATCGATCTTCAGATAGGTTTGGCGATGGGTGCCCGTAGGAAACCCTGGCGAGGTGAGTGGATAATCCGCTGACAGTGTAGGAGATAAATCGATCCCTCTTTTGTTTTTACATGAGTCGATCAGACGCGCAGGTAACTTACCTCCCATCACCGAAAACGCGCGGCCTTCCCCATAGGGCCCATCTTTATGCTTGGGGCCGAGCATGCAGTAAAAAGCCCCGGTCGGTGGAAGCTCCTTCAAGTTGGTCGCGCCTTCGGTCCAGATCATCCCATACTTCAAACCCGCATAGTGGGTAGGCTCGGCGAGTGTTGGGAGAGGTCCCATGCTGGCGCTGTCGGTTCCCAAGTTCAACACGCCCCGTTGGCCGAGAAACTCCATGCAATCAGGATCTGGATCCGGGTAGCCCGGCGCCTTTTGATCCAGGACTTCCGCGATGAAACGCCGACCTTCAGGAAGCGGCCTGTAGTACCTGTCGGAGTAATCGCTTCGAAACAGCACGACGTCTCCATATCTGACGGGCCGATGCTGTTTTTCAAATCGCTCAACATGCATCGGTTTGACCAGCGGGCTTACCCCCTTCGGAGCTTGGTCGAGCAAATCACGAACATCGACAACGCATGCCTCACCGCCAAATTGCCAGGCTTCGATTTTGTCGGTGTACGCCAATCCCAGAGGCCCGGATTTCTCCCGCTTCAATTCGGGTCTCGCGACCGAGTGAGGCGGTACATCCAGCTGAGTTCCGGTGTTTCCATCGATCAAAAGCGTGTCGATGTTGTATGCCGACTCAGGCCCTAAGGTCCGCTGGTGCATGATGGCAAATCGAGGAAACGGATGACTGGGCCACGTACATGGATATTCGGGAGCGATCATTAGCGAGTGATCGACGAAACGTGTCTCATCCGCATTTGAAAGCGAACAAAAATTGGCTATCAGCATCATTCCGAGCAGGCAACGCCCGTAAACGCGTGTGCACTTAAGCATTGCGAGGTTCCTCATCATGCGATGTCCCCTTCGGCTACAACAGGATTTGTTAGAGCGCCGACTCCATCGATTTCGATCGTGACCGTGTCGCCAGGCTGCAAGAAAACCGGGGGCTTGCGCGCGCCTCCAACCCCATGAGGAGTTCCGGTCAAGATGACAGTACCAGCCGCCAGACGCGTACTGCCGCTTAAAAATTCGATGAGCGTGGGTACATCAAAGATCATGTCGTTGGTGTTCCAATCCTGCATCGTCTGACCATTCAGGATGGTTCGAATCCCGAGCTGATTGGGATCTGGGATTTCATCCGTTGTCACCAAGCATGGACCGAGAGGGCAAAAGGTGGCAAAGGTTTTGCCACGACACCATTGGGTACCACCGTATTTCATCTGCCAGTCTCGAGCGCTAACATCGTTGGCACAGCAGTAGCCTAAAACATATTCGAGGGCTTCCGTCTTGGAGACGTTGTAGCACTCCCGCTTGAGAATCACCGCTAACTCACATTCGTAATCCACCGCGTCGCTTTTGAGTTTGCGAGGCAAGACAATCGGATCACCGGGGTTTTGCAGGGTTCCACTATTCTTCATGAACACGACGGGGAATTCGGGAATCGGTTGCTGGCCTTCCGCCGCATGCTTGCGATAGTTTAAACCGATGCAAATGATGTCGCGAGGTTCGATCGGAGCGAGGATCTTTGCGACGGAAACCGGTTGTTGCGTGTCGGTGAACGAACCAAAGAGATCTCCCTCTAAACGTGTAATGGCTCCATTGGAGTATTGGCAACCGTAACCACGCTCACCCTGTGCTGTCTGATAACGAACGATCTTCAAGAGAATACTCCTGTACCATGGATTAAGGGAATGGGACTCCGGTAAGTTCCGCCGCGCGGCAAAGCGACTCTTCGACATCGATCGGAAGTGGGATACCCTGCTCTCGAGCCGCGCGATAGTTCGTCCATTCTCGTTCTCCTGGCAGGAGAACGCGATCGGACCCCTCGGCGGTTGGGGAATCATGCAACTCATCGATCAACTTACGCATTCGATCGCCAAACTCGTCGGGTGGTGCGACCGCAGAAACATCAATGATGGTAAAGGAAGCGTTGTGCCAGGAGGGACGGGTCGGCGGATCGAACATCCAACTACCCACTTGCCAAGTCATGTTTCCACCCGGCAAAATCGCCGACATGATTTCGCACCACAGTCCTAGACCATATCCCTTATGACCCGCCATGGGAGCCAGTGCTGCACTGTGTGGATACAGACTGCCGTCGGTGGTCGGTAGACCATCCGCTCCGATGAGCCAGGTCGACGGGATGGTTTCGCCCCGTCGAAGAGCCGCGTAGACTTTCCCACCAGCGACTGCCGCGGTTGCAATATCGAGGAGAATTGGATCACCGTTCATGACAGGAATCGCGTACGCGAGCGGATTGCTCCCCAGAACCGCCCGGCGCGATCCCGGAACAGCGACACTCGGAATGTCATTACCGGTCACCATCGCAATGAAGCCCTGGCGTGCAGCCAATCCCGCATAATACCCAGCAGCGCCAATATGCCCTACATTTTTCAGTCCGACGTAGGCGATTCCGAATCGCCTGGCCTTTTCGATCGCATGCCTTACTGCATACACGCCCCCCACCTGCCCTAGCGCGGAATGACCATCGATGATGGCCCATGCGGGACCCTCGCGTTCGATCGTCGGCCGCGCCTGCGCGCTGTAGCCTCCTGCCTGTAATTTCTTGACGTAGCCTGCCAGCAACTTGACGCCGTGAGTGAAGACTCCCATGGCGTCCGTTGTCACCAGAGCGTCCGCAGTGTCATCCGCAGGAACAGAATCCAAGCCGCATGCGAGGAGCATAGCGACAACGCGCTCTTTCAGGTCATCAAAGGAAATCAATCTCATGATGCGCCTTGATGGTGCACTTCGTATCCGAGTCCAGTCAACAACTCGATGAGGGTTTGGCGATGCGATACGGGGAGCGGCAGGATGGGTGGTTGTGGATCACCGACGGAAGGACCGATCATGTTCAAGGCAGCTTTCATCGTACTAAACCAGTGGGCCCCCTCCCCTTTGGAATGGTAGGCTTGGAACTGAAGTCGCATCAGCGGTGCAAGCTTGGTCCATAACTCGCGAGCTGCGGCTAAGTCGCGTTCGATCGCAATCAATTCGTACAATCGACGTGCTCGGCTCGGGACCGTGCTGGGGATTCCTGAAATCCAGCCATGCGAACCATGACACAGACCTTCAAAGGCAGCCGTGTCGATCCCCGCATAGACAGTGAATTTGCCGTTGCTCGCCTGCAATAGTTGGCATTGTCGGTCCGGATCCGGATGAGACATCTTGACCCCAGCAATCGCCTTCTCCTCAAACAACTTGAGCAAATGATCCGTTGTCAAATCGACCGAGGTGAGTGGAATATTGTGGTAGAGGATGATCGGGATTTCGACGGAATCAGCGATCCGACGATAGTGATCCATGACCTGTGAGGGTGTGGGTGCCATGTAATAAGGGGGAACAATCAGAAGAGCATCCGCCCCTTTGGCTTCAGCAAACTTGGATAACTGAATGGCGCGCAAAGTGGAGTAGTCGTGGGTTCCTGCCAAAACGGGGACACGTCCGTCAATCGCTTCGATTGCCGCGGCTAGCATCCGTTCCCGGTCTGCGCACTCCATGGCAGGAAATTCACCGGAACTCCCGAGAGGAGAAATGGCATCCACTCTCTCACTGATGAGCCAATCGATGTGCGGCTTGAGCCGTTCCAACCAAAGTCGTCCGTCCGGATGAAACGGTGTGATCGAAGACGCGCACACCCCACGGAATAGAGGCTTCGGCATGATGGGTTGGGATCCTTAGGACTAAGAGATGAAGATCTAGAAAACAATTCAAGTATCGAGCAGGAATAAGCTACGAATCGCCGGATCGTGGAACAAGTACTCCATTGACAATATTTGGTAGCGGCTCGCCTCGAAGGGCCATCGCTGCAATCCTCGCAGCCGTTTCACGTAACGTTCGAACTGCCTTGGGACTCGCAGAAGCAATATGCGAAGCGGCGACAACATTGGGCAAGGTCCGAAGCGGACTTTCGGCAGGTATAGGCTCTTTATCGCAGACGTCGATAGCGGCCCCAGAGAGCTGACCCGATTGCAATGCATGGACCAGCGACTCGGTATCCACCAGATCGCCGCGAGCCAGGTTGATCACGATCGCCCCCCGCTTCATTCGTTCGATTGATTCCGCGCGGAGCATTTTCTTTGTTTGTGGCGTCGATGGACAGTGTAGCGTCACGATGTCGGATTGTGCGAGCAAGGCATCGAGGCTGACGGGAATACACCCTGCGGCCCGTACTGACTCTTCAGGAACGAACGCATCGAAAACGAATCGCTGGCACTTGAAAGGGGCTAACCTCGCAGCGACCTCGCGCCCTATCCGGCCAAAACCCACAATGCCCACCGATTGATCTCGCAACGTGCGCATCTGATCCAGCGGAGTCGCCAGTCCCCATTTCCCATCGCGAATCAAAAGAGTATTCGGTACGACCTGACGCGTGAGTGAAAGTAGGAATGCGAGCGTATGATCCGCGACTTCGTCGATGCAATAATCGGGCACATTGCAAACCGGAATGCCACATCGTTTGGCAGCATCGAGATC
>JAGWWZ010000215.1 GCA_018970165.1 Planctomycetota bacterium | reverse complement strand
GCAGATCGCGGCCCCCGATGGGCTCGTCCCATCGGAGCCAACGGTTCGCGGCTAGAACACGCCAGCAAAAACAACAGACCCCGACGGGCTTGCCCCGTGCGGTGAATCAGGCTCTTGAGCTAGCCCTGTCGGTCCTCGCGCGAAAATCATCGTCTGATCACTCATAAATCGGGTAAAAGCAATCGAAAGCTTGTTCGCAGAAGACACCGGGATCGTTGAATCGTTGATGACGGTTCAGGGCATTGATCGCCGCCATGTGATCCTCGCTCAATTCGAAATCGAAGAGTTGCAGATTTTCCTGCAGATGCTCGCGCGAACTGCTCTTCGGGATCACAGCAGTCCCTCTCTGAACGCCCCAACGCAATACGACTTGTGCAGGAGTTCGATCCACGCTTTTCGCGATGCCAAGTACCACGGCATCGTTCATGACCGAGTCTTGGGCCGTGGCCATCCCCAACGGAATATATGATGGCGCACCGAAGGGAGAGAACGCCGTGTAAGCGATCTGCTCCGATTGGCAATAACGCAACAGCTTGGACTGCACTAGATACGGATGGGACTCTACCTGCAATACCGATGGACGGATTCGGCAATAGGACAACAGGTCTCGGATCAGCGATACGCCGAAATTACTGATACCGATATGGCGAACCAATCCTTCGTCGACGAGTCGCTCCATCGCATCCCAAGTCTCCGCGATCGGGACCGGATCATGGACCATTCGAGGCGGTTTCGCGTCCGGATCGTAAAACCATCCTGCGGGATAGCGAACCTCAAAGGGCACATACGCCAATGAGATGGGGAAGTGGATGAGGTAAAGATCCAAGTAGTCGACTCGCAGATCTTGCAGCGTCCGTCGACACGCCCGACCGACATGCGAGGGGCGATGATAAGTATTCCACAGTTTGCTGGTCACCCATAATGAGTCGCGGTTGCAGAGACCATTCTTCAAGACTCGTTCGATCCCTTCTCCCACCTCTCCTTCGTTTCCGTAATCGGCCGCGCAATCGAGGTGTCGGTACCCCCATTTCACCGCCTCGACCGTTACGTCGGCCGTTCGATCGCGATCGATCTTCCAAAATCCCAAGCCCACCGAGGGGATGGATCCGCCGCGAGGGAGTGTTAACGTTTTCATAGTTTTTTTGAGGGGCTAGAGGGAAGCAGTCCAAGCAGTATTGCCACAATCCCGGCTATGGTTCAAGCTAATGGGATTCGCGACGGCAAAAACATCAGGCAAGTGGCGAATCTCGTCAAGAGTTCCATCCGGTCAGTAGACAAATCCTCTCAAGGAGTTCCAAGTGAAGGAATCGTACCAAAAAACGGCTCAGCGTTCTCTTTTGCGGATGAGTCGATGGAGTCTTTGTCTAGCAGCCAGCATCCCCGCCGTGTCCTTGATTGGGTGCACTGGCGAGGCGAGCAAGACTGAGGTTTCATCTGCATCGAGCGGATTCAAGCCTGCCGACGATACTGGTGCGGGCAAGAAAGCGGCGGGGGGCGACGCGAGTAAAGCTCAGGCTTCCCAGAAAGGGCCCTCCCCATCCGATTCCAGCGGCGTTCCGCCATCCATCCCGACGACCCCTCCCCTGCCGAGTTTCGATCCTACGCAAGTCGACTCTGCTCTTGCCGCTAAGAGCTACATGAAAATCGAGCTGACGGATTCTCAAGATCCCAAAGAGCTCGTTCGGTTTCTCGGTTCCATTGATCGTGCGATTCAAGAGATGCAGAAGGATGCTGGGGCTCGAGTACTAAACAACGATCAGATATTCGATCGCGGAATGGCGATTTCTCGTATCAAACTCACGGCTGCTGAGCGGCTTGAAAAGCTATCGACCGTTCCAGAGGAAAAATCGCGAGCATTGATCGCTAAACTTGATGCCCTCGCTCAAATGGCGCAATTCAAGGATGTTGCATCCGCGGATGAATTGCGAATCGTCGCCAAGCAACTCGCAACCTACGAGGATCCCAAGGTTGCGATGCAAGCCACACGCATGCAATTGATGTCGTCAGTCATCGATCTGAAGAGTCAAGCGGCAACACCCGAATCCATATTGGAACTGGCAACGAGTGTCTTGGAGAAGATGGACAAGCCGGATCCCGGTGTCTTCACCAGTCTTGCCCAGGCGGCTCAAGCTTTGGACGCCGCCGCGACTCAGAGCGAGACCGATTCCAACAGAGCCGCTTCCGAGGCTTGTGATAAACTCGTCGATTTGATGGAAGCCAAATTCCGCGATGCTGACAATCCGCAAATGGGAATGATGAGTTGGCGGATGAAAGTGCAACGCCTACCCAACTTCGAATCTTATTTGAAGGTTCTCGACACGCGAACTGCAATGTCCGCAGACCCGGCAGAAGTGCAGGCTACAGCGAAAGATATGATGGCCAAGGTACCGTCTCCCTTCACGTCAATCGCCCTGACTCAATGTGCTACGCAATTTGAATACATGGGGAATGTTGAGCTAGCTCAAGGTTTATACGACATCGCTGCTACGCAACTGGAATCGACCAAGTCCGCTCAATTAAAGAAGGAAATCCAGAGCGCCCTCGATGGCTTTAAGGCGAAATCGGAATCGATCGGAAAACCCTTGGCTCTGGACTCGTTGGTCGATACCGAAGGTAAGCCACTCGATGTAGAGCGCTACAAGGGCAAAGTCGTCTTGGTCGATTTCTGGGCCACGTGGTGCGGTCCCTGTGTCGCCGAGATTCCCAATATCCAAAAGGTGTACGAGAAGCAACATGATGCTGGCTTCGAAGTCATCGCGGTCAATCTCGATGATCAACGCTCCGACTTGGATGCTTTCATGGCAGACAAGAAGATGCCTTGGAGCGTTTACGTCAGCGCTGTGCCAGACAAAATGGGAATGGAGACGCCGTTGGCACGATCGTTAGTCATCAACGCGATCCCTTTTACGATGCTCATTGGCCGCGATGGCAATGTTGCGGCTATTCACGTTCGTGGTCCAGCACTCGAGCCCAAGGTTGCGGAACTCCTCGCGGCAACTCCGAAATCGGAATAAGCACTGACGTATCGGAATAAGCACTGAGGTAATCGCGATCTTATGGACTGGTTGCCAATAGCGTTGGTTGTCCTCATCGGCGGGGGTGTATTTGCCGCCTTCCTCGTATCCAGTCACCTTGAGAACAAACGCCGAGAGCGGGTAATCGGTCTCGCAAAGGAACTGGGGTTGGAACTGAATTGGATTTTGCCCGACGAGGATCGGGGTATCTTCCATCAATTCCAAGTCGTCCAAAAAGGCCGCAATCAGAAAACCAATCTGTCGCTGGTAGCTGATGACGGCAGCACGCGTATCAACCTCTTTGACTATTCCTTTGTCACCGGTTCGGGAAAGAGTCAGCAAACCCATCATTGGGTGATTTCGCTATGCCGCGATGAAGCATTGCAAGCACCAGCGATGCAACTCAAGCCTGCTACATTCTTTTCCCGGATAGGAACCCTCATAGGCTTTCAGGATATCGACATTTCGGACGCACCGGAGTTTTCCAATGCCTTTGTTATTCAGGGCAAAGATGTTGAGGGCATTCGTATGTTCCTCGACAGTTCCCGGCGGGATGCACTGCTCAAGTATCCCAAGCAGACCTATGCGCTCCTCAATCAGCATCTACTGATTGTGCGTGAAAAGAAGAAACTGGATGCCCCCAATATCAAGCCACTACTGAGCGAAAGTTTGGCCTTGGTCCAGGCCCTCAGCAAGGCACAAGCTTAGCTTCGCCAAGAGCAAATCCGAGAGGAACGTGTATGATGGACTTCCAGTCCGTCGCTTAACGACCGACTGGAAGTCCGTCGTACTGCCGTGATTATCATGTTAGCATCATTAGCGAGTGATGACGCAGTCCCCGGTTGCCGTCGGCTTGTGTTAAACTGTGATGCGTCGATTTAAGCAATTATATTGTGGTATCCCACACCAAACCAAGCGAGCGAGTTTGTCACGATGTCGTCAGCACCACAACCTGAGTTCAAGCCATTCGTCTCTGACCAGGAAAGCATCCCGGAGTTGACGTGGTTCCCGATTATTATGGGGGCTTTGCTAGGTATCGTCTTCGGGGCGTCGTCGATGTACTTGGTACTCAAGGTCGGCCTGACCGTGTCGGCCTCGATTCCGGTTGCCGTTCTATCGATCACATTGTTCCGGCTCATCTCGAACGTGACCGGACTGAGACGCACCACGATTCTCGAAAACAATGTCGTGCAAACGACCGGATCCGCGGGTGAGTCGCTGGCTTTCGGGGTGGGTTTGATCATGCCAGCGCTGTTGTTGCTCGGTTTCGATATCGACGTGATCCGTGTGATGACCGTGAGTGTCTTCGGAGGGCTGCTGGGAATTCTCTTGATGATTCCTCTTCGACGTGCGTTCATCGTCGAGCAGCATGGAAAGCTCACGTTTCCAGAAGGCAAAGCATGCGCGGAGGTTCTGGTCGCAGGCGAGAAGGGGGGAGCGACCGCATCGATGGTGTTCTCCGGATTTGGATTGGCATTCATCTATCAAGTCTGCATGCAAGCGCTTCATCTTTGGAAAGAGGTCGCCGCCACACCGCTTAGTTGGACTACTGCCGGAAAAACTGTTGGACTCAAAGGGGCGACACTCAGTATGGAGTTGTCTCCTTCGCTGCTAGGCGTTGGCTATATCATCGGACCAAGGATCGCCAGCATCATGGTCGCCGGTGGCGTATTGGCCTATCTGGTCATCAGTCCGATGATTGTCTTTTTCGGGGGAGACTTAACAGTTCCACTTGAACCCGGCACCAAACTGATCAGCGAGATGAAAGACGGCGAAATTCGCAACTCTTACATTCTGTATATCGGCGCTGGAGCGGTCGCGGCAGGCGGCATCTTCAGCATGATCAAAGCCCTTCCAATTATCTTCGCCGCGATCATCACTTCGTTCCGAGATCTGTTCGCTTCACGAGACAAGTCGGCAGGCAACGCTCGTCGCACCGATCGCGATTTGCCTCTTCCCTTGATCTTGCTCGGTAGCATCCTCTTAGTGATCGGCTTGATGGCGGTACCGCAACTGGGGTTGGGATTCGACACCAAAGGAATCGCCGGCGCGGTGATGATCGTCGTCTTCGGTTTCCTCTTCGTCACGGTTGCCTCGCGGCTGACAGGAGAAATCGGATCCTCATCCAATCCCATTTCCGGGATGACAGTCGCGACGCTGTTGCTGACCTGTTTGATCCTGCTCGGTATGGAGAGTTTGGGTTGGGTCGAGATCGACAAGTCGATCAAGTTGACCGCATTGACGATCGCTGGCGTGGTTTGCATCGCTTCTTCGAACGGTGGCAGCACGGCGCAGGCGCTCAAGACAGGACATCTGGTCGGTGCCACACCCGCCTCGCAACAACTCGCAATCCTGACGGGTGCGTTCACCTCCGCGCTCGTTGTCGGATTGGTTCTCCTAGCGATGAACGAAGCCAATTCGACCTATAGCAAGAAAGCGATTGAACTCTACAAGGATGTGGTGATCGACGTCAGTACTCTCAAGGACAAAGACACGGTTCATTCCGGTCGCTACGCATCCGAGGACAAGAACGAATATTTCGTTCTCAATTTAGGGCGAGCCGAAACCAGTGGGCAACTTCCGCCAGGAAGATACTTGATCGGTAGCGATGGCAAGCCTGCCTACTTGGTGGACCCGGCAATCAATGGCATGCTCAAGGAGGATGACGAAGGAAACGACATTTCGAGTAACAAATTCGACGCGCCCAAAACAGTGCTCATGCAACTGATCATCGATGGAATACTCGATCGTCGGCTACCGTGGGGCTTGGTTCTCTTCGGCGTATTGATCGCCGTCACCTTGGAATTGAGCGGCGTGCCGAGTTTGCCGTTCGCAGTAGGTGTCTATCTCCCTCTTGCGGCGTCCACTCCGATCTTCGCCGGAGGAGTCATTCGATGGTTTGTCGATCGCGTGACTCGCAAGAAGACTGACAGCGAAGACGACTCAAGCCCTACAGTGTTGCTCAGTTCCGGTTACATCGCTGGCGGTGCTATCGCTGCTGTCTTGATTTCCTTTATGAACTTCTGGCCTGGAATCCTAAAAGCGATCAACTTTTCGGAGGGGGTCCCTGAAGAGGGCAAAAAGGCTGTCTCGCTTGTCGCCGGCTTGATTCCCGAGTGGTGGTTCAAGAGTACCTACCCATCGTTGGTCGCTTTCGGCGTTTTGGCTTTGGTCATGCTGATCGTCGGGCTTGCAAGTCGTCCCAAGCAGTCGGCATCATGAATCGCATCGCTGGCTGGCTAAAGATTGCGTGGCGCTATCTCTGGCC
>JAGWWZ010000214.1 GCA_018970165.1 Planctomycetota bacterium | reverse complement strand
CCCGGCCCCAACTCGAGGATCCAGTCGGCCGATCGAATGATTTGCTCGTTGTGTTCGACCAAGATAACGCTATTGCCTCGATCAATCAAAACACTCATGCAAGACAGAAGCCGATCGATATCGGCGAAGTGCAGTCCGGTTGTCGGTTCATCCATGACGATCAAGTGATTTCGTTTGTCCTGCAAGTGAGCAGCCAACTTCAGCCGCATCGATTCCCCCGCTGAAAGGGCAGATAGCGACTGTCCTAACGGCAGGTACCCCAATCCGATATCGAGCATCGCCCTGAGCCGCTGTTGCACTTTCGGTTCGCCTCGAAAGAAACTGTGCGCCGCGGAGATACTCATCTCAAGCACCTGAGCAATAGATCGTTCCCGATACCGAACCTGAAGAATCTCAGGCCGATATCGCGTTCCACCGCAGTGCGTGCACGTCAGCCGAATGTCCGCCATGAATTGCATGTCGACAACCGTAAAGCCCAAGCCTTCGCATTCAGGACACCGACCAGCCGAACTATTGAAACTAAAGTGACTAGCGGTCATCCCACGCCCAAGGGATTCAGGAATCGCTCCAAATACCGAGCGTATCTCATCCATCGCTTTGGTGAAGGTTGCTGGAGTCGAGCGAATCGATTTAGCGATCGGACTTTGATCGATCGCAACACATCCTTCGATCGAATCGACCAAGCTCACACTGCTGTAGGGGAGCCCTGCAAGTTCCTCTTGCCCGAGCGACTTGAATACGCCTGGAACCAATGTCTCCATAACCAGTGAACTCTTCCCGCTGCCACTAACTCCGACCACTGCAATCAAGCATCCGATTGGAAACGACACTTGCTCGATCTGCAGATTCCTGCCAACGGCTCCCTCGAGTCGCACAGTTCCGCGATTTATCTTGCGAGCCTCGGGTGCTGGATTGGCGTTTCCGAAAAGATAACGCGCGGTGAGCGTATTGGACTGTTCCCATGCATCGGGCGGACCTGAAAAACAGATGCGGCCTCCCTGCTCACCAGCCCCAGGACCGACTTCAATCACATGATCGGCACGGAAAAGCAAATACGGTTCATGTTCGATGAGAAGTACAGTGTTGCCGCGATCGACCAATCGCTGTACCGCAACCGCGACGCGCGAGGTATCGCTCGGATGCAAACCCACGGTGGGTTCGTCGAGTACGTAAAGCATATCGACTAGGTCAGAGCCTAACAGCGTCGTCAAATGCACTCGTTGAGCTTCCCCGCCACTGAGCGTGTGCATGGTGCGATGGAGGGTCAAATAGCCCAATCCGACTTCATCCAAGTATCGAAGCCTCGCATCGACTTCTTGAATTGCGATACTAAGGGCTCCATCCCTTAAGGCCTCTGAAATCGCGGAAGTACGAAGGCGTTCGATCGCGGTACGGAGATCTGCCATGCTCTGGCTGCACCAGTTCGAAAAATCGGATCCTTCATAACGATAAACCAAGGCATCTGGCGATAATCGAGCCCCCTGACATGCAGGACACTGGGAGTAGGTTCGCCATCGCGCGAGAAACGCACGCACATGCATCTTGTACTTCTTGCGTTCCAGCCAGGCAAAAAAGCCATCCAGACCGCCGAATTGGCGATCCGGAACTCCATGCTGCACAATGGCCCACTGCTTTTTGCTCAACTTGGATACCGGCACATCCATCGGCAGACCAAAGTCCCCCGCTAACGCCGAAAGTTCGTCAAGTTCATGGGAATAGGAGGGAGTTCTCCACGGTGCAATCGCGCCGTCTCGCAAGGACAAACTGCGGTCCGGGATGACTTTGTCCATGTCGATCGAAGAGACTTCGCCAAATCCGGCGCATGAGGGACAGGCACCGATGGGGCTGTTGAAATTGAACAACCGCGGTTCGGCAACTGGATAGTCGATTTGGCACGCTTCGCATCTCAGGTCGCGCGCATAACGCTGCTCGAGAAATCGCTTGCCTTCCACTTCTCGCGACTTGTCTGATGTCTTTGCATCTGTCGATTCCACCAAGACAACAATTCCTCGATTTGATTGATCAAATGCCAACTCGATCGCGGGAACGAGGTTCTGCGGCAGTTGGTTATCCCCCGTGCGAAAACGTTCGACGACCACCAAACCCGTTCCTCGCGCAGAAACCTGGCCTCCCCACGACTTCTTGTCTCCCGATAACTCAACCAATGCATTTGAGAGAATCACGCGGATAAACCCTGCGGCTTGCAAGTCGAATAATTGAGCTGACAAATCGAACTTGGTTTTCCATGCCAATTCAAAACATAGCATCGCGCGGGCAGTTGGCATGCGACTGAGTTGCAGCGCGACGGCCTGTGGCGTATGGCAGACAACTTCCCTTCCACAGGACCGGCAATACGGTTTCGCGATCAGCGAAAAGAGAATTCGCATCGGCTCCATCAACTCGCTTGCCGTTCCTACGGTGCTGCGATTGTTGCGAGTCCGATCACCCCGCGTCATGGAAAGAGAAGGTGGAAGATTATTCAGCGACCGAAAATGAGGCTTCTCAATCCGAGCCAGGAACTGCCTCGTGTATGCCGAAAAGCTTTCGATGTAACGCCGCTGACCTTCGGCGAACAGAGTGTCCAAAGCAAGAGACGTTTTGCCGCTGCCGCTTACCCCGCAAACCACCGTCAGACGGTGCAAAGGGATGTCTACATCCAAATCGCACAGATTGTTTTCGGAAGCGCCGCGGAGTTCTATCCAACGTGGTAACGTCATGCAGAATGATTGTGCGCGCTATCCGGGGTTCGGCGATACCTATTTTCCACTAACCGGGGAAATCCAGCGGGGAAGCTACAAGATGCCGACATAGGGCCACCACCCAACCGCCTGTGAGAATCGCAATACTGGCCCAAGCGGCCCAAACCCAAAATCGCGTCGATGCGCTCATCATAGGATCGTCGGACACTTGATTTGTTAACTGCGCAAAGCAGTGCTCTCTGTCCGCCGACTGATCGAAAAATACAGAATGCCTCAATTCCAGAAAACCGTACTGGACCGAACACTCGATCATCCCAAAAATGAACTGCTTACGACCAGTTGATGTGACTCCCATGGCTTCAAAATGCCATATCTGGCGACCATACTGAAATTCGTCCTCATCGATGGCATACACTGGTCGAAGATTTTCGATCCGAGCTTGTTCTGGACATAAATCGCAACCGTAGATGGACCGAAATGCATGCTCAGAAACAGCCTGCCAAACTTGCCGGGAAAGATACGCTGGATTTGCTTCAGGGGTCATCGGAACGATTCCTTCGTTAATTCAAGGCGTGTCAACCGCCGCCCATGCTCCTTCAGAGCGGGGCAACCACCCAAACAACTTGACGAATTGTAATGACTTAAACCCACGAAAGTCACGGTCGGAATTGGAGGGACTCAGGAATTTTGTAAAATTAAGGAGAATTCTGGAGACTTTTTTCTAAACCGAAATCCACCAACATTCATCACATCAACTCGACGAACGGGTAAATCAAGTGTTCGAACGCAAGAGCCTCACATGGCCCATACTCCTGGCGATCTTTATGATCGTCGGTGTTGTCGGCCTGACAGTCGGATGGGTGCTCCTCAATGTTTTCAACGCCATCTCCGCACCCACCAAAAACAGCAGCGTTTACTGGGTCCTGCTCAGTGTCGGCTCGATCATCTTCGTGTTCATTCTCATCGGTATCATTTTGTATCTGGTCTGGATCATCCAGAACATCAACTTGAACCGTCGGCAAAGCAACTTCATCGATGCGGTCACCCACGAACTTAAGACACCGATCGCGTCCCTGAAACTCTATCTTCAGACCCTTCATCGACGGCCCGTTGAGGGGGAACAGCGGATCGAGTTCTATCGAACCATGATGGAGGATGTGGATCGCCTCGATCGATTGATCAACCAGTTACTGGATGTCGCCCGCTTGCAGCAGAAGCAGAACGACCCCGCTCCCCCTGAATGGATCGATTTAGATGCGGTGATTCGCCAATTCGTTACAGAGCTGACAACTCAGAATTCTATTCCTGCGGATAGCGTACGGCTTCAAGTAGCGACGTGCGAGATTCTCGCTCACCGTGTGGACGCGGAAATTCTGATACGCAATCTGATGGAGAATGCGATCAAGTACGCTGGTAAGCCTCCTGAAATCGATATCGAATTGAAGTACTCCGACGGATTCGCGACCCTATCGGTTTCCGACAACGGAACGGGTGTTCCTCGGCATCTGCGACGGAAGATCTTCCAGCGTTTCTATCGGGCCGGAGATGAATTGGAACGTCGACAGTCGGGGACCGGGCTCGGCCTGTTTCTTGTGCGATCGATTGTTCAGAGGCTGAAAGGAAATGTGCGAGTCGTCGATGTCCCGCGCAAGACGGGGTCATGTTTCGTTGTGTCGTTGCCAAATGCAAGACTGCGTACGAGTTAACGCTTTAGATAGGGTTTCTTGGTGAAGATACCTTTTTTCCCTTGATCGCTGATCCCGCTTCGCTCGACGCTCAATCGCTCCAGTTTCGGAAGTGAGAGGAGCAAGTCGACACTCGCATCGGTGATCTGTGTTTGATCAAGCCACAGTTGACGCAAGTTGGGGTGCCCTCGCAATGCGGCAATCCCTTGGTCGGTGACTTTGCAGTGCGAAAGGTCGAGCTCCTTGAGTTCCTTCATGGTCGCGATGTGGGCTAAGGACGCATCGGTCGTAGCTGTGGATTCGAGATTCAATCGTGCAATTTGCCAGGGTCTTTCCCCAGATTCGGTTAACCATCGATCGTCCACTTTTGAAAAAGACAAATCGAGCCAATCCATCTCGCGAGTCTCGCTCGGCCATGCCAGCAGATCCTGACTAGTGGCCTCGCAACGTGACAATACCGCCTCTCGTCGATTAGTGAAGACGGGGCGAGCATTCGATTCGCTGGTGCTGTTCCAGCTCGTAAGCAGGTATTGGTCGTACCCGGAAAGCATGGCGTCGTTGTCCTGCGCCAGCGCCACCGATGCCTTGGCTCCATTGCTATCGTAGACTTCGATCAAATAGTTGGTGAATTGCTGAAACTCTTCCTCGGAACCATCCAGCCAACGATGCACCAGTCCGCAAGCTTGGCTGTACCACGCTGCAATGTCTTTCGAGTTTCGAAACGCGTTGCCATCGAGTCGACTGAACTCTTCCCAGGCAATCCAGTATTCATCATGAAGGCGGCGATAACGACCCATTTGCAATCGCGGTGAGTCCCAACCTCCCACATCGACAATCACAGCGCCGCCAATTTTCTGCATGGAGAAGGATTCGAAATACAGGGCGACTCCCTCGATCGCCCAGAAGCCGGGGTCGCGATCCGAGTTGAAGCTTGGTTCCCTTCCGTTCCACTCCTGAAAAAATTGGTGCGTTAACTCATGGACCAAGGTTGGCAGACTCTTTGGCCCATCCCAATAGAAAAAAGAAATCCGATGTCTGGGACTGTAATATCCGGTCGAAATTCCAATCTTCGGCTCGATCGCACGGAGGGCTTTCACATACGCATCTCGCGTTCGAAACATAACCACACGGAACGGTTCTCTGCGAAATGTCGGATCCGACTTCGGTGCATCTACTTGTTCAGAAATCAATCGCCACGCAAAGAGCTGTGACCAAATCTCATGGGCGAGCTCGCATGCTTGGGCCATGTCCGCCGTCGGGCGGTCTCCGGCCTGAGATGCGATGGAAAAATTAGGGGTGGTCGCGATGCTGTAGGCTCCGCTGTTCCAGGCCAGCAACGAGTATGGTTCAGTCGCTCGCGCTACCCGAATGTTATCTCCAGGCCAATCGGACTCGGATCGCTTGTTGCCGGGGTTGTTGCGATTCGATTCGAGTACCGAACACAGCCCCTTTGCGTTTCCAAGCAGTCGCTTGCTCAACCCGATCTCTCCTCGCGCTGCCGCTTGGTCGGCGAGACTTGTCACCGTTTGAACCTTGGCTTCCAACGATGCAGAGACTGCATCGAGGATCTTCAAATCCTTTAGTTTCTCGCGAAGGCGTTGAGTCGCTGGCCCCGCCTCGGTACGAGGCAACGGGAATACGAAACGATGCCTCCCCTGGATATCCAGCGAATCAAGGAGTCGCAATTCATCGAGCGAACTTCCCGTCGAGCGCCCCTGCAAAACGGCCTCGGCGGGTAGCGTGTCGAGAATATCACCTAAGTTGTTCGGTTCTTGTCCACTCACAACTGCGGCGAAAACAAGAACCAGTGAGGCGAATGTGAGTCGAGAAATCAACGCGGTTTGCGCCACGGTCGATAGTAACCAATCTGCTCTAACGCCAAATAAACCTCTTCCAAGGTCTTCTCACCAAAATTCGCAATGCTTA
>JAGWWZ010000213.1 GCA_018970165.1 Planctomycetota bacterium | reverse complement strand
GCCGCCGCAAAACAAGAAGGCATTCGCGGCCTAGTTGTGCCAATGGAAAACGCACAAGAAGCTGCCGTTGTTGAGGATATTGAAGTTATACCGGTTGCTTCACTTACAGAAGCCGCTGCTTTCTTCGGTGGTACGCTCGATATTGATCCCGTGCCATCCCGTTTGCAGGAAATTTACGATGCGTTCTCGAAGTACGACGTCGATTTTTGCGATGTTCGCGGTCAGGAAATGGCAAAGCGAGCCATGGTAATCGCCGCTGCCGGGGCACATAACCTGCTAATGCTGGGGCCTCCAGGCTCAGGTAAGACCATGCTCGCCAAGCGTATGTCGTCGATTCTACCTACACTATCTCCCGGCGAATCGATCGAGACAACTCGCATCTATTCTGCACTTGGTCGCCTTCAGTCTGGTCAACCTCTCATGGTTCAACGCCCCTTCCGGGCTCCACACCATACCATCAGCGATGCTGGACTTGTTGGTGGTGGTAGTCCCCCTTCCCCCGGTGAAGTATCACTCGCGAATAACGGCGTACTCTTCTTAGACGAATTGCCTGAATTCAATCGCAAGACACTCGAAGTGATGCGCCAGCCATTAGAGGATCGCGTTGTCACGATTTCGCGAGCCATGCGCAGCACCACGTTTCCGGCCGACTTCATGCTCGTCGCGGCTTTGAACCCATGCCCTTGCGGTTACCGGACAGATCCTCGACGAAGTTGCAACTGTTCGCCAACACAAGTTGAACGCTACATGTCCCGCATCTCAGGCCCACTCCTCGATCGAATAGATATCCATATTGAGGTTCCAGCCGTTCCGTTCGAGGAACTGTCTAACGGACCGCCTGGAACCAGCAGTGCTCAGATGCGCGAACAAGTCACCTCAGCACGCCAGATCCAACGTGAGCGATTCGCCAACTCGAAAACTCGCACCAACGCCCAAATGTCAAGCCGCGAACTGCGTCAGTGGTGCCCACTCGGTCCCATACAAACGCAACGCATGCGTGCCGCAGTCAGCGAAATGGGACTGTCGGCTCGAGCTCACGACAAAATCATTCGGGTCGCTCGAACCATCGCCGATCTTGAGCAATCACCTCACATCGAACCCAACCACATCGAGGAAGCAATCAATTTCCGAATGCTGGATCGGGATATCTGGAGATAAGCGACTCACTCGTGGCAATCGAACCATCCAGATCGACAAGCCTGCCACACTCTTCGGGCCTGCCACAACCCATAAGTCTGCCGCGAGTCTTGGGATTGTGGATGGCGATCGCAATTGTGGTTGGAAACACCATCGGATCGGGCATATTCGTCAAGCCTGGACGTATCGCAGCAGACGCTGGATCGTTTCCCCTGATCTTCTCGGTCTGGATCGCAGGGACCGTATTATGCATCCTGGGAGGTTTGTGCCTCGCCGAACTATCTGCAATGCACCCTCGTTCGGGCGGACTCTATGTTTATCTGCGCGAAGCGTATGGCCCTTTGCCCGCATTCCTCTTCGGCTGGCAAGAGTTCCTGTTCGCGCGCCCAGCGTCTACGGGTGCATTGGCTGTCGTGTGCATCTCGTCTCTGTTCCGTATCCTTGGTTGGAGAACCAACCCATGGGACATTGTACCCATGGCCTTGGTCGTCATCTTGGCCATTGCATGGTTCAACGTACTGGGTGTCCTCTGGGGCGCTCGTCTCCAAGCACTGACTACCATCGTCAAATGTGGGTTGGTCCTCACCATCGCTCTTTTGCCATGGATCATGACGATCGTTGGGAAACCCGCGATCGAATTCGGCCTCCTGTCCGAAACCATGCCCCCAGAGCAATCGTCTATTCCCTCCCAAGTCGCGGCCGTTCTATTGGCAGTGATGTGGGCCTTCAACGGTTGGGAAGGTGTAGTACCCATCGCTGAGGAAGTGAAAAATCCGGGTCGCAACCTACCTCTCGCGCTTCTCGGAGGGATCGGCCTGCTTGGGCTCTTGTACATGAGCGCAACTCTGGCCTATCACTTAGTTATCCCAATCTCCGAAATGGTGATACCCGAAAATCGAGAACATGTCGCAGAGATACTGCTCACCCGCTTACTTGGCACCTGGGCAGGATCGATGATGTCCGTAGGGTTGGTATTGAGTACTCTCGGAACCATCAACAGCAACCTCCTGACGAGCCCCCGAGTTACCTATGCCATGGGACGCGACGGCTTGTTGCCAGGATTCTTCGGAGGCCTCCATCCGCGTTACCGGACGCCGATGGTCGCGATCCTCTTCCAGGGTGCTATGGCCTGCGTAATGGTGATCGGTTCCGCATTGCTCATTCAGTTCACCAACTACTTTGAAAAGAGAACCATCTTCGATCTGTTGACAGACTGCATCGTGTTTGCTGCAAGCCTATTTTACACCGCAGCCATCGCCGCCCTGATCGTACTGCGGCGCAAGCAACCGGAGCACCCCCGTCCATTTCGGACTCCCTGGTATCCTTGGACTCCGATCTTGTACATCATCGCTTACGCTTGGTTTATTGTAAGTATCCTTCAGGAACAACCCGTCGAGGGAGTGATGGGCCTATTCCTGATCGCTCTTGGTATTCCCTACTTTTTCCACCGATCCCGACTCCGATGATGTTTCGCAAGACCACTCAATTTGCCGCACGACTTGCGGTTGGCTCGCTCATTATCAGCATCTTCTTCGGATGTTCTTCGTCCCACATCCTCGCCCAGGATCTTGCAGATCGGTTGCGGCCATGGATCGAGAAACATCCTGGAAAAGTCTCGGTGGCTATCAAGCATCTGGAAACAGGCGAAACATTTTTCCACCGTGAAAAAGAGGTCGTGCCAACCGCGAGTCTCATCAAGTTTCCGATATTGGTCGAATACTACAAACAGGTGGAAGCAGGGACGCTCCCTCGCGACCTTATGGTACCGTTACGCGAAGAAGATAAAGTACCGGGTTCCGGTATCTTGACCGAGCATTTCGCAAGTGGCACCGTGCTGTCCCTCGAAACCGCTGCCCATTTGATGATCACTTACTCCGATAACACCGCAACCAACCTCGTCCTCGAGCACGTGGGCCTCGCCAATGTAGGCAAGACGATGACCGAGCTAGGGATCCCTGAAACACAGGTTCACTCCAAGGTCTTTCGACGGGACACTTCGATCGCGGTCGAACGAAGCCAAAAGTATGGCCTCGGAAGCACCACCGCATCGGACATGCTCACACTCCTGGAACAGCTACATGCCCGCAAACTCGTCTCGGAGCCTGCTTCAAAACGCATGCTCGATCATCTTCTCAGTTGTGACGACAAAACGAAACTGCTTCGTTTCCTGCCCAAGGATGTGAAAGGTTATCACAAGACCGGCGCAGTCAACGAATCTCGCACCGATGCTGGCTTGTTTCATACCCCAAGCGGTTGGATCGCGATGGTCTGCTTGACCAGCGAGAACGAAGACAAGAGTTGGGGAGATGAAAACGCGGCAGAGATCCTTTGTGGCCGAATTGCAGAAGCTACCTATGAATACTTCCATCCGATCCCGCAAGAATCTGCACAACCTCAAACGCTCAAACTCGGAGCAAACGGCCCTCTCGTGGAAGCGTTGCAGGCCGCGCTCAACCAACGTCTAAATCCGTCACCCAAGCTGAGTGTGGATGGCGATTTCGGAGGAATGACCGAACAAGCCGTAATTCGTTTTCGTCGCGAACAAGGGCTACCGGAAACGGGTATCGTTGATCAATCGATGTGGTCGAAACTGGGTGAGATTCGACTGAATGAATCTTCAGAGCCGCCTCTCGAGGAACTCAAGGAACCCGAGCCCCCTGACACTCCAAGCGGGATACCGACCGTGTCCTGCAAGGCTTGGGCAATCGCTGATGCAAGTTCAGGAAAAATCCTTGCAGGCCATCGCCAAGATGAATCGCTTGATATCGCAAGCACGACCAAGATCATGACCGCTCTGTTGATCGCTCGCGAGTTGAAAAGCCAACCGAATCTATTGCAGGAAACCATCACGTTCTCCAAGCGTGCGGACAATACGGTGGGCTCCTCGACCACTATCCGGGCCGGGGAATCGATTTCCATACGCGATGCTATGTATGGCTTGATGTTGCCATCGGGGAACGACGCTGGCGTCGCGCTGGCGGAATGGTACGGACGACGAAAGGGTGCGATCGAAGCGAATGTTGACCCGCTGAAATTCTTCATCGACGCGATGAATGAAGAAGCAAAACGGTTAGGAATGAATAAGACATCGTTCCGAAATCCGCACGGCATGACCCATCCAGAACACAAGAGTTCCTGCGAGGATCTGATCATCGTATCCTGCGAATTGCTGCAGTATCCATTTGTTCGGGAAGTTATTGCAACTCGCAGACACGAGTGCATCGCGAAAGGCCAAGAGGGATACCAACGTCGATTGATTTGGAAAAACTCTAACCGACTCCTCGACGTGGGAGGCTATGTTGGCATCAAAACTGGAACGACAGATGCTGCAGGCGAGTGCTTGGTGTCGATGAGCGATCGCGAGGGAGTTCAGACAATCGTCGTGGTCTTAGGTGCTTCAGGTTCTGCAGCACGCTACGCCGATTCACGCAATCTCCATCGCTGGAGTTGGACGATCGATCGCAAGCCGCTCACAACTCCTTGAACTGCGGCTGGAATTTCGCAACGACGATTCGACAATCCAATGACTGTCGCTAAGGAAAAGGCGAGTTGTTGTTTTTGGACGATCTTTTAGCTCTCGCTAATCCAGTTGCGGAGCAAAGTCGCCGCTGCATCTGGGTTGGTTCGAACGAGCGACGTCAGATCCTGCTTGAGTTCTGCTCCCGTAGTTCGGAATTGGACCGTCGGATCGTCTTTATCATCTCCTTTATTGGATGTCGTTGGTTCATCGTCTGTCAAGCTCGTGAGGTCCAAGTCGATTCCATCATCGAGTGGGATATCGAATCCGCGTTCAAAGGCTGCATCCGATCCGGCCGGAACTGATTTGGCAAAAGACCTCAGAGAAATCAGCGCCGCAGCGGCCAACCCAAGCAACGCAAGGGTCTGCCAGGACTGAGAGAGCCATGCCAACGAGGTCTCTAGGTAGGATGGTTCTGGAGGAAGTGGTTCTGGAAGATCCAGATGCTCGGTGACCGTGACTCGCGGAACGGTTTCTTCGCCCGCCGCCAGCTTGTCCAGAATTCCATTGAGTTTCAGTTTCACGTTATTCGCTGTATCGGTTCGGATCTGCGTGAGGTCGGATTCTTTGGGAGGTGGGGCATCGGCTGGCTTCTGATCGGGATTTCGAAGCTGCCAACTGTGTAGGTATGCCTTTTGATAGTAGGAAACAGGAATAGAAACCGAAATCATGGCGTAGTTGACTTTCAGTCCAACACGTTTGCTGCTGACGAGTGTATTGCCGGTGATACGGCGTTCGGTTTCGGTCTGCTCCTTGGTTTTGCTCGACTGATCTGCTGCGGCCAGGGAGGCCCCTCGATTTGCGAGAGCATTTGGTTCCGTACCGGGGCGTCCGTTGGAATTCGCGCGCTGGGACTCGGAATCCTTCTTCGTCGTCGATGACTGGACAGTCGTTGGTTTATCGTTGTACTTCAGTTCCTCAGTTTCCTCTGCCAAAGTATTGTCGAGTTCCACATTGACCGCCACCTGAACATCGCCGTAGGCCGCGAGCAATTCGGTCGCTTTGCTCTTGAGTTGCTGTTCGTGAAATGCCTTGGTCTTGAGATACTGGTCATGGGCCATCGCTTCGGGATCATCGTTCCCTACTTCCAGCTCTCCGGTCCTCATGTCGATCAAACCGATATTGGAACTCGGAAGATCCGGAAACGATTTTTCAATGTACGTGATGATGCTTCGTTTCTGGGAAGCGGTCAGTTCCGCGCTTCCTCGCGGCATGATCGCGACGCTCGCGGACTTTTTCTTTGACGACGAGAACCCTTCGGTCCGTTCGTCGTAAGTAATCAGAGCTTCTTTGATAAACGGGAAATTGCGAAGGGCGGTTTGCATGTCCTTGATTTTGGCATTGCGGTGCCGCGCCTGGGTTACGGACATCGATTCCAAAATGTTTCCACTGCTGAGCGCCTTGTCCATCGCGCTTCCCAAGCGTTCCGGCATCGCCTTGGCATCGAGCAATGCTTTCAGGTAGGTATCCTTTGTGGCTGTTGGTACACGAATACGATTCCCGACCCGTTCGTAGTTTCGCAAGCTTGCTGAGCTGAGCGCTAACTCCATTTGATCCAGTTCTTCATTGCTGAAGCTCTGGCCTCCGAAAACATATTCCATCGAAGCGGTCGCACCGGAATACCCTTGGATGAGGAAGCCGCCTCCCACCAAGATCGCGCCGAGCATCAAAACCGCCATCACCCGGGAT
>JAGWWZ010000042.1 GCA_018970165.1 Planctomycetota bacterium | reverse complement strand
TGCCGCTCGGTTTACTTATCTCTTCCTCGCTCGCAGAGTCCTGAAGTGCTTGAGCTGTTCGATTTGCCCGACGGTAGCTTCGTTCAAGGGATCCGGGAGTCGACGAACGTTCCCTCGCAGTCGTTGTTTTTACTCAACAGTCCACAAGTCGCAGGGCATGCTGCTGCAGTGGTTAAAACCGTGACGCAGAGGATCCCTGGACGTGGGACCCAGAACTTCGACGAGAGAGCGACGCTCCTTTGGCAAATGTTGCTCTCGCGACCTCCAGCCACCGAGGAATTGGAGTGGGCGCGGAATCTTTGGACAGGCTCGGATGCGGGGGATGCAGGATGGATCAGCATCGTTCGCGGATTGATCGCAACGGCGGAATATCGCTATTTAGACTAAGGACAAAAAACATGACAACAAGCCCAATGTTTCAACGCCGCACATGGCTGAAGAGTTCCGGTTGCGGTTTTGGTTGGCTCGCCTTCTCTGCTCTAGTGGCTCAATCGCAATTAGTAAGTCAATCGCACGGAGCGACCAAGCGTCCCTCTATGCCCACAGGCAAAGCGAAGAGAGTTATCTTCCTGAACATGAAGGGTGGCCCTTCGCACGTCGACACGTTCGACTACAAACCTGAACTGCAAAAGGCAGACGGGACTCCAGGTCCGCGACCGGGAAGCAAGTGGATGAAGTCCCCTTGGAAGTTCGAACAGAGAGGCCAGTCTGGACTTTGGATTTCCGAATTGTTTCCCGAATTGGGGAGCATGGCCGACGATCTGTTGATCGTGAACTCCATGCAAACCGATGTGCCTGCTCACCCGCAAGCATCGGTTCGCATGCACACAGGCACGAGCCAATTCATCCGCCCCAGCCTCGGTTCTTGGGTCCTGTACGGCCTTGGCAGCGGCAACGATAGTCTTCCGGGCTTTATTAGCATCGGCGGTGGCGGAGTGGGTGGAGCTCAGAACTATGGAAACGCGTTCCTGCCAGCAAGCTATCAAGGGATGCGGCTCGGTAGCGAGAGTCGCGAGGTCGACAAATCCCAGGTTGCGAATCTGTCACCCTTGGCAGGTGAGGCACGGCAGAGGAGGGAATTGGAGTTCATCCAGTCCATGAACCAAAGGAAGAACCAACTCGATCCAGGCGATGCAGAAATTGAAGGGGTCATCCATTCGTACGAACTTGCCTTCAAGATGCAATCCGAATTGCCGCGCGTCTTGGACTTGGGTTCCGAAACTGAAGCGACCCGAAAACTGTATGGACTGGATCGCAACGATACCAAGAATTTCGGCAGCAAGTGCCTCATTGCACGAAAAATGGTGGAGTCTGGAGTCCGATTCGTGGAAATCACGCACGGCAGTTGGGACCATCACAACAATATCGTCGATGCATTGACCAAAAACTGCACAGCAATCGATCGGCCGTTGTTCGGCCTCTTGTCCGATCTTAAGAGTCGCGGATTGCTCGATGAAACGCTGGTTGTTTGGACCGGGGAATTCGGACGCACTCCCTACGCACAGGGAAGAGATGGGCGGGATCACAATCACAAGGCCTTCAGCCTCTGGATGGCGGGGGGAGGTGCCGTTCAGGGACAACGCTACGGATCCAGCGGTGATTTCGGGGTCGAAGCAACCGAGAATCCGGTCCCCATTGTTGATTTTCACGCAACGTTGCTGGCCCTGCTCGGTTTGGATCATGAGCAATTGACGTATAGGCATGCAGGTCGCGATTTCCGACTAACCGATACCAAAGGACGCATTATCTCCGATTGGATCGCTTCCTGAGCGCGGGCCGTTCCCCATTCTCATCGATTCGGCTACGATGACGGTCGGTTTGAGCACCGTTCCTCGAAGTGTCGAAATCTATGAGTGAACTCCATCATGAGTGCGGGGTGGCAGCCGTCTACCACCTCCCCTCGGTTACCGAAAGCCCTTTGTGCGCAGATGTCGGTCGCGAATGCGCGTCGTTCTTGCTGCCTCGAATGCTGCAAGACATCCAGAATCGAGGTCAACTCGCGGCGGGCATGACCACCTACAACGCGCATCGCTCGCAGTTGCTCGAGACACACAAGGACATCGGCACGGTAAGCGAAGTGTTTCGCCTATCCCATCGAGGCAAACACGAATCGATCATGCAACAACTCGCAGGTCCCGCATCCATCGGCCATGTGCGCTATGCCACCTGCGGCCAGGATGATCGAAATTACGCGCAGCCCTTCGAAAGACAGCATATTCACAAGCACAAATGGTTTAGCTTCTGTTTCAATGGCCAACTGGCTAACTACAACGAACTCAAGGATCGACTGACCCGTGAGGGTGATCACCATCTGGCCCGCGACACCGACACAGAGATCATTCTCCATGAACTGGGTCGGGAATTGACCATCAGTCCCAACAAGGATTTGGTCGATGTTTTTTCCGCCGCTGCCAAGAACTTTGACGGCGCGTACTCGTTAGCGTTGCTGAACGCGAAGGGCGAGTTGATGCTGGCGAGGGATCCTCAGGGGATCAAACCACTTTGCTACGCGTTCGACGGTTCGTTGTTCGCGGCAGCCAGCGAAAGCGTTGCCCTCCTGAACCTCGGCTTCACACGCTCAGCAATCCAGCCCGTTCCCCCGGGAACTTGCATCCGTGTTAATGAAACCGGAGTTTCAACGCACAGATACTCGGAAGTCCGGGATACAGCACATTGCTTCTTCGAGTGGATTTACTTTGCGAATGTCGCCAGTACGCTCGATGATCGAAGTGTTTACTTGTCGCGAACACGGTTGGGAGAGGAGCTCGCAAGAATCGAGCTGGCTCGCAACGAGATTCCACTAGACAGTGACACAATTGTCGTTCCCGTTCCCGACACCAGCAAGGCTGCGGCCGATGCAATGGCATATCGGCTTCGTATTCCATGCCGAGAGGGACTGATCCGCAATCGTTATTCGGGTCGAACATTCATCGAGGGGAACCGCGCACGAAAAGTTTCGGCTGCCATGAAATATACGCCCCTCCGAGAGGTGCTCGAAGGCAAACGCGTCATCCTGGTCGAGGATTCCATCGTTCGCTCGACAACGATGAAGGTCTTGCTGAAGCGAATTCGCGAACTCGGTGGCGCTCGCGAAATCCATGTTCGGGTAGCTTGTCCCCCGATAGTGGCTCCGTGCTTCTATGGCATCGACATGTCCACGATTGCTGAACTGTATGCTCCCCGGTTTTTGAACAACGGCGAAATCGACGATGAGGTGCAACGTCGCATGGCTGAGGAACTAGAATGCGATTCGTTGAGGTATCTGCCCGTGGATTCCATCGCTCGCGCGATCGATCTACCCGCATCGCAATTGTGTCAAGCCTGTATCACTAGACAGTACCCAACTCCCTTCGGTCAGAAACTGTACCAGGTCGCTCAAAACAATCATCGCCAGGGGCTAGCATCCGCACGCACCTACGAGTTGAACTCGACGGCGATTGCATCGAGTTAAATCAACCTGCCGCAAGTACTAAGCTTCTATTTTTCTCAAGATTCGAATCATGTCTCAACTCGCACATATGGTCTACTTCACCCTTCATGATCCCTCGCCGGATACCGTTCAAGGTCTCGTGGCCGCATGCCATGAGTACCTCAGTGGCCACGAAGGGGTGGTTTACTTTTCGGTCGGAACGCTCAATCGCGAATTATCCCGGCCGGTAAATGACCTCGGATACCACGTTTGTTTGAATGTGGTGTTCGACAGCAAAGAGTCGCACGACAAGTACCAGACCGAACCGCGTCACTTGAAGTTCATTGAAGAGCAGAAGCCCGGTTGGAAACAGGTTCGAGTCTTCGATTCGGATTTGACTTGAGCATGAATACCGTTCTCGACCGAATCGTCGCCAACAAGCGCGAGGAGATCGCTTTGGTCAAGCGGAGGCGCGATCTGCAGGCGCTGAAAGATGCTATTGCAACTGCGCCGCAGATCAGGAACTTTGCCGAGGCTCTTAAGCGGCACGATAGAATACGGCTCCTTGCAGAAGTCAAAAAGGCGAGCCCTTCCAAAGGGGTGATCCGACCTCAATTCCAGCCTGTCGATATTGCTCGCGCTTACGAAGCGGGCGGAGCGGCGGCGATCAGCGTCTTGACCGATGAGCCCTTTTTTCAAGGCCAGTTGGATTACCTCACCCGAATCCGGCAAACCGTATCGATCCCGATCCTGCGGAAAGACTTTATTCTCGATGAATACCAAGTCTACGAAGCGCGTGTTGCGGGCGCCGATGCAGTCCTCTTGATTGCGGAATGTTTGCCGGGCGACGAGTTGCAGCATTTGTACGAATGCATCACTACCTTAGGAATGACGGCGTTGGTGGAACTCTACGACCCCATTCATTTAGACCGCGTCCTTGCTACGGGTTCGCCGCTCGTGGGGGTAAATAATCGCGATCTCAGGACCTTCGCGGTGGACTTGGAGCATGTGATACGTCTTCGTCCACAGATTCCAACCAACGTCACGTTGGTGGCCGAAAGCGGCATTTTCACGGCCACCGAAGTTCATAGACTCGAGGCAGCGGGCGTCGACGCGATCCTAGTCGGCGAGTCGCTGATGCGACAGGAGAACGTCGAACAAGCTGTCCGGCTGCTTTTGGGAACGCAAGCCGACGAGGCTTAGCGTGGCTGAGCGCTCATCGGGCGATGGCCAAACGCGTTACTCGTTGCGTTACACGACTCGATACGTTACACGATGCTTTGTTATTGCATCGTCTTTGGGTCGAGTTGACTAAAGGGAAGTTCAAACAGGTCCATCATTCCCTTCAGATCTCCAGACTGAATTCCTTTGGTGAACCAATAGGCTCGTGCAGCTGCACTTCCGTGTGTGAACGCTTCCTCGCGAACACGCCCAGTCGCCTTCTTTTGCAGAACATCGTCTCCGATTTTTTCGGCCGCATTGATCGCTTCTGCAATGTCCCCCTTTTCGAGAATCCCCTTGGCCGCCTGCGCATGATGGGCCCAAACCCCTGCAAGATAGTCCGCTTGCAGCTCCAGTCTGACGCTCAGTTGATTTCCTTCCACTTTGCTCATTTGCATCTGCATCGATTGCACTTTGCGGGAAAAGCCGAGTAGGTTCTGGACATGATGTCCAACTTCGTGAGCGATCACATAAGCCATCGCGAAGTCACCCTTGGCCCCGAATTCCGACTGCAACTGGCGAAAAAAATCGAAGTCGAGATAAACGTTCTTGTCACCCGGGCAATAGAAAGGGCCAACGGCCGCGGTTGCTTCGCCACAGGCCGAACGAACAGCGCCGGTGAAAAGAACGAGTTTTGGTTCTTCGTACTTGGCCTTGAGTTGTTCCCGAAACAAAACCGTCCAGACGTCTTCGTTATCTTTGAGGACAACTCCTACGAATTTCTTCAGTGCAGCGTCTTTATCGCTTTCCGGCGCGACCGGTGTTTGCGTCTCCGGAGCGGGTCGTTGCTGGCCAACCTGCTCTAGCAATTGCCGAGGATTTGCCCCCAAGAGCATGGAGATCACAACCGCGAAAATCATAAACATGACGCTGCCGCCAGCCAAGCTAGCCACTGGCATTGCTGAACCCCGTCGATCCTCGACATTGCTCGATTCTTCTCGACCTTCCCAACGCATAGCTCCAAACCTCAATCTCAAGACGAAAACAACCCGGCTGTCCATGGTAGGAAAGCCCGGGGAATTTTAGCAGAAAGTCGATAAACGGCTTGGGGGTAAGAAAAAAATTTGGTGCGATCTTTTGCAATCGCTAACTGAACCACCCTAGTACGCATCCTGCTTCAATACGACGCTGAACGTCTTCAAGACGATCTTGAAGTCGAGCCATAACGACCATTCTCGGATGTAGCGGTGGTCCAATTCAACGCGATACTCCATTTTCGCCAGGGTGTCGGTTTCGCCCCGGCTACCCTGAACCTGTGCCAAGCCGGTGATCCCGGGCTTCACCTTATGCCGCATCATGTACCCACGAATCAAAGATCGATATTTCTCGTTGTGAGCGGTAGCATGCGGACGAGGTCCCACCAATGACATGTTCCCCATAATGACGTTAATCAGCTGCGGCAACTCGTCCAGGGAGGTTCGGCGAAGGATACGTCCAATCGGTGTGACCCGCGGATCGTTCTTGGTCGCTTGCTTCACCACGGAACCGTTATCGCACGTTACCATCGTGCGAAATTTCCACACGAGTATCTCCTTGCCATCGAGCCCATATCGCTTCTGCCGAAAGAAAATGGGACCCGGTGAAGACCACCAAACGGCGACAGCACAGGCGATCAATACCGGTGACAGAAGGACCAGTGCGACTACGCTAAAAACGATATCAAAGATACGCTTAGCCCAACCGTCAACACCGTAAATCGGCGACTCGAAAACACTTACTACCGGTAGACCACCAACATTCGTCCAGCGGGAGTGGAGCAACTCGAAGACGAGGAAGTCGGGAACGAGATAAACCGATACCGTTGAGTTGGCAAGACTATCGAGTATTCCAGTAATACGTTTCTCTGCACGCATCGGGAGTGCGATCAGCACAGTATCGATCTCGCCGCGACCGATCGCCTCGAGGAGTTCACCGTTGGAACCGAGGAATGGTAAAGGGCTATTGGACAGGTCGCCAAGACGATCTCTCGTACGATCATCAAAAAAACCGATAACTTTCAGACCACAGTCTCCCGCACGTTTGGCATTGTTTGCAATTTCAATACCGAGTCGATTGAAACCGACGATCGCGGTGCGTCGCGTCATGTAACCATTGGTGTTCGCAAGCTCGACTGCAGCTCGAATACACAGATGGCAATGCAGCAGCAGTAGTGCTGTAACGCAACTAGTGGACATCACTCCAAGCCAAGTCCACGGAAGTTTTATGGCAAAAAGACTGCTCACGAGATAGAGCCCTATCATGGTTAAGATCCACGAAATGGCGATCAATGCTGCTTCAACATCTGCGGAACGTCCTCGACTAGGCCGGTAAATGCCCGAACACTCGCCGATCACAAACATAAGGACCGATGCGAGCAAACCGAGAGTCAACCAATCCTTGGGCAGTTCTGTACCTGTCCACCATGCCGTCAAAGGCACAATGACGCACATCAAGAGGGAGTCGCACGCATGAAGCAGTGTCGGAATCAACGATCTAGTTGGACGAATTGCAACAGAGGTCATGGTTTTGTGGAAACGGGAGCAAAAGTTGTGCACATACACCCTGCGGAAGGGTAGGACATGGCTGTTGTCGGTCTCATGACCGTACAGGGAAATCGAGAAAGCTGCCGTGATTTGAGTCGGAGTGTTCGATACGGTCGCTTCAATCGGAAATCTCCATTCACTTTTTATCCGTCCCTGGTCACACTGCCGATGACACCCGAACATGCCGCTCCAGCCTCTTGATACCAGGTATTCCATGCAGGAATCGTTAAGCATTATCGTGCCAGTACGCGATCGCCAGTCGACGGTCCAGGCCCGTGCCGAGTCGCTTCTTGAGTTGGTGAGCGAATTGTGCCGCAATATCCAGTTGATTCTTGTCGACGACTGCTCGTCGGATGCGACCCCCGAGGTTCTGGACGATTTGAGACGCAAATATCCGCAGATCGAGGTGATGCGCAACCGTCAGATTCTCGGAGCATCACAGGCCGCAGAACAAGCTCTCCATCGAGCGAAAGGGGACTTTATCTTCCTCCATCCGTCCTACGAGCCGGTTGATTTCGACGAACTCGTACAGTTGTGGCGACTTAGAAGAGACGAGCAATTGGTGGTTGCGCGAGCGTCGACCCAAGTGCGTCGAGTGGACACAGGATTTGTCAATCGATTGAGAGATTGGAGCGGTCGACTCCTGAAGCAGTCGACATCTCCTCCCTCGACTTGGAACGGCCTGCATATGCTCAAACGTTCCGGGATTCAGCAGTTCGCTCCCGAAGCAAACGACTCAATCGACATCAGCCACCAATCTCACCGACGATTCGCTAGCCCCAAATTGCTGCGAGAAGATCCGCAACGGGCGAAATCCTAGGCGTCGAATTCCGCAAAGACGCTCAATCTAATTTATCGCAGCTTCGGGAGTTGGCAGCGTTGCAGCTGGCATGCTCATGAAATGCTTGATCTCACGAGCTGTACGATACAAAGTTCGGTGCAAACGCCCCCAAAATCTGGGAGAGGCGATCATCCATTTCTCTTGCTCGTAAGGAATCGCACCCATTCGCTGTTTGTACTCCTCATCTCCACGCATCAAGTCCAGTCGCTTGCAGCCCTGCCGCAGCGCGTAGTCGGCAAGATATCCGTTGAGCTTCCAACCGGGCTTTTCCTTTGGAAAATCGGGTGACATGGATGCCAGGTATACGTACAACGTTTCCGTATCACGGAAGCAAATCGCGCCCGCCGCCGGCTTCCCTTTCCATCTCAATATGGCCATGAATGTTGCTCCCGCCTCGAATGTTTCCTTCAACAAACCCTTTGTAAAGTTCGCAAAGGGTTCGCTGGAGAAACAGCCATGGATGCCACGCCCCTGCCACCTGGCTTGATGAATAGATTCCATCACATCCAAATCAGTGAGGGCATCGTGGACATTAGACGCAATATGAAATTCGAGTTCACCCCGCTTATGTTCCTCTCGTGCCTTGCGCATTAAGCTGCGAAGTCGTTTGGACCAAGAATGATTGCCGTCTTGATCAGGATGTAAGTCGATCGCCCAGCAACTATGGTCCGAACGGCGCTCTACGGCATTTGCATGGTTGCGCGTAAACTCCTCCGCGAACGCCCGCATGCCAGGATCCTCGGTCCGAATCCCTTCCAAAAGCAGATAATCCCAATGCAAATCGGGTGTGCGCAGTAAAAAGTCTACGAATCCTTTCGCAATATCCACTAGGTTGCTCGGATCCGCAATAAGTCCTAGATCATCTAAACAGGCCTTGCCACTCCCCACATTCACCAGAGTTCGCCCCGTCCAAAGCCGTCGCTCCTCGACCAACGGGAGAATCCCATCGACGCGACCATTGCTCTCGGAAACCAAAATTCGCAGCGAGTCGCGGCAGGGGAAGTGTTCGAGCCAACATCGCTGAAACTCCCATGATCGTGTCCGTTTGTGAGAGCTAAGCAACCTCCAATCGGAAGCGATTGCTTCGAGTTCTTCAAGACGAGTGAGGATACGAACTTGGCCCATAACGTTGTCGATTGTAAGACGGAACACTTCATCAAGACATGATAATCGTAGGTCTCGCAAAACAACTGGATCTCGAAAGCGAGTGGTAATCTCCAAAGCGCGAGCCTTGGTACCGCTATGATCCGTTTTTTCGGCACAATGAGACCGGGCTCCGGAAAAACAAGCTAATCACGAAGGCGATTCCCAGCCCCGCCGTCATGTAAAGGATCGCATACAACGGCACCAGAAACCTGCCCCCCGTCTCGTAAAGGACCGCTACTGCGAGCGTACTGATCAAAGGTAGACCCGAAATCCAAATCCACTCTCGACGTCGTAACAGTACCAATGCGAACCATCCCGCTACGATTCCTAGTTTCCACAGAAGGCTCGTCCCCGTGAAGGGTCCCCAATGCGTCGCTACACGCATAGCCATCAACGCGGGAATATCACGCTTATGATCGGTGATCCATGACTTTGTTCGTTCCATCGCCATATCTGCCAGGACAACTTCCCGTTGAGCTTGCGTCCAACCCCGCGACTCAGGGATCGAGTCGATCTCTCGCTGCAATTCATTTTCCACACGGCCGTGCCAGTTCCCATGATCGGCGAGCGACTCATCGCAATAACCGCCACTGAGACTGGCCGCACCCTGACCACCAAGAGGCATTATCCTCTTCATCACGATGCAATTACGAATCCACCAAGGCGATAAACAAACAGATACACAAACCAACAAGAGTAGCCCCCAACGAACACGATATCGCTCTGCCGTTAAGCCGATAATGATTGCCATCCCGGGCAACCAAAAAAACATCATCGACCGAGTCAGGATCAATGCTGCTAACGAAAGGACCACGCAAACAAACCACCGATGCTGTCGATGCCCCGCCTGCCATTTCAGTCCACTCCACATAAGTACTGTGCACAGAAGCATCGCCAACGGCTCAGTGAGAAAATCGACGGAGTAACTTCGTATGGTTCGATCCAACATCGCCAGCGACAGGGTGCTGAGTGCAGCCACCGATGCTAACCAACGTGAGGGGAACATCCTTTTCGCAACATCAAGGGCCAAGCAAACCGCAAGGGTACCCGCCAGGGCCGTGCACAGGATCGAAAGACTCCGTACCACGGAGAAACCGATCGGCCCCCGAGGCACCAGTTGGTAAACGAGCGCAATCAACGCAGGGTAAAGTGGCGGCCTCGATGTAGTTGGACCTGGCCAGTCCACACGATCTAACTGGGAATATGTGGCAGCTTCTACATCCTCTCGATACGGTTTCTGCCATGACTCTGATTGCCAGGCAAACTGAAAACCGTTCCATTGAGAAAGACTGTACGCGATCGATTCATAGTCCGGACCATCTCCATGCGCGAGGGGCGGACGATACCAGTTTGGACCGGTTGCTCCATGATAAAAATGCCAAACCGCCAAGATCACGAACACAAGAAAGCAACCGAAGATCTGAATCGCAAATCCGTTTCCGCGAGAGATGAAACCACCAGTTGAAGGCTTCATCTCATCATGCGGTGGTAGAACGGAGTCACTCAAGGAAATAACCCGGACGAAATCGTCACACAGAATCGACTTTAGTAGCGACCTCGCGAAACGCCCTGGACTCCATTGCCAGGAACGGTACCTCCGACATTTGTTGCTGTCTTAGCCCCGGCCGATGGTAGCAGTTGATTCGATCCCGAGCCCTTGTATTCCACTAACAACAACGCGTCGCTCCGCTGACCAACCATGGAGGTCGGGAGAATCCGATTCATGCCGAGGACGTTCGGGCCCCCACCACCAAGCAAAGTATTTTGTACGGTGCTTGCGGGGGTTGCAACAACTCCGCAAGACAGAACTAAGACCTGGTCCGTTGGCCACCGAAATCGCTCTTGCAATCGCCAGGACACAAGTTGCGGGATCTCAATCTGCAGATTGACTCCCTGCGTGGGAGAATCGATTGGTACCGGGATAAACCGCTCGACTTGGTCGATATCGCACTTGAGCATCGCATCCAAGCTTCTTCCGTCGAGACTCACTAGCGGACTGAACATCATGCGATAGCCCTCCTGGATTTCCTCGTACTTGGGTGTCACGGGTGGCCATGGACTGGCTGTGTTCGGAGCGTACTCCTTGAGATAGCTCCGGGAACGCAGTTGATCCACTTTCTGAGATTGACCCTGTACCGTAACAACATCCACCGCCTGAAGTTCCCTCACATCGGGTCGCTGACGAAGCTGCGCACCAAAAATTGCTGCGTTCTCTTTCGACATGACCCAAGCCTGCAGCCCAGGTGTTTGTGCTTCCACCGATCGCATCAATGGCAACGCCTTACCTCGCCATGTTGGATTGCCAATCGAGATTAATCGCAGGGAGAAAACCTGTGGCTCTTGGTTGCCATTTACAAAACGTTCGTAGATCTGTGCTACCAACTGATGCATTCCTGCCGTGTGATACACTCGCAATGTGGAGCGATCGGCGGTCAAAACCCCGACCGGTTCCTGAAACCAAACTTCGCTACCCGTTTCGCGAATGATCCAATCAATGATGGCTTGTTGCGGCCGATCCACATTCTTCAAGTTTTGAGTATATGGACGTATGTCATACTCGACCCAATACTGACCGCTGGTGGTCGGCAATTCCATCCGGTCTTGCCGCTGGGTTCTTGCAAGACCAGTACCTAACTGTGTGTCTGCCGGTTGCCCGCTTGATGATGGACCGAGCGTTGCCGATGCAGTAGGCGAGAGTTGACCAGCGGAACGCAAGTTCTCGAGATTCGGAACAGGTGGCACACTGGCTGGAGATGAATCCTGAGCGTCAGCTACCTCTGAGCCGAACGCGAACAACGCAATCAGCAGAATCAAAGAGAAAACCGATTCGAAGTTTCGCGAACAAGCCATCAGTCGTTCTCCCCGTTTACTTTCTGCAAATATCTTCTTGGCAGAGAGTATTAGCGAATCGGAATCGCGGAGAGCAAGACGGGAAATGTTTACTCTGTGATCTGGTTCTGTACGGGGCTCGGCTTCTTGTTTTGCTGGCTTACCGCCTGCTGAGAGGTGGCAGAGACCCATATATTTCGGAAAACCACTGGATTACTGTGATCTTGGAGAAACAACGGTCCCGGCTCCTTGGATTCGTCGGAAACCCCTCCAGGAGTGCCACGCGGTAATTCCAAATCATCGTGAATCAAAACACCATTGTGCTTAATGGTTATGCGAGCATTCTTGATCTTCTTGCCTTCGCCATCGAACTCTGGTGCAGAGAAATCAATGTCGTAGGTCTGCCACGAAAGCGGTGGGTAACACATGTTCAATCGTGGTTGAGCGATCTGATAGATACCACCACATTCATTGTTTTCACCTGTCAGCCCAAACGAATCCAGCACTTGCAATTCATAACGCCCTTGGACGTACACGCCGCTATTGCCGCGTCCTTGACCTGAATCGGAGGGCTGAAACGGAGTCCGAAACTCGAGATGCAATCGGTGGCTTTGGAAGGTTTCTCGGCTCGTGCATCCGACTCCAAGGTACTTATCCTCGATCATCTTCCCGTTCTGGAAATGGTCGGCATTGCTACCATCAAAAAGAATGATCGCGTCTTTCGGCGGTTCCATCCCTAGGGTCTTGCTTTCGCGCCGAAGCTTTGACAGAGTCCCCAACTTCTTGGACTTCGAATCCAAGACGGCAAGTTCGCTTCCTCGCACCTCCACACTAAAGCCCTCGCCACCCCCCTGAGCTATCTTGCCAGATACCTTAGCAGAGCATTTCTTGGTTGGCGTTCGTTCTCCGAAGCCATCTCCCGGCAATCCTCCTTGGAGCAAGTGTACTTGCAGTTCCTCCATGTTCTTTGCAATCACCTGCGCTCCCCAAGTCCCACTTGCGAGTTCGCTTCCTGTCGACTCGAGAACCCCCAGGTACTCACCTTGCAACTCGTAAATGAGTCCAGCCGTTTCGGGCGAGGTGAATGTGTCTCCCGCCCAAAGGTGCGACGAACCTATCGTCATGGTGCTCAAAACAGCAGAAATACTCAAACCACTGATAACGAATGTGCGTCGCAACATAGGGTTGGTGTCCAATTGACAGGAAAGAAAAGGATATCAGGAAAATTGGCTTAGGAATGCATCGCGATATTCTCGCTCTTCCTTTGGAAATAATTTAGCAAAGAGCGGTTCGGAAATCGCCCCTCTCTGAAATCGACGCTTGGGATACACAGGCATTTCAACGCCGGTCACTTGCTTGATCCCCCGACGCACGACCTCACCCTTGAGTTCATAGAGCCGGCCGTGGTCCCACTGAGTCAGTTCGATGAACGGAATCCCTTCCGAAACTTCGATCACACTCGGGAGCGCCATTGGACTGAATCCGCTGAATCCTAGTCGATGCGCGGGAGCCCAGGTCCGCACGTGCCCGCGACTCTGCCCGCCGGAGTACACCAATGAATGTTTGATCGCGTGAACGCCCCAACCCTCGTGATAGAGCATCAAGTTATTGAGTACACTGCGAATCGTGAGTTCCGGGTTGTCCTCGATCGGATAATCCTTCAAGTTTTCGTCACCGCCATCACCGTCCACAAGAAACTTCCAAGAGGGATAGGCATTGCGAATCGCCTGGCACAAGGCAATTGCCATGGTGGCGCTTTGTACGTCCAGGGGCTTGTAATCCTCGATCCAGCGGACTGCTTGCCTCCAGTCTAAGGCCGACGGACTGACTCGCATGAACTCCCATAAATGGGTCAAACCGCACTCCGATAAAAACGCATGCGCCTGCGACGCATCCAGGGAATCGTCATCAGTCCCGAGGGTGAACGCTTTGAGTCGCGTCGGCGCCTGACCTCGTTCCAGAATCAAGTAATTCAGAATGATCAGAATCGAACCGCTATCGATACCACCGGAGAATAATACACCGATCGGCTCCCGGTCATCCAACGTCGCAAGCCACCGATTGCATTCGGTTACGATCTGTTCGATATAAGCTTTTCCGATGGCATCCAAATCCGCAGGGAGTCGATTCCGCGTTGGATTCAGAAAGCGGTTGTATTTAGGATTTGGGTCCGGACATCCCACCAACTCAATCTCGACAACATAGTGGGCCGGAACCATTCGCGTATAAGAGGGGTGGAATTGATCCCCCAAACCGAGTTGCTCGAGCCTGCGTTGAATCTGCTCCATCGTCTCCGCGACGAGCAAGCAGGGGCCATCGGCCTGCTTTGCTAGGAAATACCGCATCGGGCGACCAATCGATCGCGCCATCCGAACTGTGCGCCCCTCATGACAACAGATCGCAAATTGACCATCGATTTCCCGAACCGCCTCTCCATCCCCGCTTCGAACCCGTTCCTGGGCTTCCTCGAAAGACATATTGAGAAGGAAGTCCCCACTCGGATCCATCAAATTCTCGATCTTCGCGATCGTTTGATAAGTCATGTTGTTGTTCACTGGCTCTGGACTATTCATGCTCGTGCGTTCCTAGTATCAATCCGAATACCGAAATTTAGGCATCCGAATCCTCTTTCCCTCTTTTTCGGCCTCGAAGTATTTTCCAATGTGGCCGATGTACTCCACCATCGAGTGATCGCTAAATTGGTCGATCTTCCATTTGCTGAGCGAGTGCAGAAAACCACGCCATGCATCGTGCCAGCGAAGCCAGATCGGCAAGCTGCTGACCTTGCCACGCCGGTTGAGATAAATCTCCCGACCCATGTGTCGATAACCCAACCAACGTGGCGGCACGCGCGGGACGATGTCGTTGTTGTTCACCCAGCGGTAATGTCGGATCTTCAGAAAGTTTACCAGCTTCCGATCGCCTACACGTGGTGAACCGTAGGTAAAGATCGCCTGCGGTTCGGAGGGGATCTGCGACAAGCGGCATCGCACGGCGCAAAGTGTTGCCATCGCTCCACCGAGCGAATGTCCTGCGAACCAGACCGGGCGTTGGTTCTCTCGTAACATGGCCTCGATCTTCGGCCAAAGTACATCCACATGCTTATTAAAACCGCTATGTACCCGCCCTACTTCGATCGCGATGGTCCAAGCGTTGGCATCCGCGGAAATATCGTTCCACTGAGTTGGCTCCGTCCCGCGTGCGACCACCATGCAATCGTGGCGTGTCCCGAAGATGTAAACCTCCGCTCCCTCGTCTGCAAGAAACTCGCATTGATCAATTCCAGCGGCGTAGACATTCTCGCTGACTTCCTCGGGCTTACCGTAGGCTAAACGCGATAGCTCCGCAAACAGCAACGATTTGCCAATCCAACTCAATTTTCCTACCGGATCGGTCAGGCTAATTGATAACGGCAGCGACTTGAAGCTTCTCGTCTCCCGCTCATTGGGTTTCTGATTCATGGGGTTTCTGATCGCGAGTGGACAAATCGACCTTCAGCTTTCCAGACCGCACGTCAGTCAATCGCTTTTAGGGTTTACCGTCTCACACCATCGTAACGAATTTCCACTGATTCGTGAATTATCCCAGTGCAGGATACGGCAAAGTCTTAATGACTATCTCAAAAGAATGAGTGGCGAATCAAGGAATACGCACTTGAGTGTCCCAGGCGGCATCGTACTCGCGGCCCCAGTATTTGGATGCGAGCGATTCGTCGAGTAGACGACCGCTCTTGGGATCGGTTGCGATGGTTTGCCCCGCGCGTTGTGCGATGTTACCCAGATGGCACAACAAGGTGGATTGATGTGCGCTGAGAATCGGTTGCCGCAGCAGCCCCGGGTCATCAGCACGAATCGCTTCGATGAAGTTGGCGATGTGTTCCTTCTGCCCTCCCCCCGTGGCCGGAACCGTTTCCTGCAACTTGTCGTTCGGATCAAAAATACGGTATCCACCATCGCCATCAATCTCCATGTAACCGTCGTATCCATAAAAGGACACGAAGGGACCGCCGGGATGTTTGGCACACGACAATCCTTCATAGGTGATTTGCTTGCCACCCTCAAACTCCCAAGCGACGCTCTGAGTGTCGGGCGTCTCTTGGTCGTCTTGATACCGATAACGCCCTCCCGATGACACCGTCCGAATGGGGAACTCGACTCCCAATCCCCAGCGGCACAAGTCAACCAGATGGACGCCATTGTTGCCCAGTTCGCCGTTGCCCCAGTGCCAGAACCAATGCCAGTTATAGTGGACAAAATTTTCGCGATAGGCTTTGCGCGGTGCGGGACCCTGCCATAGATCAAAGTTCAGGTTGGCGGGCGCAGGCGCATCGGCACGCGTACCAATGGAGCCGCGTTTGCTGTTGTAAAACGCGCGGGACAAATACACTTTGCCTATGACCCCCAAATGCAGCTGTTCAATCGCCTTCAAGTAGCCCGCGCTGCTGCGCCGCTGTGTCCCCATCTGCACGCAGCGTCCATATCGCTTTGCGGCCTCGATCATCCACTCTCCTTCCTGCGCATTGTGGCAAGCGGGCTTCTCGACATACACGTGCTTGCCCGCCTTGCATCCTATGATGGTAGCCGGACCATGCCAATGATTCGGGGCTGCGCAAAACAACGCATGGACCTCTTTGTCATCTAGGATACGTCGGAAATCCTGGATCGGAATGCTCTTGGCACCCGTATCATTGACTACCTTTGCCGCCGATTCCGCTCGCTGCATGTCGGCATCGCAAACATACCGCACTTCGACTCCCTCCATCTTCACCAACTCCATTGCCAAGTCGCGACCACGACTCATCCCCATGACCCCGACGATCACCGGCTCAGGCGCCCTGCTAAACGTTCCTTCACTCGCTTGAGTCAAGCTGGCCAAAGCGGTCGCAGCAGTAGCAGTCTCAATAAAATGTCTACGGTGCATGATTCGTCCCTTCGTTCGATCTTCCCGTGGGCAACACGTCTGTGCGTATGATACCAAAGCCAACACGAAAAAACGGTACTTTCGTTGGTTCCCACGGGCCCTTCGTCGAGACAACTCCTTCGCCTTTACCCTGCGTCCCATCGACCGCTGGCGCTTCCATCCCGGCGACTTTGGGTAGAATGGTGACATTGATCTAGCGAACCCGTACGTATGAAACGACCATAACGAATGTCAAGCAGTCGCATCCGATTCAGCGAGTACCGAAAGCAACTTCGTGAACTCCGTCGGCAAGGCCGCAAGGGGAGTTCGGACTACGATTCGTTTCATTCGACGATGAGCCGGAGCGAAAAGGACGCACTGGTTTCTCGTAGCCATCGATCGTTTTGGGTTCTTTTCCGGGAATTTTGGAGACTGCTCTACGGATTCCATCCCCGCATACTGCTCGGGCTGGCGACCCTGACTGTGTCCACTGTTCTGGGGCTGATCCCTCCCTTGGGAACCAAACTCGCCATCGACTCCGCCTTGACGACTCCTCCGATTCCTCTCCCGGGTTGGTTGACGCCGCCGCAATGGCTAACGCCCTACATTGGCAATCCAACTCCATTCGCCATCCTCGTCTGGATCGCGGTCGTCGTTGCGATTGTTACCAGTATTCGCACTGCTATCCATTTGTGGGGTCGCTGGGAATGCACCAAGGCTGTCAACCAAGTGCAAACCGGTGTTCGACGGCGAGTCTTCGAACACATGCTCGAACTTCCATTGCACAAAGTGCAACAGCTGAAAAGCGGAGGAGCGACCAGCATTCTCAGGGAAGACGCAGGCGGAATCGCGGATTTGATCTTCAGTATGCTCTACAACCCATGGCAAGCAATTGTCCAACTCGTGGGTAGCTTGATCGTGTTAGTCTTGGTCGATTGGCGTCTGTTGGCTGCTGGATTATTGTTGTTGCCTGCGGTTTATTTCAGCCACCGAACCTGGATCTATGCGATCCGACCACTGTACCGCGATCTGCGCGGAACTCGTCAAGGAATCGATGCATCGTCAACGGAAACATTCTCGGGTATTCGAGTGGTACGAACCTTCGCTCGCCAGCGGAGCGAAAGCAGTCGATACGTTTTCGGAAACAATTACGCGGTACGACAAACACTCTTGGTTTGGTGGCGGACAAGGCTCATTGAAATCATATGGGAAGTACTGATTCCCCTCTGTTCTACCCTGCTGCTCATCTATGGTGGTCTGCAAATCCTTCAAGGTGACCTGACGCTCGGCGATCTAATGATGTTCTTAGTCTATCTCACGATGTTGCTCGGTCCGATCGCAACCTTGGCAGGGAGCGCCGTTCAATTTCAGAACAACCTTGCAGGGCTCGATCGAATCCTCGACTTGCTCGCCAGCGATACCGAAACCGAAGTCGCATCGGCCACCGGCGCGACAAGCAAGCTCCGAGTCGATTCGTCAAGCGTTCGAGGGAGGTTGGATTTCGAGGGTGTTGGATTTCGCTATCCAGAGTCGGAAACCTGGGTACTCAAGGACATCGATTTTACGGCTACCGCAGGATCAACGATCGCGATCGTCGGTCGCAGCGGTGCTGGAAAGACGACCCTCTGCAATCTCGTCGCAAGATTCTTCGAACCAACGGCTGGCCGTATCTTGCTCGATGGTTGCCCGTTATCGGACATCGATCTTCACAGCTATCGCACACTGCTGGGGATGGTCGAGCAGGAGGTCTTTCTATTCGATGGCACGATTGCAGAGAATATCGCCTATGGACGCCCCCACGCGGATCACACAGCGATCGAGCATGCAGCAAGAGCCGCGGCAGCCCATGACTTCATCAGCCAGTCCCCGCAGGGGTACCTCACCCGCATCGGCGAACGGGGCTTCAAACTCAGCGGAGGACAACGCCAACGCATCGCCATCGCCCGCGCTATCCTCGCCGATCCAAAAATACTGATTCTCGACGAAGCGACCAGCAACCTGGATTCCGAGAGCGAATTGCTTATCCAGGAAAGCTTGGCGCGATTGCTGCAAGCCCGAACTTCATTCGTGATCGCGCACCGCTTGAGCACCATCAAGAACGCGGACTTGATCCTCGTTTTGGACAGAGGGCAAGTTGTTCAGACGGGAACGCACCAAGAGTTGATGGCAACTCCCGGTCTCTACCAACAGATGGTCCGTTTGCAAACCGAGAACCCGATCGCGGTGGCCTGCGATGAGTGAAATACAAGATTGCACCCAGGGCAAAGCCCTTCTGGCCTCACCCTATCTTCAAGATCCCAACTTCCTCCATTCCGTTGTGTATATGGTTCGACATACACAAGAAGAAGCTTTTGGTTTGATCGTGAATCGACAAACGGAACATTCGCTCAAAAGCGTTTTCGAAAAAGCCGCCGACACCGCTCTCGATCGCGATGGCTGGCTCTACTTCGGCGGACCTGTCGAGGGGCCATTGGTGGCACTGCATAACCAAGCCGATCTGGCTGACCTCACATGCAGCAACGGGATTTATCTCACCACCGATCGCGATAACCTGCTCCCCCTCCTTCATCGCACGGAAGCCGAGGTAAAACTGTTCGCGGGCTTCTCCGGATGGGGAGCAGGACAACTGGAATCGGAACTCGATACGGGTAGCTGGTTTGTGACGGATATCACCCTTGAACAAGTGCTCGAGGATTGCGACGACCTCTGGAAAAGTCTTCTCTATCAAGTGGGGCATCAAATGTGGTCGGAGACGGGTTATGATCTCGGGGATTCATCACGCGCGGGATGGAACTGAGGGGCGAAACATGACACGGACTCCATGGCTCATTGCAGTTGTGATCGTATCCATGACTGTCGCTGAGTCTGCGCAGACAACACGACAAAGCGATGCACCTATGCTTGTGGAATTTTCTCAATCCGGCGATACCTCGGTCATCTCATCCTCGGAAAACGGCGATATTCATCGAACCGTGCTCGAACTACGCAGCGATCGAGGAATTGGGGAGTGCAAGGTCCATCGCAAGTCCGAGAATTGGCCCAAAGCATTCACTCTGCGCCTTCACCTTCGGGGGTTAGAACAAATCGTCGTGTATGTCGACGATCGAAAGTGGATCGGGTCGGTTTCCTCTTCCGAGGGTGTCGTTCGCTGGAGTTACCAAACCAAAGGTGCGATGGAGCAGCCAGTCGAGTCAAGCGATCCCAACTGGTGTTCGATTGGTATCGCTCGACTGAAGGAACCTGCAGCAGGAGAGGAACCACACCCTGCACCGACGCAGCTTTCTCAGAAGCGGTCGGAACTCTCGCAAGAGATTCGAGTTCCTCTTGAAGAGGGCGAATGCTGGGAGATGAATCTCCCGGAAAACTGGCTCAAAGAAAACCCTGCGTCGATCCGCATCTCTTGGATCGATTTCTATCGATAAGGGAATTGCTCGTCCCTCGCGTTACTCACCCAATACATAACTGAAGATGAGCGGTGCCACGATGGTGGCATCGCTGTGGATCATGAACTTTGGACACTCCGGATCGAGTTTGTTCCAGGTGATCTTTTCGTTTGGGACGGCACCGCTGTAACCGCCGTAACTGGTTTCCGCGTCACTGATTTGAGCGAAGTACTCCCAACGGCGAATGTCCTCTTCTTTCATATCCTGGATCCACATCGGCACCGCGCAAATAGCGAAATCGCCTGCGATACCACCTCCAATCTGAAAGAAGCCGACAGGACGGTCGACACATACTCGCCTATACCAATTTGCCAGATGCTCAAGTTGCTGTGTACCGGTCTTGAGGGCAGAGTGGGATGCGACCGTGCCATCCATGACGCGAGCGGTAAACATGTTCCCCAGTGTGCTGTCTTCGATGCCCGGCGAATACACAGGAATCTCGGCTTGCTTTGCCGCGTACATCCAGGAATGTTCGATCGGGACTTGATAGTGCTGTCGCAATTCCTCTTCCTCGAGAATCCGAAACATATATTCGTATGCAAAGTACTGCTTCCCTTGCTTAGCCGCTTCGCTCCAGTATTTGACCAGTCGGTCCTGCATATGCATCATGACCGTTTCCGGAATACAGGTGTCGGTAACGCGATTGAAGCCAGCATCTCTGAGGGCGACCTCGTCCTCAGTGCTCAGGGCCCGCCAATTTTGAATCACACGGTATTCGTTGTGTGCAAAGAGGTTGAAAAGATCCTCCTCCAAATTCGCGGCCGTGCAGGAGATCGCATGGATCTTTCCTTTGCGAATCATCTCCGCGAGCGAAATCCCTAGTTCCGCAGTGCTCATCGCCCCCGCAAGGGAAACAAGCATCATCCCATGCTCATTTTCGATGAAGGACTTGTAGGCACGCGCGGCCGAGAGGGTTTCCCGGGCATTGTAGTGCCGAAAATGTTTTTCCATGAATTCCGAGATCTTACCCATTTCGATCGACCGCTTGTTGTGGCTGCTGGGATGAGATAGTTGAGAGGCAATCTATTGTTTCGACATTGGCATGACAACGTAGGAATAGTGGTCATCGGTGTTGAACAAGGCGGGCTCGGTGTTGTTGCTGACATCGAGATAAAAATTCTTGGTCGGTTCAAGCACTTTGAAGAAGTCGGACACAAATCTCGAGTCCATCGTGATATGGATCGGTGTGCCGTCATAGCTGATCGGGATCTCTACGCGGGATTGCCCAACATCTGCCGTCTTTGCGGATGCGACGAGAGTCCCATTCGCAAAGGTAAACTCGACGCCGCGGCTTTCCGGATCCGCGACAATCGACGCTTGACGAATCGCCGAAAAAAATGCACCAGCATTTCCTTCGATACGCGTCCGACCTTGACTCGATGGAACCACCATCCGCCAATTCGGATATCGTCCTTCGACCAGTCGCGAAAAGATGGTGCAACGATTCGTTCTCAGGAGGATGTCATTGCTTCGTGCCGCGATCTGCACGGTTTCATCTTTGTCGGTTATCGAACGCTCGATGAGCTGCAACGTCTTTGTCGGGACGATTGTTGAGCTGCCGGAAGCTTGGTAATTGCTGACTGATGAACCATGTCCTTTCATGCAGGCCAGACGCCGGCCGTCGGTTGCTACCGCAGTGATAGTGTCCCCTTCGATTTCGAATAGCACGCCCCCGAGCTGATAGCGAGTGCTCTCGGTGTCTGTAGCAAAAACGGTGCGTCGAACCAAGTCGCGGAACACTGTCGAAGGAAGTTCGAAGTAGCTCTCCTCGGAGAACTTGGCGACACTGGGAAACTCGTCTGCGTTGGTCAGCGGCAAATGGAACTCGGAATGCTGTCCGAGGATGTCGAGAGAGTTTGCTGTAGTTTCAATCGTGAGGTATTCGGCGGATGATTCGCGCAAGATATTGCCGACGCGCTGAACACTCAGAAGGGCTTTCCCCGGCGTTTGGACTTGGACATCTTCTGCTTCGAGGCGAACGCCGGCCTCTAGGTCGGTCGCCATCAGGACAACGCGATCGTCTTCCGCCTCGATTTTCACATTGAGTAGAACATCTTTGGGGCTTCGCGAAGGAGCTAACGACGAGGCAATCTGGAAAGCGGCTAAGAATTTCTCTCGATGGACTTGTATCTTCATGCCAGGGGCTGCCTCAAAAGCACAGGATCTTCGATGCGAAGCGAATCGCGGAAAAGGTTCTCACCAATACAACCCAATGTTTTACCCGCAAGCCATCTTTTCTTGAAGGTGGGCTAACCCGATCATTTCGCGATGTGTTCTGGGCATGCTTGCCGGCCGTAGGTTCTTGTAAATGCCGCTAACCACTCGGACTGTAGACGGTTGAGGTGGCCGGGCGGGCACCGCCAAACCCAGTTTCCGTCGCAGGTTCCTGGTCGATTCATCCGAGCATCCTCCCCCAAGCCGAGGAGGTCCTGCACGGGAACGATCGAGAGCGCCGCTACCGAACTCCAAATGGAACGCATCATTCCTAAATGGATTTGATCCGGACCGCAGCCCAGATAGCGAAGAGCGTACTCTTTCTCCGCATCGATCGATTCCTGCGTCCGAGTGCTTCCTTCACCAGCTACACTTCGATACCAGCCAACCACCGTGTCGTTGTCGTGCGTGCCTGTGTAGGCGACCGAATGAACCGGGTAATTATGCGGCAGATCGATCGAAGTGGCTTGACCACCGAAACCGAACTGCACGATCCGCATCCCCGGGAATCCGAAATCATCTCGCAACTGATGAACTTCTCGCGTGATGAAGCCGAGGTCTTCCGCGATCACTGGGAGTTCCTGGCCAGGGGCAAGCCCTAATGATTGGGAGATCGCACGAAAAAAATCATGGCGAGGACCCGGTTTCCAACTTCCAACACGAGCATCGGGGCGATCTGCGGGAATCTCGTAATACGATTCGAATCCTCGGAAGTGATCGATCCGAATCAGATCGCACAACTGCAAAGTTCGCTGGAAACGACGTATCCACCACGCATAACCAGTCTCGCGATGAACATCCCAGCGATACAAAGGATTCCCCCAACGTTGACCATCTACAGCGAAATAATCGGGTGGTACGCCAGCCACGACAGTGGGACGCCCGTGCTGATCGAGCTCAAAAAGTTCTTGGCAGGCCCATACGTCGGAGCTGTCCATGGACACGAAAATCGGGATGTCGCCGATGATTCCGACTCCGAGTTCGGCAGCATACGATCTCAACTCTCGCCATTGGCGATCGAACAGGAACTGATTGAACGCTTCAAATTCGCAAGCGATACGCGTCTTATCGGCCCAATGGGCCAAGGCACCGGGCTCGCGACGCACCAGCGATGAATCCCATTCGTACCACGGTTGGTCATTGTGAAAAGCTTTACAGGCAGTAAACAAGCAATGTTCGTCGAGCCAATGACTGTGCGCGTGGCGGAACTCCTCGAACGCACCCTTGAGATCGTGCCTTTGTTGCTCGAATTTACGAAACGCCATGCGAAGAAGTTCCATGCGTCGCGATGCAGATCGACAGAACTGCACACGCTGAACTTCCTCTTCACGCGTGTCCGATACTGCGGAATCCCAGTCCTCCTGCCGCAGCAGTCCGTCTCGAACCAGCAATGCAGGGCTAACAAACAGCGGATTCCCCGCGAACGAAGATGGTGATTGATAAGGGGACCATCCGTAGCCGACCGGCCCGGTAGGAAGGATTTGCCACCAGCGTTGCTCTCCAGCATGGAGAAAACGCACGAATTCGTATGCAGATGGTCCTGCATCGCCCGAACCGATGTCCCCGATTGCCCATTGCCCATCGGTTCCGGGTTGACCATCCCGGTGCGAGTGTGAACCTAACCGGGCCGGAAGCGAAGAGACATGGAGCAACAAACCGCTCGCGCGGCGAAACAAAGAATCCATCTTGGATACCGTATTCCCAATCTTTGTTAGAACTCGCAATGACCAGGTGTGCGTGGAAAAGGAATCACATCGCGAATATTGGCCATACCGGTCGAGTACTGAACCATCCGCTCCAATCCCAAGCCAAAGCCCGCATGGGGGACTGTGCCGTATCGACGCAAATCGAGATACCACCAATAATCCTGTTCGGTCAGCCCCATACCGGTCATCCGCTCGGTCAACACATCGAGCCGCTCCTCACGCTGACTGCCACCGATAATTTCACCGACTCCCGGGACCAAGACATCCATCGCCGCCACAGTTTTGCCATCATCGTTGAGCCGCATGTAGAACGATTTGATCTCTTTGGGATAGTTGTAAAGAATCACCGGGCCATTGACATGCTTTTCAGTCAAGTAGCGTTCGTGTTCGCTCTGCAGATCCATGCCCCATGCCACCGGATACTCGAACTTTCCATCGCTCTTGGTGAGAATATCGATCGCTTCTGTGTAAGAAATATGCACGAACGGCTTATCGAGTACCAGTTGCAAGGACGCGAGAAGTCCAGGTTGGATTCGCTTTTCGAAGAAGTCCATATCCTCCTCGCAATGCTCGAGCGTTTCTCGCAACATGAACTTGAGATAGCGCTCCGCCAATTGCATGTTGTCTGTGAGATCGTAGAAAGCTGCCTCAGGCTCAATCATCCAGAACTCAGACAAATGCCGCGAGGTATTGGAGTTCTCGGCTCGGAATGTGGGACCAAACGTGTAGATCTTGCCCAGCGCACATGCATAGGCTTCCCCTTCAAGTTGGCCACTGACGGTGAGAAACGAGGACTTGCCGAAGAAATCCTTGCTGACGTCCACCTTGCCTTGAATGGTTGGGAGGTTATCGAGCGGCAGTGTCGTGACGCGGAACATCTGACCCGCCCCTTCGCAGTCGCTGGCGGTGATGATTGGTGTGTGGACCAGCACGAACCCTTCGCCGTCGTAGAATTGATGGGTAGCGCAGCTCAGTCGATGTCGTACGCGAGCAACGGCGCCGAACGTATTGGTGCGAGGTCGCAGGTGCGCCCACTCGCGGAGTTTTTCGAAGGTGTGTTGTTTCTTTTGAAGAGGGTAGTCGGTCGCGCTGGCGTGGCCTAGGATGCGGAGTGACGTTGCGGCCATTTCCGATGCCTGTCCTTGTCCAGTACTGGCCTTGATTTCCCCCTCGACTACAACGCTGCTTCCGACCGTCAATGTCAAAACATCTGCCTGATAGTTCGCAAGATTCCCATCCGCGATGATTTGGAGATTGCCAAAACAGCTGCCGTCGTTAACCTCGATGAAGCTAAACCCCCCTTTGCTGTCTCGCCGGGTCCGAACCCAGCCTCGGACCTGAGCCGATTTGCCGATCGATGCGGAGTCCCGCGCCTCTTTGATGGAAATCCAAGATGTCGTCATGTTGTTTCTTCGTGCCAGCAAGGAATCGATGATGTACCCGTAGCCGAACTGAGGCTGCGAGGTTTTATTTGAGAAAGGAGCCGATCGAATTTTTCTCGGGCAGCACCATTGTTAGCAAATACGAAAAAATTCCAAGCCGATGCGGGCTGCTTTGCGCAACCTCGAACGTAATTTCGCTCTCGCTACTCCACGGACTCAGTAAACTGCGCAGACTTTGCCATGCGGAGACTGCCATCCAGTTCCGGTCAGGCAATGATGCCCTTGACCACTTCGCCATGAACGTCTGTCAAGCGATAATCGCGCCCCTGGAATCGATAGGTCAATCGTGTGTGGTCGAATCCGAGTTGATGAAGGATAGTGGCCTGCAAGTCATGAACATGTACCTTGTCCTTGACGATGCTGAAGCCGAGTTCGTCGGTCTCGCCGTAGGAAATTCCACCACGGATTCCCCCGCCCGCTAGAATCATGGAATTACAGTCTGGGTAATGATCGCGTCCAAGTGTGTTACCGCCAGCAGTGCGACCTTCGCGGAATGGCGTGCGTCCAAACTCGCCGCCGACAACGATCAATGTTTCGTCCAGCAGCCCGCGTTGCCGCAGTTCTTTAATGAGCGCCGAAATCGGCTTGTCCATCGTCCTGCACTTGTTGCTCAGTTCATCGCGAATATCTTCACCCGGCGATGTGCCATGGAAGTCCCACCCCCAATCGAACAGCTGAACGTATCGAACCCCTTGCTCGACCAATCGTCGTGCTAGAAGGCAGTTATTGGCTAGGCTTGATGCACCCGGTTTGGCCCCATAGGACTCAAGCACGGTTGCCGGTTCCCTGGAAATGTCCATGACTTCCGGGACAGACATTTGCATACGAAAGGCCAGTTCGTATTGCGCGATGCGCGTTGCGGTCTCGGGATGCCCCATTTCGCTAGCTTGCTTTTGATTCAGCTCGCTGATCGCGTCGAGAGTTAAACGTCGCATCTGACGATCCATACCCGGAGGGTTCGTCACATAGAGAACCGGATCGCCTTGCGATCGACATTGAACACCCTGATAGACGCTCGGCAGGAAGCCACTACCAAACGAATTCTTTCCACCATTGGGCTGAACTCCGCTGGAGATCAACACGACAAATCCTGGTAGATTTTCATTTTCCGATCCTAGACCATAAGTGACCCAAGAGCCAAGGGATGGACGCCCGGACCGGGGAGAACCGGTAAAGAGCAGAAGTTCTGCAGGAGCGTGATTGAACTGCTCGGTAAACATCGATTTGATTACACAAAGCTCATCGGCGATGCCGTGGAAGTTCGGCACTGCGTCGCTCATCCAAGTCCCGCCCGAACCATACTGAGCAAACTGATGCGGTGTTCCCAAAAGCTTCGGCACCCCGGAGGTAAAGGCGAACATTCGCCCTTTTAGAAATGACTCCGGGCAATCCTCGCCCGTGCGTTTTACCAACTCCGGTTTGTAGTCGTACATGTCCAGATGGGGCGGAGATCCGGTCAAGTGAATATAGATTACGCGCTTGGCCTTTGCCGCAAAGTGAGGTTTGCGTGGAGCCAGTGGATTGATAACGCCCGAGGTCGCTTGCGTTGGATCCGCCGACGCTCCTTGACTGAGCATCGATGCGAGGGCTAGGGCTCCTATACCACCGATCGACTCCTTCAAGAAGTGACGTCGCGTCTGCCATGCGATGCGATCGATTCGAGGGTCATTCCCATTGGCCGTCATCGTGATCTCCAACAAATTCGAATTCGTATCATGTCTTTCTTGATACTGAAGGCGTGTACAGACACGGTGATTCGGATTATCGCCGCATCAAAAACTCATCTAGGTTCAAAATGGAGTTGGCGACCACCGTCCAAGCCGCCATCTCCGCGGGATCCATACCTTCTGGCAATGCACCCAACGGATCCGTCGCCATTTTGATCGCTGACTCAGGTTGCGACTTGAAAATCGCTACCGCCTTTTCATGCAGTTTCTGTAGGATCTGAATCTCGTCTGCGTCAATAGGCCGACACAAGGCCGCCTTCAAACCGTATTCGATCCGCCCTGTGTTGGAGTCGGCCGATTGGAACATACTCCTGCCGAACGCTTGGGCCGCTTCGATGTAGACGGGGTCATTGAGCGTCACGAGCGCCTGAAGAGGCGTATTGGTACGAACGCGTCGAAGCGTGCAGACTTCCCGATTGGGCGCATCGAAGGCACTCATCGAAGGATAGGGATTGGAACGCCGCCATGTGGTGTAAATACCTCGGCGGTATCGATCATCACCTCCGCTTGGAGACCAGTCGGTACTGGATCCAAACGCGGCAGATAAGCCGAGCGATGGTTGAGGTGGCTTTACCGGCGGGCCCTTCATCTTCGAGCTCAATAGGCCCGCGACCGCGAGAGCCTGATCCCGAATCGTTTCCGCTGGTAGACGGAATCGCGGCCCCCTCGCTAGCAATCGATTATCGGGATCCAATTGCACCTCGTTCTTCGAAACCTTCGAAGATTGGCGATACGTCGCACTCATGAGCAACGTGCGGAGCAACTGCTTCATGTTCCAGCCTCCTTCGACGAACTCGACTGCTAGCCAGTCGAGCAATTCCGGATGACTTGGCAAGTCGCCTTGCGAGCCGAACTCCTCGGCGGTGGCAACAAGGCCAGTGCCGAAGAGTTGTTCCCAGTATCGATTGACTGTTACCCGGGCTGTCAATGGATTGTCCTTCGAAACGATCCATTGGGCCAACTCGAGTCGATTATTTACTGGTAGATTGCCTGTTTTAAACACGCTGGGGATACCTGGCGTCACCACTTCGCCTAAATCAAGATAGTTACCGCGATGTTGCAATTTCGTGACACGATGCCGATCTTTACTCCGCTCCCGTAGAATCGGCACGGTGGTGGTTGGTTTGAATGAAGCCAACTCTACTCGAGTCGCTTCCAATCGGGTTCTTACGATGTCGAGTTCAGGAGCGATCGAGCGATAGAAGATTGCGAGGGCTGTTTTCTGCGAATCGGTTCGATCCTCTTCGGCCGTTTGCAGGATCGATTGCGTTTCCTTTCGAATATTGGCCCACTTGAGGGCCGTAGGTTCACCGGTCACCGATAAACGAAAACGGCCGATAACATGTTGAGTGTGTGGTGATTGATGACTTAACATAACTCGCAGCCGACTTCCCTCAGGAACATCGACTGGTTCGGATGCGACCAGGGTGACTCGGTGGTCGCGGCCCGCTCCACCACCCACGCCCCATCCTTTATTGGGATCAATTACTTTGTTGGCGAGATTAGCTGCAACATAATCCCCTTGCTGGAAATCAGCGACTGCAGCCGTGAAGGAGATGAGTCGCGAGCCATCGATTGCCCAGGCTAGATCAGGCTTAGACGTATTCTCGATCGGTTTTTCCCAGAGAACCTTTTTGTCCTCATCCAGAACTTGAACGCGAGCCCCTTTCAGTCGGTCGGATATAGAGGCTCCGCCATCCGTTCGATTCCAAACTGTGATCTTGTCGATCACTTGGATCGATCCTAAATCGACCTCCCACCAAGGATCGGTGGCGTTGACATCGGAGTGCGTTACCGAGTTGGCTTCGAAATAGTTTCCATTGGTGTTTCCATCGATCGCGCGCGAAGGCATACCGTCGAATGCAACGTTGCTTTGCGTTGCGGTTCCTTTCTGAGCGATATTCTCTCCCTTAGCGAACACCTCGACCTCCGCTAGGGACAGGATTTTATTCGAACCCGGCAACTCGACACGCACATATCGCCCGCTGAAATTGGTTCCTGCCGGTGGCAATAACGTGGCCCGCAACTCGGTAAGGATGAAATTGCCATTGTTCCATCCGGGGCCTTTGTTTGGCAGGGTGTCGTCGGCGAAGGTTTCTAGCTGAATCGCTGAAAGCTTGGATATACCAGCGCTTCTTATGTCGGCTAGATCCATATCGATGTGAAAATCATCTTTCCCTGCACCCGCAGCGCTGCGAATGATGTGGGTCGAAGGGTCGATCGACAACGTAACGCCGGCTTCACTGGTAGCGGAGAGAATCGTTGGAGTCGACCATGCAGGTGGGTTCGCCAAACTGTTCTCCCAGGCCTTCTGCGATGCTTCCAATTCGGGAGTCATCGTATCGAGAAGCCGAACATCGGTAGCAAATTGTGTGTTCAGTTCGGCGCGGCGTTTGAGTTGCTCCTCTGTCCAGGCTTCGTAAAGCGGCGATTCATCACCACGGTCGGCATCTTCGGTGTTGTTGAAGATTGCGAAGGTCTGGAAGTACTCCTGTTGACTGATGGGGTCATACTTATGGCTATGGCACTGAGCACATGCCATGGTAGTTCCCATCCAAACCGCATAGGTCGTATTCACGCGGTCGACGACTGCCACATTGCGGAACTCCTCGTCGTTGGTTCCCCCTTCGTTGTTGGTCAGCGTGTTTCGATGAAAAGCAGTCGCAATCAGTTGCTCGGCAGAGGGATTAGGGAGCATGTCGCCCGCTAGCTGTTCGATCGTGAATTGATCGAAGGGTACATTGCGATTAAAGGCGCCGATCACATAGTCTCGATAAAGCCAAATCGTGCGTGCAGGATCGTCAGCATAGCCTGATGAGTCGGCATACCGCGCCATGTCGAGCCACATTCTTGCCCAATGCTCGCCATACGTTTCCTTGGCCAGAAAACGATCCACCATTTTCTCGTATGCGTCTGCGGATGAATCCTCGATGAATCGCAGGACATCATCTTGGGTTGGTGGCAATCCGGTTGCGTCCAATGCAACGCGACGAATGAGTGTATACCGATCCGCTTCCGGTTGCGGTGTCAGTCCTTCGCGACGCAAGCGTTCAAGAACGAAATGATCCAAGGGAACCCTGATCCATTGTTTTTCCTGATCGGATGCCACTTGAGGAAGGTCCGGTCGCTGCGGCACACGATAGGACCAATGGATTGCATACGGTGCGTTCTCGCGAACCCAGCGTTCCAGCAATGCAATTTCGGCATCGTTGAGCTTGATTCCCGTTTCGGGAGGAGGCATGACACTAGCAGCATCTTGCGATTTGATCCGAGCAATCAATTCACTCTGCTCCGGTTTCCCGGGAACCACAGCGAAATGACCTCCCAGGTCCTCGGCGATTCCTTCCGGGGTGTCGAGTCTCAACCCAGAAGCACCACCCCCTTGGCGTTCACTTTCATCGGGACCATGACAGCGAAAGCATCGGTTGGAGAGGATAGGCCTGATATCACGGTTGAAGTCGAGAGTTGATGAGGAAGGTGCTTCACCCGATGCTACGGAAACGATCGCGACTGACAGGACCACCCCCAATAATCCACCAGCAAAAGTATCTAGCCGCAGCATAGCAAATTTAAAAGGTTAGGTAGGGATGGGCGAATCTCTGGTCTCTCACTACCCTCCAATATAGCAGGCAATCGCAGTTACGGAGACCTGCTTTCGCGAGGGAAAATGCTTTTTAGGTGCGTCGCATCCAACCAGCGCTCATTTCGAAACACAGATATTAGAAAACGGAGAGCAACACTGAGGATGCCCGACCTGAAGAGTTGCCCGGGTTTCCAAGAGATTTCCGACTGGCATTCACCGTGCCGAGTTTCGCAGTTCTTGAAGCAATTGCTTGATAGCTATCTGCACGTGCTCTGCATTTGTAATCGATAGCTGGCTTGGTGGGATGAGAGAGATAGTACCATTCCCGCCACCGTGTGACCAAGTGTCGGTTTCGATAAAATCTTCAAGGAGTCTTTGAACGTGGTCGGCTGGATTATATCCGTCCCCATGAATACCCGAAATATCATGAGCAACCGTGATAGGGTGCTGATAGGCATAACTTTTACTTCGAACTTGAATTACCGATTTATCTTTGAAGTAATACAGGTCTAACGGTAGCAGGACCAGCGTCAATACAGACTCAGCACGGACATTTTGCAGACTCAAAGTAATGTACTGTTGTTCCGCTAGGCTGGAAGCCGCTAGCTGTTTTGTGTCTAGCGAGATCCGTACATTAGATTTTTCGGCTATCTCTTCGATAGCCTCGTTTAGTGGGGTATCGGCAAAGGATACGCTGATCTCTTTGCTGAGGGGATTGCGGGCATCAAATCCAGTTTTTCGTGCGATGGCCGGCGGAAGTGCTACGTCCTGCAACTTCTCAATCTCGCGATGGGCAGAAGGCGTTTGGTAAATGACTAAGAAATCCGGATAAACCGGTGCAAGGCGGCCATCACCTTTCTCCCAACTTGTTTTGGCAACGTTCTCGAAAATAAACTTCACAATATTCCGGAAATCGAAATCCTTCACGAACCTCGCCTGCTTCACGAGGTATACGCGGGTACTCGAAACTAGATCTTTATCCGCAGCAATCACCAACACTCCATGGAAGTTTGACCATTCTAATGAGAGCGGAGATAAGATCGAAGAAAGCGCCTCCTCAAGCGTTTCGTTAGTCGATTGGTAAGTTATTTCCGTGTGAGCCCACGTAGGGTTTCTGTCCCGTTTTGGATTGATTAGAAACGCGGAATTGATCGAATGCTGTTCACTTATTTTCTCTATACATGTGCTTAATGGTTCATTGGCAAAGGAAACATTTGCGGGTCTTGCGAGAACTTGGTCCAACGGGACGTTGGTGTCTTTCGCTCTTTTCTTTTTGGACTTTACGTCGGGCACTGAGTTTTGTTGTTTCTTCCTAAAGGACATCACGTACTCTTGGTCGCTTTGGCGAAGCCGACTGATCGGAACTCGAATGGTTTTTCCATCGGCACGGGACAGAACCGCAACCTCGCCTTCAACCCCTTCGAGCGTAGCTTCTATTTGAAAACGACCGGTCGAGTCTTTCCATTCCTTTGATTGCTCCTGCGACAATGCAACTTCATTGAAGACACAACAAACAAACCAAAGACTGAGAGGCAGAGCAAGGATGCTGATGTGTCTTGTCATTCTGGAAAGGCTCCGTAAGAGAAACGTTGTTTTGGCGGTGCAAATCAACCGTTAGCGGAAAATGCTCCATGAATCAGGTGAAGACCGAGAAGTCTGTTCTGGCACGCCATGCGCGACAATCCTATCGAGTGTTAGTCATTATCGCAAAGAATTCATACCGAGTCTGCGAACTGTCTGGGTTCCTGGCTACGGAAGAGCCCTCACTTTGTCGAATTTGCTCAAAAAAATGCTTTTCTCTCTCTGCCTAACATCGAAGCCTATCATTGAATGGTTCATTCCCCAGCCACAACCTCGGATCTGGAACGAAAGAACTCCCAAATCGCATCGGTTGCGTTGAGTTTGTTCGTGTTCCGTCCAACCAGAATATTTGGTACCTGGCTTTCACCGCCAGCCCAATGATGCCCAAGGCCCTCGACCGTGATGCAAACAACTTGCGACGGGTCGCGTGCATCGCCATGTACTTGTTTCCGGACACCGTTACTGGTTTCGTCTATATCCGGTGACTCGGGGCATTGTAGGGCTCGGACCCATTGGGCAATGAAGGTTTGCACTGCAGGCTTCGCCTTCCCACCTTGCTCCTTGCCCCCCAAGGCAAGCTTCGGATAACCTCCATTGAGGGGATTGAGTGAGTCCGCTGTTCCGGTGATATAACACACCGAAAGGGGCTGAGCGGGTTGGATTTTCTCCAGCCAGCACGTACCCGAGACCGGCGCGATCGCCGCGACCCGGTGGGAAAGCTCTGCACCGATTCGAAACGTCATCGACGCTCCATTAGAAAACCCCGTGACAAAGATACGCTTTGAGTCGACGCGATGTCTTTGCGCAATCTCACTGATGAGCGCATCGATGTAGGCGACATCATCGATGTTCTTTTCTCCCGCATGAAAACGACCGGAGCCATCGTTCCAACCCTGCGGATTTCTGCGGAAATTCGCGGGGCTATCTCGGTCGGGACGACTCCCCTCGGGATAGGCGATGATGAATTTCTCTTGATCTGATTTCGCAGACCAACCCGTTTCATCGGCTGCGCTCAATGCCGTGCCGCCGAACCCGTGAAGCATGATGACGAGCGGTAACGGCTTGGACGAACCAGAGCCCTGTGGCACATGGACAACACACTCACGGTCCCCATGGGCCGTTTGGATTACTAGTCGCGAATGCTGCGGAGGTAGGACCTCCGAAACGTCGCCGATCGATCTCAGCCAAAGAGAGGTGCAGACCAATAACAAAGCGATAGATCCGAACATCATTATTTTCGATTTTTTCACACTTGGTCCCAAGCGTATGCTCGCTCGCGTCTCACCCCTCACGCAGCTCAATTATAAATCTCCGCTTGAAGATATGTATACGCTCCTGCTGAGTAGCGAAAAGGTGTCAGGTACCGTTTCGGTCCGTTGGCTGTTGGCGAGGTCGGCCCCTAGGGCGCAGAGTCGATTCCAGGTCCATCATTCGAGCGGTCGATTCAACCCAAGTTTCCGTTCCA
>JAGWWZ010000212.1 GCA_018970165.1 Planctomycetota bacterium | reverse complement strand
CTCGCGGTGTGTCGGTCGAAGGGGAGTTAGGATGCCTGGGCTCGTTGGAGTCCGGACATGGCGAAGCTGAAGATGGTCACGGTGCCGAAGGAGTACTGAGCCACGATCAACTCCTGACCGATCCCGACGAAGCCAAACGCTTTGTCGAGGAGACCGGTGTCGACGCCCTAGCGGTCGCGATCGGCACCAGTCATGGAGCCTACAAGTTCACACGCAAGCCCGACGGCGAAGTGTTGGCGATGTCACGTATCGAAGAGATCCACAAACGGATCCCCAACACCCACTTAGTCATGCACGGTAGTAGCTCGGTTCCGCAAGAGTTGCAAGACATCATCAACCAGTACGGTGGCAAGATCAAACAAACGTGGGGCGTGCCCGTCGAAGAAATCCAACGAGGCATCAAGAGCGGTGTTCGCAAGATCAACGTCGATACCGATTGCCGATTGGCGATCACCGGCGCGATTCGCAAAGTCCTCTTTGAATCGCCGGATAAGTTCGACCCTCGCGACTACCTGAAGCCTGCGCGAACCGCGATGAAGGATGTTTGCGTCGCCCGCATGATCGCTTTTGGTCAGGCTGGGAACGCGAGCAAGATCAAGTAACCCCTCCGCTAGATTCAGTTAGATTCGTTCATCTGACCAAACCTTCGCTTACGCTCCGATGCTTCAGCTTGTCACTGTTGCGAGAGTTGCAGCGGAAAAATGCTTAGGCGAGTAGCCCAGGCACCACGCGGCCGTGGACATCGGTCAGACGGAAGTCGCGTCCTGCATGGCGATAGGTCAACCGTTCATGGTCGATGCCTAGTTGGTGCAAAATCGTTGCATGCAAGTCATGCATATGCACCTTGTTCACTATAGCCCGATGGCCGAATTCATCTGTCTCGCCGTATGCGATTCCGCTTCGAACGCCACCACCCGCGAGCCAAACAGTGAAGCCTCCTGGATTGTGATCGCGTCCCGTTCCATTCTTCTCAGCGTACGGAGTTCGGCCGAATTCTCCCCCCCACCAAACCAGCGTGTCCTCCAAGAGCCCGCGCTGTGCCAGATCGGTCAGCAGCGCCGCGATGGGTTGATCGACCGCAAGAGCGTGTTCCGCGTGCTTGGGAAGATTGGAATGCTGGTCCCATGAAGGATTGGCGGAATCGTCACCGTAATTGACTTGGATGTACCGCACCCCGGCTTCGCACAAACGTCGCGCCAGTAAACAGCGTCTACCATAACGTTCGGTCGCAGGGTTATCCAAGCCATACATTTTGTGTGTTGCGTCGGTCTCGGCAGACAGATCAAACAACTCCGGGGCTGCCGATTGCATGCGGGCTGCGAGTTCATACGAGGCAACCAAGGCATCCAATTCGTCGGTCTCGCCGATGCGAGCCTCGGTCGTCAAGCGTTGCTGTTGAATGCGGAGTAATTCTTGCTGCCGTTTCCAGGGAGAGTCCAAACTCGTGCCCGTGGATTCCTTTGGGGGCCTAATGTCCGCGATACCCAATTCGCTTCGATTCGCTGATCCAATTGGTGTGCCTTGAAATCTCGCGGGAAGGAATGCAGCCCCATAGTTTCGAGGGCCTCCATTGCCGATGGATGGTGCGATAGAAACAAAGCCGGGTAGATTCTCGTTTTCCGATCCCAAGCCGTAGAGTGTCCACGCTCCCATAGACGGGCGAATCGCATTCAAAGAGCCGGTGTGCAGAAATAAGGTCGCCGGACCATGTGCGATTCCTTCGGTGTGCATGCTGTGGATGACAGCCATCTTGTCCACATGCTCGGCCATTCGCGGAAAGAGTTCGGACACTGGGCGACCACATTGCCCATACTGACGAAATCTCCAGAGGGACTTCATGATCCGTTGATTCGAGCCGAGTTTTCTGGTGTTCGCAAATTCGCGTGAATCGTCGAACGGCATCATTTGGCCGTCTTGAGTATCCAGCACAGGCTTCGGATCGAAAGAATCAACCTGGCTTACCCCCCCCTGCATGAACAGGAAGATGACTCGCTTTGCTCGCGGGGTATGGTGCAGGTCGCCGAACGTCTGCTTGGCCAACAAACTCGCCGCGGCCAAGCTACCAAAGCCACATGCGGTTTGCTGCAAGAAAGCACGGCGATGACTCATCTCAATGGTTCCGATACTTGTCCACTGCGTAATCCGATTGATTGTACCAACTGTAGTCGAGGACTGCGATGCGAATACTTATTCTGTCATCACGGTTTCTGTCTTCACGGTGCGTATCGAAAGTCGATCGAGGAAAACAGGTGCTGAACCAAAGCCGTTAGGTTTTCCTCCTGGAGGACTCGATCGGCCCACTCCCGTTCCGCAGGCTCGGGATCCCGCCCAAGGATACTTCGGAAGACGGCGAATATTGCTGCTTGGTTGTCGAAGCTAGGTGACGCGAAACGCTGTGCTGCTGCATTCGCACGCGCGACCATCCAAGGGTTATGCATCAGCGTCAATGCCTGAGTTGCGATCGTGCTTCGATCCCTCTGAGAGGTCGAGTAGCTGGGGTTGGCACCATCGAATTCGCGGATCAGTGGAGGCAAGGAGTTGCGAAACCAAGGCTGATAAACCGACCTCAGTCCACCTCGATGCTCGTATCGATAATCATCCTTGACGTCCGGCCGAATGGAGGACTCTATGCGAGTCAATAAGGTCAATTCCCCGCTTGCCTGAAGGATGGAATCCCTTAACGACTCGGCATCCAGTCGCCGTAGAGTGGCGACACCGAACGATCGATTCTCGGGATCGCGATCTCGAGCCGTTTCCGATCGATAGGCAGATCGCTGATAAGCAGTCGACATCGCGATTGTGCGCAACAGCTTCTTGGTCGATCCCGATTCCCGAAACTCGCTCGTGAGCCAATCAAGAAGTTCGAGATCGGCTGGAGAGTCCCCGGTCGTACCGAAATTATCGATCGAGCGAACGATACCTGTTCCCATCATAAAAGACCACAATCGATTGACTGCCACGCGACCCGTTAACGGATTGGCTTCATCGACCAGCCAATGGGCCAATTCCAATCGACCATTGGCTTGCGATGTAATCGTCACTCGTTCCTTGAGTTCTGGTTCATGGGCATTGATGCAACTGAGGAACCCTCGCGGCACCACATTTCCAAGTCGATGGACCGATCCGCGAACATGAATCGGAATATCGCTCGGTGTCTTTTCTGCTCGGAGCGATTGCACCATCGGTCGCGATTCGATGAACTTCGTTATGCGCTTTAACTCCTGCTCCATCCACTCTTTTTCTTCAAGAGCGGCGGCGCGCTGTGAAGCCTCGGCTGCTTGTTCGTCCTCTGTCTGAGCCTGATTGGCTTGAAGCGATTGGCCTTCCGGCAGGAAGTGAATCGCATCGGCGATCACATGCCCATCGCTCCCTTCGTTGCTGACAATGACGTAGGCTTGACCACCTGCCTCGAAGCGGAAGGTTCCCAGGGTTTGCCATAAACCGTCGTCGGTTGGGGGTTGTTTTTGGTTGATCCGAAATTCCGACTCGCCATCGGCACTCGAGACACGAATGAGCGTTTTGCTACTGCGGTTATCGCCATGGGCATAGGAGATGCGAACCGAATAGCTCCCAGGTGGTAGAGCGCTCGGTTCAAACGTGACGGTTTTCTCACCCCGAGACTGGTTCAAGTCATGAAGGTATCCCTCATCGATATAGGCTTTCACCGAAGCTGAGGGTTGCCATGTCCCAATCTTGCGGGCCTGCTGATCGTCGACCACGATACCTGGAAAGTCCGACTTCTTCGCGATGCGGGCGCCGGTGGGCTTGCTCTCCCATCGCTTGCGAATGGCCGCGATCGACTGTTCGAGTTCTTTCTTTTTGAGGGTAGCCTCCGCGAAAGCCTGTTCCGTATCCGGATCCAATGGCAGAGGCATACGAATCCACTTGGAGACGTTTTCGTGCTCGACTGCGACTGAGCTTTTTAGAATTCCTGCCAGTGCGTAGTAGTCGCTCGTCGGTATCGGATCGAACTTGTGATCGTGGCAGCGAGCGCATCCGATCGTTTGAGCAAGAAACACCTTTCCAATGGTTTCGAGTTGCTCATCGATGATGTCCATCTCCAATTGCAGTTTGTCCTGTTCCTCGTAGTTATGGTCTCCCAAAACCAAACCGGTAGTCGCCGACCACTGACGCTGTGCATCGGCAATGTTCGTCGCATGCATTAAATCGCCTGCGATTTGCTCGGCGATGAATTGAGGATAAGGCATATCGGAATCGAATGCATCAATCAGGTAGCGACGATAACGCCATGCGTCTCCCAATACGAATCCTCGCAGTGTCAGCGACTCCGCGTATCGAATCACATCCATCCAATGGCGCGCGAAGCGTTCTCCATATCGCGGAGATGCTAACATCGAGTCGATCATCCGCTCTCGAAGCAATGCCCGCTCTTCAGACCCATCGCCTGAAACCCAGGTGGTACTGTCCAAGGATCCCCAATACTGGATGTCATCATAGGTAGGATTCATTCCATGCAGATCGATCGCTAATCGACGAAGCCATGTCGTCAGGTCCACACGCTCCGATGGTTCAACATCCATGGTTCGCTGCAACCGGATGAGAAACGCATCGATCGGTGACTCCGCTGGGGTTTCATGGGGAGCTAAAGGGAAAATGTTTGGAATGGCTGGTCGCGAGATTGCTCGATAGGCCCAGTGCTCTCGAGCGTGATCCACCGATAGAGCGTTCGATACGGTTTCAATAGCCTTGCCTGTTTGAAAATCAGAGGACGCAGGAGCACCCGCTGAGATCCATTCGCGAAGATGACCGACTTGCGCATCGGGCAATTTAGCATCGGGAGGCATTTGCAGTTTCGGATCCCGGTAGCGCACTGCTCGCAACAGCAAACTCTCCTCCGGACTCGCAAGGTTGATCGCAGGACCGGAATCTCCCCCGCGAAGCATACTTTCCAAAGAATCAAGAACGAGTCCGCCACTTCGGTCCGTCTCCTCGCTATGGCATTCGAAACAGCGTTCTACTAGAAGCGGTCGAATGCTTGTCTCGAACACTTCGATCGCGGCAGCATTGTCAGTCTCCTGCCCTAGCCCCAGAGGAGCCCAGGTCGCAATGAGCCAGCTTGCCAACCCAAACACGAAGAGATTGCCAAAGCCACTGCGGCCACCCCAGGACTCGCCTATACGACGTCGGCAGAAAGGATCCTCAAACGGAAAGCGAGCGATCCGCGATTGCGCGTTATTAGCCGCGTGTTTCATGATCACACAATAATCTTCCAGCCCCGAACTCTTGGCAACTAGCACGCTTAGCAACTCGAACTGAGAGGCTTTCCGAAAGTCTTCAGCCGCCTTGAGGTTAGCCGTTCTATTCGCAGGCTAGCTCTTCAGGTTCTCGGAAAGCTTATCATTGTAATCGAATGCTAGCATCGCAAGTGGGCGTTGCGGCTGAAAATATTGGGCTGGATTGCTTCTGTCAGCGGTGTGATTGCGTTATACTTCGGGTGAGATGCAGGGAGTGATCATCGCTTGGGGAAACAGTGGAGGAACCACTGTGGGCGAACACGAGCATCGGTCACTAGATTCGCCGCATGTTGCGGCAGGAGGAGAATCGTATGACACGCATTCCGATGAGTCAGGCGGACGAGCGAGCAAGGCAGTTGGAGCAAAACCTGGACCTCAGCACGGCAGAAATCGGTCTCCAAGTTCGCACGACAAATTGCTTGGAGGAACGAGGTATTTTCACGGTGCGGCAGTTGTTGCATGCTAGTCCGGAGACCCTTCTAAGCATTGCGAATTTTGGTGAGAAGACCTTGGAAGAGGTTTATTTGGCGTTAGAGCAGATTGGTTACTATCGACCGTGGCGCAAACCGCGTTGATTTCTCGACTCACATTCGCCTCACTGGTTCTTGTTTTCGCCGCTACTGTGAGTGGACAAGAACCGAACGACTTAGGTGATATTCTCGACACGCTACCCGCCGAGGCCGTTTTGCAGGGGCGCTCGACGGGAAGATCGCTCGATGAATTGCGGCTCCTCGATTCGCTCGACACCCAGGGGAGGCATCGTTTTGTGTTCCCCTTGCCTCGCACCGAGGCAGGGCCAGCAACTCAACGCCTTCGCGAGAAACTAAAGGATTTGAAGATACTCGATGCAGTCTTTGCATCGTTGGAAGCCAAGATTCAACAAGCGACAAGCCTCTCCGACCAAGCGGCAGCGCGGGGAGAGATCGGGTTGAGCAAGCGACTGCGTGGAAACGCAAAGGGGCTGTGGTCGGTACTCGAATCGAATCGCAACGACCCCGGCAACAAGCGATCCGAATCCGATTGGCCTGGAGATGACATTCGGGTAGCGCGAGCGACTGAACCATACTCGTTGCTGGCCTGGAACAGCGGAGCCTACAGCATCGCGACCACCCCTAATTTTTCCATCGCATCTCAGGCCGGAGACCGCCCGACGGCGGACATG
>JAGWWZ010000041.1 GCA_018970165.1 Planctomycetota bacterium | reverse complement strand
GCTGCGATTGCGTTCAAGTCCGTCAGTTCCGCTCGGCTTGCGGATTCTTCGACCAGTCTGCAAATCAAATCGAGCGTCTTGAATTCGGGATCCATCACCCCCAAGCAAGAGGGGTGGGCAAGAAAATCGAATGTCGCCCCATGCTCGATTGCCCAACGGACGCTTCGTTCGACCGAACGAAGAAACCAATCCAATTTCCAACGACACGTTCGGAAGGCGCCGATATCGCTGATCGGACTCATGGGTATTTCCATCAAGCCATCAGGATAGGTGAACGGTTGCGAGGCTTGCTGCGCCAAAGCGATGGCATCGAGTATCGAATCAGATGGCTCTTGATGCGGATCGGTGTTGGGATGCGCAGGATACAGGCTACTCGCCCAACGGTATCCGAGCTCTTTGAGCAGCGACCGCACCTCGGGATGCTTGCGAAGCCCATCATGAAATCCACCGGGTGTTCGAAAACCTTGCGGTTGGATTCCAAGCCGACTTTGCATCGCCTTAGTTGTCCGTTCAATGTTTTCGCGTATCAAATCGATGACTGGGTGATCGGGTAGCAACCATGGTGCTCGCTGGAATCGGAATTGCAAATCCTCCCTGCGGTTGGCCAGGACGTTGATATGATCGTAGGTGTGATTTCCAATCGGGTGTCCTGCCTCAGCGATGTCACGCAACCAATCGACGTTGGCTTGTTCGAACACTTGGCCGACGACAAAGAAATGGACGACGCCTCCGCGCTCACGGACCCGTTTGGCTGCTTCACTCGCGTAGCGTTTGGTTGGCTCGTCAAGGTTACCCTTTTCGTAATCCCAATGCGTCGTTTCCCACGTTGGGAAATTGCGAGACATTTCCAGGTCGAGCGTGATCGCGATGCGGGCTACTTTTTTCTCAGATACCTGCGCATAGCACGCTTCCAACACGCCTGATGCTGCAACCCCTGTCGCCAAGGATCCCGCCAACCATTGCCTCCGAGATTTAAGTAGTGATGTTGTTCGATCCATCATGCGTTATTTGCTCCCGTCTCGTTCGATGGGGTGCACCCAGGACACCTGAGTGATCAACTGATTGAGCGCCGCATAGGAGATCGCTGCGTTGACCGCAAAGCGTGGACTGGTATTCGATGGAAAGGTGGCCAATGATGCGTCGGCGACCAGAAAAACATTGAAATCTTTCGATAGGTTTTCGTATCCAGCGGTTGTGCGACAGTAGCACATGTCGGTCGCATAACCGGTCAAGAGCACATGGCGAATGCCATTCTGTTTCAGAAAATCCCTCAGCGCCGGATAGCCTTCGCCATCGAAGATCAGTACGTCTTCGGGTTCGACGTCGATGGCCGTACTGACCGGAATCGGAAGAGACCAAAAGCCTTTACCATTAAAACGATCCGAGGCATCGAGTCCTGGGAACTGGCGGAAGTAATCGGCCACTGGGCTTGCTTGGCTTAAGGCTATCGTTTTCGGAAGAGGTTCACCTCGGTAGTCGAAGTCTGATAAGACTTTTCGCAATTGCTTCGTTCCCTCCGCACGCTCCTGAGCATCGGGGTTCTTCTGAAAGGTTCGGTAGACCCGCGTTCGAATCGGATCGGCGTTGCCGGGGACGCTGTACATCACCAGTCCGACGCTCGTCCGAAACCGCTTCAGAAACGGATTGATCACTTCGCGGGAATGCTTCGATGCAAGCTCGTTTTTCCGAGGCGTGCAAAAATCAGCCACTCCGTTCGGTTCGGGGGTGACCCAACCCCAAGTGTCGTCGATCGCCCAGGGATGGACCATGATGATTGCAGTATCACGAGCGCGGAGATAGTTCGGCATCTCGATAATGCCGCGTGCGTTGTAACTGAATCGCCAAGCCCGCACAGCCATATCCGCCATCGGATCGTCGACAATAGCGGGGGCTTCGAAGTGACTTTCTTCCAAGATCGGTTCGAAGAACTCCGGATAATCCGCCAAGAGTGGTTTAGGTGACTCGATTCTTTGCATTTGGTTGCGATAAACACGCTGGCCAGTTTGCTCTTGAGCCAAGCACTGCGAGGCATCGTTTCGGAAACCAAGGCACGCAACGATGGCCAGGATGGTTTGGAAAACCGCTATCACAACGGTGCGACGATTGGAGCTATCTATCGAGCAATGGAAAAGTTTCATTTCTGTACAATTTCCGTCGGATTCGTTGACTACTGGGGAATAGGCCCTTCGGACTGAAGATAAGCGAACAAGTCGCGCAAGTTTTGGGGCGACCATGTTCGATACAAATCTTCGGGCATGAGCGACACTTCGGACTCCTTCATTTCATCGATTTCATCCAGCGACATTTCGATCGGATCACCCGTCGCGACATGGACGACGACTTTTCCGTTCACCGCATCGCGGACGAGGCCTGTGATGATGCGACCATCTTGGGTGCGAATCGCCGTCGAGACATACTCGCGTCGAATCACGCTGCTCGGATCGACGATCGAGACGAGCAGATAATCACGATCTTTACGGTTAGCACTGGTCAATTCCGGACCGACTTCTTTCCCTTCCCCAAAAAGTTTATGGCATGAAGCGCAATGCTCGTCGAAAAGCTTTTTACCATGTTGCCGATCCCCGCCCGCGGCCCTCAAATCATTATTCAATCGCCGAACTTCGGCCAGCTTTTCCTCGGGTGTCGCACTCGCCAATCGTCCCCAATGTTTCCGCACCAGCTCATCGATTGACGCATCATGGAAAGCTGCTAGCGAACGGACTTGGTCGATCGACAATGTCGTGGTTGGCATTTGCTGGCGATCGATGCGATGCAACAACTGCATTGCAGTCGATGGGCGAGAAACGAGAATCGCAATCGTCCGTTCCCGGATCTTCAGCGATTGGTCTCTCGCAATTCGATCGAGCAAACGTTCACTCCACTCGGATGATTCGAGTTTTCCAAGATAGTTGAGGCACGCCATCGAAACCGCTGGAGTTTGTGTTCTTTGCAGGATCCCTTCAAGGAACTCAAGCTGATCCTCGCGAGGCCGCAGCGAGAGAGCATCGATGAAGTCAACGATCGACGGATCGTCCGCACCGTGGCTTTTGATAGAAGATAGGCAGCTTCCTTCTCCGGCCGGATCGCCCAAGCGGATGGCAACGCGTATCAGTGGCAGGCTCGATGGCTGTTGCTCTATATCTTCGCGAAGCAACTTTCGCAAAGCATCCCCGGCCGAACTATCCGTGTTGCTCGTCGAATTGACGACCTCAGTCGATGCATCGATGGTGGATTTCATCGCAAGCCCGAGGTCGATTTCTCGCCACAGCGCAAGTCGATCCTGCAGCGTTGGACATGCTCGCAGCAAACGAACGAGCGAACCGAGACCGACGCTTGTGGTTTCTGCGGTATATCGACGAGCCAGCAACGGTAGCAGTTTGTCGCGACCGAGTTGCGATTTCCACAATGTTGGTCGTACGAATCGTTTGAGGACCTCTTCATTGCCGGTAATGCAATGGCGTTCGACCGCCCACCACCATAGCAGTGGAAGAAACGGGTCTTCGACGTCGATGCTCCGATTGATATTGGCATTGATGATAGGCATGGCAATGTTCGCTGGCAGACGGGCTGCGGTACTTGCCAGTTGTTGACGCACATGGATATCTGGTTCGGTCTCTGCCAGGGCGTCTAAGTGATGCGCCAGTTCGATGGACATCGGGGATTGCGTTGTGACTTGCAGATCCCCCAAAGAGCGAATCGTCCATCGACGAACGGCCGGATGTGGGCTGTCGAGAAGGGATTGCCAGTCCGATTCGGAGAGATTCGCAAGACAGGTCCAAGTCCAGAACGCCTGCAGCGCCGTGTCCGCATCGTTGCTTTCCAGTGCAGCCTTGCGCAATCGTTCGATCAAGGCATCGGGAGATTGCGCCCCATCGGGTTGCATGCTTGCATACCGACGAATCAGTTCCGTCCGAGCGCGGCGAGTGTGCCACGCATCCGGCCTTGCTGATGACGATTCGCGGGAGGCAACCTCTGGGATGATTCGTTGCAGCAAGTCGGTGTCCGAAAGAGTTGCGAGGTCCGTCACCATTACGGTGCGGGGTCCGTCCGAGGAGGTGATTCGATAAATGCGGCCGTTGGATCGGTCCCACTGAGCATCGGGATCGGGGTGTGCCATCCTCGCATCATGCCAATCGGCGATGTAGATCGCACCGTCGGGCCCCACGGTCAAATCCGAGGGTGCAAACCATGGATCGTTTGCCTTGAGAAACGTCCCGCCATGTGCGGTCGATACCGTGGAACCTCGAGGCTCAATATGATGCCAGTGGGCGGCATGTCCTAAGAGATCCGCTCCGAGGTATTTGCCTCGATACATGTCGGGCAATCGATCGCTTTGATAAATCATGCCACCGACGGTCACATGGCCGCCGGTAAAGTTAGCATGTGACGCATGCTCGAAGTAGCCAAACGTGAACGGATTATGCAGCGCCCCGTGCTTGGCGAATGTCTTTGCGTAGTAGGCTCCCTGAACACCATGGAGCAACACATAGCCCCCGTAGTTGGTGCTGTAGAGCAAGTGGCCGGTTGCATCAAAGTCGAGTCCCCAGCTGTTGCCACCCCCTTCGCAGAATAATTCGAATGCTTTGGACTTCGGATGGTAGCGCCAGACCCCTTGTTGGAACTCGATCCCGCGGATCACCGAAGTCACGGTGCTTCCTTGGCAACCGTAGAGCCAACCATCGGGCCCCCAGGTCAATGAGTTTGCGACACTGTGGGCATCCTGCATGCCGAACCCTTCCAGCAAGACGATCGGATCGCTATCGGGACGATCATCGCGGTCTCGGTCTTGGTAAAAGAGGAGATATGGGACATTCAGCACGAACACACCACCGTGTCCGAACGCGAATCCCGAGGCGAGGTTGAGACCATCGACAAAGTCCTTGGCTTGGTCCATCCGACCGTCGTGATCGGTATCGGAGAGAATCGTCAGACGATCCGCGCCTCGCGGACCGTGTGGCGGTGGCGGTGGGACACGATCGTAGCGAGTGCGAGAATAGCGATCGACGCTGACTCGTTGCAGTCCTTCAGGATTGGGATACTGAAGGTATTGGATCACCCACAATCGGCCGCGATCGTCCCAATCGATCGCAACCGGTTGCCGGACGAGCGGTTCGCTTGCGACCAGGTCAACGCGCAGTCCTGGAGCGACCTGCATTTTCGAGAGAGCTTCTTCGGGTGTGAGCCCTTGGGCATGAATACGATTGCAAACGAAGAGGGACAAGGCGATGCCACTTAGAGCTAGACAGCTGACAATCCTACGCAGCGATCGTCGTGCGTCGCGGATAGAATTACGTCGTAGGCTGTTTCGCATCGAAGTCACAGCAGTTGGGAGGGTAAGAAACTTGCGTCGTTCACGATGCATTATAGCTCGAAGGGAGACGTTTGTTTTCGACATCAGCCGGTGGACGCTAGCCTCCGGTTGGAACCTTGGCAAACCTCGCGATGCTCATTGCGCATCTTGTATCACGGACTTCCAGTCCGTGATCTACCTGAACCGACCGACTGGGAAGTCGATCTGCCTGAGCCGACCGACTGGAAGTCCGTCGTACGATGAGGTTTCTCTCTGCTCGTTGCAAAGCCGAGTTCCCGGCTCGCCATGGACGCCCGTGTATACCGGTTGATGCAGAACGTTAATCCCCAAACCGATAACTAGCAATCGATCGATCGAACACCCAAACGTGATATGATGCTAGTGATGGCGCCGGATCAGTGTCCACGCAAGTTGCTCAATAAGGCCATGAGATTATGCGAAATCCCTCCGATGGAGAACTCGGACCCGAGGACGCTCCTACCCTACGGCCACCTCTGCCTGATCGGAGCGACAATGAGATGATGCCGCATCCCTCCCGCGGTGATGGGGTGACTTCAACGATGGGAACGTCCAAGACGTTCGGTGATTATGAACTGCTCGAGGAGATCGCGCGGGGAGGTATGGGGGTCGTCTATCGAGCACGGCACCGGAAGCTCAATCGGATCGTAGCACTCAAAATGATCTTGTCCGGCGAGTTTGCTTCCAGCGAGGCGATCTCGCGTTTCTATGTCGAAGCAGAGGCCGCCGCGAGCCTTGATCATCCAGGGATCACTCCGGTGTATGAGATCGGGGAAATCGACAACCAACCGTTCTTCGCTATGAAATTGATCACCGGCGGATCGGTTCAATCGTCGATCGCCAAGTATGAAAAAGATACGCGATGTGCCGTCAGCTTGTTAACCAAGGTGTCGCGAGCCGTCCATCACGCACATCAGAGAGGCATTTTGCATCGGGATCTGAAGCCGAGCAATATTCTGCTCGATGAGACGGGCGATCCGTTGATCACTGACTTTGGTCTAGCCAAGATCACGCATCGCGATTCGGAGAACACCAAGACCGGTGCGATGATGGGGACTCCAGCGTACACGGCTCCCGAGCAAGTTGCGGGCAACAAGAATATTACCATAGCGACGGACATCTACAGCATCGGCGCAATCCTCTACCGATTACTGACTGGGCGACAGACGTACGAAGCGGAAAATGCGTTGGACATTATGATCAAGTCGATGAGCGAGGATCCGGTCGCGCCGCGGCAGATCAAGCCCGATGTACCGATCGACCTGGAGTTGATCTGCATGAAGTGCTTGGATCGCGATCCGAATCGCCGCTATTCGAGTGCTGAGTCGGTTGCGGAGGATCTCGAGCGGTGGTCGCGTGGCGAACCGGTCTCGGTGCGAGCGGCATCCTTGGGATCGCTAGCCGGAGTTTGGGTCAAGCGAAATTTGCAGATGGCAGGTGGTGCCGCGATCGTCGGTACCATCTGCGGGTTGCTCCTCGCACTTTTATTCCTCGGTTTTTACTCTCGTCCATTCCATCTCGCAAATTTATTCCACGAGGAGTATTTTCCATCCGTTCGCAAGCCGTTACTTGCTTTTCATTCGTATATACCGACGATTTTTTTACTTCCCCTTTGCCTTGTTGGCTGGCCGCTAGTTGTTTCGATGTGTGGCTTCCTGTCGGTTTTTATGACCCGACCACCGAACCGCAACGCAGCGGCCAGCGTCGGCCTAATCGCAGGGATGTTTTGTGCGGGATTCAGTCAGTTAACGGGAGTCATCGGACCGATCCAGGCTGCGATATCTTCTAGAACATCCATTGCTATGCGATTGGTAGAGCAAGCCTCTCGCGATGATCCGGATCTCGATCAGTTTTCGCAACAAGCAATCCTCCACTTCTATCCCGATCTCGCGACACAAAGCGAATCTGAACGCGGACAATTGTTGCTCAAGAAAATCGACCAGGATCTGCTCACAGGTATTCCCATTGGACTGTGGGCTGGCACACTTTTGTTTTTGGCGATGATGCCAGCAGTTGTCTTGGGCGCGACCTACGCATGGAAATTGATGGATCAGGAAAGATCTTTCACACGTATCGTAGTTCGCTACATAGACATGACCTTCTCACTCGCATTATTTATTCTTTTTCTAATCCTCTATGTTTTTGCCCGACTAGTTGGCGCGCAATTATACGTTCCAAGTGCATGGTTAGTTTGCCTGACACTATTCGTGATGTTTGCCGGAATCTGCTTTGCAGGTCGATCATGGTCTTGGCCTTGGCGAATCACCAGCTTCATTGCCAGTGCGGCCATGGTATTTCTTTATGTTCAGGGAAGCGAGGAAGCACCACGCGCTTGGGAACAAGCTGATGATTACGTCCTGAAACAGGAGTACTCTGACGCACGGGATGCCTTGGGGATGACCCTCATGGTCAATGGGAACGATCATGAGCCAAATTACAAAGCCGCGATCCTCGAAGCTTTTCTGGTGGAAGATGGTCTAGGTAATCGCGACGACTACCGAATGTATTGCAAGCGGCTTGTCGAGATCGGGTACTGGAATCCGAAACCTGTATTTGCAGAACGAGCGGCTAAGGCGGCGCTGTTACTACCTGGAAATGAAGTCGAGGTTGCTGATGCGGTTGCCCTCGCTGACAAGGCATCTGCCTTAGATAAAACAGTCTCATTTTGGATACTCCTCGCAAAGTCGATGGCAAAGTATCGCAACGGGGAGTTCGATTCGGCGATACAAACCGTTCATCAGTTCAACCAAAAGGAAACTTTCTTCATCATTCGCTGCACCGGGGATCTTGTCAAAGCGATGGCGTTTCATCGATTAGGAAATCGCGAGTTGGCAAAGAACGTTTTCATTGACGCAACGCTTTCATTCAAAAGCGATTGGAATCAAGCCAGTGATGAATTACAGAAAGCAAACGCATTCGACAAACTCGTCTTCGAAATCTGGCGCAAGGAATGCGAGAAGTTGCTGGCGACAGATAGCCATTAATTTGGTGATCTTTGATCATTGACACTCATCGCGTCTTTGAGGAACCTGCGACCTACCGATTAGTAAGGTCCGTTGGCCAGAGGCTTGATCGGAGCTTTGCAGAATAGCCAGTCGCACTTTGTACGACGGACTTCCCAGTCCGTCGATCGATCTTAACAAAGGCATCGAACCGACTCAGGCGACGGACTAGGAAGTCCGTCGTACGGGTGAGTCCACTAGGAAGTCCGTCGTACGGGTGAGTCGACTAGGAAGTCCGTCGTACGGGTGAGTCGACTAGGAAGTCCGTCGTACGGGTGAGTCGACTAGGAAAGGGGTGGTTGATGTGGAATCTCACACCTGCTCTGGGATCACGAACGACTTGCGGCCGACTCGTTTTAGATAGGTGTCCGCTTCCGAATCGTTCACAAACGCTTGCTTCCCTGCGTCAAAGGTGAGGGGCCTTTGCAAGCGATATGAAAGATTCCCAAGATGGGCGAGCAGCGTCGACTTGTAGCCCTCTTCGATGTCGCAGTTCAGTTTTGCGCCGTCGGTAATGCTGCTCAAGAAGTTGTCGACATGTGGAACCTCGGATCGATCGGCTTGTTGGTCGACCACTACCTTGTTCCCCTTCTCAACCACCTTCCAAATGGAGCGACCGATGAGCATGTAAGCGGCGTTGCCATAGAAGGCGACTCCGTTTTCAAAGCCCTCTTGATGGTACGGAGACCATAGCCGCTGCTCATAAATGAGCATCTTCTTGTCGGGAAACATAAAGGTGACGTATTGCGTGTCCGGCGTTTGCTGGATGTCGTCGCCGAATTGCAGCTTGTCGCCGGTGCAATGGGCTGAGAGCGGGTAATCGACTCCTAATCCCCATCGTGCGATATCGAGGTCATGCACACCATCGTTCCCCATGTCGCCCGTGCCGTAGTCCCACAACCATCGCCATCCATAGGTAAAACGGTTCTCGTTAAAGGGATGTTCAGGCGCAGGGCCTTGCCAAATATCCCAATTGAGCCCCTTCGGAGCTTCGCTATCCGGAACCGCGGGAACACGTCGACGAAGTTGGCTGTTCCATGCTTTGGCCATGTGGACCTTTCCAAGTTTCCCGGAACGGATGTACTCCATCGCTTCGCGGTAATGCGGCATGCTGCGGCTCTGCGTACCAACCTGAACTCGGCGATCGTATTTGCGTGATGCTTGGATCTCCTGCCAACCTTCGAAAACGTTGTTCGATATCGGCTTTTCGACATAGACATGCTTTCCTGCCTGGCACCCCCAGATAGTGGCTAGCGCATGCCAATGGTCGGGAGTCGCAACAACAATCGCATCGATCGATTTGTCGTCCATGATGCGGCGAAGGTCTTGGACAGGCTTGGGCGCTTCTTTTTGAGTATCGCTGATCCTCTTGATCGCGTCTCCGTACACGTTTTCGTTGACATCGCAAATGTGAGTCACGATCGCGTTGGGGCGCGAAGCGAATGTTGCTCCTAGCCCCAAGCCCCTGCCTCGAACTCCGATCACGCACACTCGCACTCTGTCGACGGCGGATACCGCCTTGACTAACTTGGGGCTAGCTACGGTTGCAGCTGTGACACAAGTGGCAGCCACGGACTTGCCAAGAAAGGAACGGCGGGAGGTGTTTCCCAGTGAGGGCATTGCGGTAACCTCAACAAAAATGATTCTAAGCGATCAGGTCATGGATGACGTGTCCATGTACATCGGTCAAGCGACGATCGATACCGTTATGACGAACCGTCAGTCGCGTGTGATCGATTCCGAGCAGATGCATAATCGTCGCATGTATATCATACACTTGCGTTGGGTTCTCGCGATCGAGGGGCTTGTAGCCGAAATCATCGCTCGGCCCGTAAGAAACTCCTCCCTTGATACCGCCGCCGCAGAGCCAATTGGTGAAGCAGTAGGGGTTGTGGTCCCGACCCTTGCCTCCTTGGGAGCTAGGCATGCGACCAAATTCGGTTGTCCACAATATCAACGTATCTTCCAACATTCCTCGCTGCTTGAGATCCTGGATCAATGCCGAGGCTCCGCGAGCCATACCAGTCGCCAACGGCCCGTGATCGCGGTGGATGTCCTCGTGCGAATCCCAGTTTCTTCGAGGGAATCCGTTATCGTTGCCGGACCAGATTTGAATGAATCGAACTCCCCGTTCCAGCATACGGCGTGCAGCTAGGCACTTGCGTGAAAAATGAATCGTTTCTTCGCGAGCATTGATCTCCTTGTCAAACTCAGCAGGGATTTGATCGAGACCGTACATGCGGAGGATATGCTCCGGCTCATCCGAGAAATCCAACGCCTCCGGAGCCGCAAGCTGCATACGTGCCGCCAACTCATAACTCCGAATGCGAGCCTCGAGCCGATCATCTCCCGGCCGAATGTCGGCATGGCGGCGATTGAGAGATGCCAACAGCGATTGACCGTCGGATTCGCTGGCGTTGGTGATATACGAACCTGACTTGTGGGGGCGCAAATCCGCGATTGGGTTCTCGGAGCCAGGATAGATCACAGTACCGCTATGCTGTGCCGGAAGAAACGCTGCATCCCAATTCTTGGTGCCGTTGCTCGCCAAGCCGCGATGGTCTGGAAAGACCACGAACGTAGGCAGATTGTCGTTCATACTCCCGAGCCCGTAGCTGACCCATGCACCCATGCCCGGGAAGCCTGGCAGTTGAAATCCTGTGGCATGGAGCAATGTTGCCTGGCTATGCACCCCAGTCTTTCCGACCATGTTGTGAACGAAGGCGATGTCGTCGATCACGCGTCCCAACTCGGCAACAGGTTCGGAGATCCGTTTGCCGCATTGGCCGTAGGGTTGAAAATCCCATATCGGTTTGAGCCAAGGGCCCAATCCATCTTGGAACGCTTCCACCCGCTCTCCGAAGTTGCTCGCCTGACCATGGCGTGCAACCAACTCAGGCTTGAAGTCGAACAGATCGATATGACTCGCCGCGCCAGCCATGAAAAGTTGAATCACTCGTTTTGCGCGCGGGGGATGATGAAGTCCCTGAAGTGCTGCACCAGGACCGATACTTCCTTGGATACCATTGCCATCCGATTGCGCCGCAACACCTGACTCCCGGTGAAGCATCGCACCCAGAACCAATCCTCCGAAACCATGCCCGAGGGACTGCAGCATGTGGCGACGGGGTAGATCTTTGTCAAAAAGTGATTGCATCATGGCATGGATCCCGTCTTGAGTCACTTAATCGACGAAGGTGAATTCGTTCAAGTTGAAAATCAGTCGGCAAGTATTCGCCAGACCGTGACGCTGAATGTAATGGTCGACGGCTACTCTCTCGTCGGAGTTGGGAGGGCGCCCGAGAGCCAGTGCAAACAACCGATCGATTTGTCGATCGCGATCGGTTGCTTCGCTCTCCAATCGCTGTGCGCAATGCTGGCTCATCGCAACCATGAATCCATTGTTGAGAAGTGCGAGTGCCTGCAGTGGGCTGAGAGACTCGTTCCGTTTGTCCACTCGTATCGATGGGTCCGCGCAATCGAGCGTTGCCATAAAAGGTTGCGGTTGGGAACGAACGATAAAGCGATAGATGCTTCGGCGATGGGTACGCGTATCGTTCGGATCATGCAGATGGTATTGGTAATGGGGCGAATGTTCTGGGTGCTCGATTACGAAATCCTGAAAACTCGGCCCTCCCATCGTCGGATCGAGTTTTCCAGCGACCTGTAGGACAACATCTCGAACCGCTTCCGCCTCGAGACGCCGCCGATTGGCTCGCCACAGATATCGATTGTCCGCATCGATCGCTTCGGAATCCTGTTGCTCAACTGCGAGAGTCTCCACAATTCGATGGGATGAAATCTGTCGATAGGTGTGGCTGGTCACGATGAGTTTGTGCAGTCGCTTTAGAGATTGACCACCATCGCGAAATTCGACCGCGAGCCAATCGAGCAGTTCAGGGTGCGTAGGCTCGGAGCCCATGCGACCCAAGTCGTTGGGAGTATCGACTAAACCGCGTCCAAAATGATATTGCCAGACGCGGTTCACAATACTTCGCCAAGTAAGCGGGTTACGCTCATCGGCAATCCATCGCGCGAGCGCTGCGCGGCGATCTCCCTCGGTGTGATCGGCTGGCAAATCGAACCAATGTTTCAATTCCTTTAAACAAGTCAGTGCGCCGGGGGCGACTTCTTCTTTCGGTTGCGTGACGTTGCCGCGATCCAGTATGTGAATCGTCCTCGGCTTGCCTCCTTGGCCTCCTGTTCCCGAGAACGCGCCGCTTCCGTTATGCACCATGCCTGCATAGACGATCTGCTGCGCAGGAAGAGCTTTTCGCGACGCTTCTGCGGCCGCCAATCGAGTCGAATTACTGTTCCGTTGAGCTTGGATCTGCGGATCTAAAATCGATGCGATGAGCGCTTCGCGATCGACTCGCAGTTTCTCGAGGTCGGTGCCAGCGATCGAGGTTCGGCCGTAGTAATAGCCATCGACCAGATTCGTTCGCCGCCATCTCGGAGCGGCTTCGATCGAATCGAGCGAGGTGACGGTTGCATCCCGAGCGATGTTGCGCCCCGAACTTGAAAAGACGGAGAGTTCCCCCAAGGCGAAAATAAAGTCGGTCGGCAAACGATGGACCAGCTTGGTTGCCGTGAATCGTACATAGCGGGCTCGAACGGGTGTATCGGTGCTCGAGATAGCGTCGACACGTTGAGGTGCAACGCTGGGGTTTGGAACATCCGCAGCCGTCTTGTCCAACAACATGGTGACATCGGTCTGGAACAGCGGGTCGTCGGATGCTTCGATCTTGAAACGAACCGGGAACCCAAAACCGGGTCCGATATTGTTGAAGGTGTCGTGACAGGCAACGTATTCAAGGGCCTCGAGGGTTTGGGAATCACCGAGATCGACTTGCACCCACTTGGCGACATTATCCTGCGTTTCGATATTGCTGTGGTAACCGAACTCCGGTTGTTCCCCCTGGTTGAGCGATTGGGATGCGTCCGCGATCTTTTGATCGAGATCGGCCAGTTTCGGACCTCCGAGTTCAATGATCTTGGCATCGATTCGCTTCTTTTCAGCGGTGAGTTGTGCGATCTCCCGTTCGATTTGACTGCGCTGCGTACCGATTTCCGGGTTGCGATCGTAGGGTTTGTCAGAGCGGTCGAGCGCAGCAAAGACAGCTTGCAGTTGGTAATACTCCCGTTGCGAGATCGGATCGAATTTATGGTTATGGCATTGAGCACAACCCACGGTGAGCGAGTTGAAGGTGCCGATTGCAGTAGAGACCATATCATCGCGATCGAGATGGCGTGCGACTTTGCCATCGATCTTCGTTTCGGGAACTTCGGCATGGCCGATAAAATCCCATGGGCCTGCTGCGATAAACCCGAGGGCTTCGATCCCATCTGCCGAACCTGGATAAAGGATATCGCCTGCGAGTTGTTCTTCGATGAATCGATGATAGGGTTTGTCTTCGTTCAGTGCGCGGATGACGTAGTCTCGATACGGCCATGCGTTGGGTCGCTGCTTGTCCTTGTCATATCCATGCGTCTCGCCGAAGTGAACGATATCGAGCCAGTGTCTGGCCCATCGCTCGCCGTAGCGCTGCGACTCCAAAAGTCGATCGACCAATCGGCCATACGCGACGGCATCGGAATCGGAATCCTGGAGAAAGGCTTCGATCTCTTCGGGCGTAGGAGGCAAACCTGTGAGATCGAACGAAACGCGTCTGATGAGAGTTCGGCGATCGGCAGCAGGAGATTGCGGAAGCCCTTTCTCTTGAAGCTTGGCAACGATGAAAGCATCGATCGGACTGGAGATAACGGGACGAGCGATAACATCGTTGACAGGAGAGATGTTCGGCATATTGGGGCGAGTGAGTGGCCGGAGCGACCACCACTGCGAATCGGGGACGTAGCGATCCTCGAGCTTCTTACCCTCTGGCCAGGGAGCACCTTGCTGGATCCAAGCTCGAAGAATCTCCACCTCTTCCGAGGAGAGAGGGGACGCATTTTTAGGCATCTCAGGAGAGTCACCCGTGACGTAATCGAGTAGGATGCTCTCGTCGGGCTTGCCGGGAACCACCGCCGAGCCACTCTCACCACCCTTCACGATTCCGTCTCGCGTATCAAGTCCTAGCATTCCTTTAGGCTTGCTCCCTGCATGACAGCTCAGGCAGCGGTGCTCGAGTATATGAGCCGCCGACGCAAACGTGTCATCCTGGCTGCTGGCCCAGACCAAAGGGTATGGAGCATAAACGGGGCAGAACGCCACTGAGATGGCGAATACTAAAACCAAACGATGGGATTTCGATTTCAGGGTGTGCGAAGCTCGAACATGGTTCGTCAACATCATACGGATCCTCCGAGCAAACGTTTGGGTCGCTCTGGAAGTCTATCATAATTCAAACAGGACCTGGAAGGAATCAATCCGCCCTTCACAGGTTAAGGCAGACCCATGCAAGATAGGCGATCCAAGCCAGGAGCGCGATCGATGCAACGAGAAATCTGGGTGAAATCTTGCTAAGTGGCATCGCTTGCCAGTTCGAAGCGTGGCATAAACGCGGTGTCGAAATCGTATTGATCGTCGAAGTCCTCGCGCCGATCGCTTTTGCTTTTCCGCATTTCCTTGATCCGAATCAGGTTGTAAACGATTTCGCCGAAGTCGCCGGTGTTGTGAATACCCCAACTGTTGAGGACGGTCTTTGCCAGATAGCCGTATTGGTCGACGGCGTATTCGCGGATGGCTTGGCACAACTGCTGACCGGTCAGATGACGATCTGATTTGCCCTCGTCCCCTTCCCCCGGGTGCGGTGGCATCTTCATAACATTTTGGGCGTATGCGAGGCTCTCGCGTACGAATTGATACGCATCCAGGTGGTAGCGTTGATCGTTTTGCAACAGTTCCATCATCGCTTTGATTTGGTCGTTCATCAGTGCTCCACTCCCCGTTTGAGTACGGTCACCACATCGTCTGCCGAGATCAGAATTCTTCGATTGTCTTCGGTGGCGACGAGCAACTGCCCCGCGAGCAGTTCTACGTTCAATACTTTAGCACGCCCTTCGCGAGTCACAATGTCGCTGCCGGCATTTGGCATCTTGGCTGCGAGTTCTTCGTAGTGATCGTTTTCGTAACGCAAGCAGCATTTCAGTCGACCACATCGGCCAGAGATCTTGTTGGGATCGAGCGTTGCCTTTTGCAGTTTCGCCATCCGCATCGTGACCGGCGGCATGGCGCTCAAGTGCGTATTGCAACAGACAGGTTTGCCGCAATCCCCGTAATCCGCGAGCAGTTTCGCTTCGTCTCTTGAGCCGACCTGACGCATTTCGATGCGGGTGTGATATTTTCCAGCGAGCGCCTTCACCAATTCGCGAAAATCGACGCGATCTTCGGAAGTGTAGTAAAGGGTGAGGATCTCACCGCCGAGAACCCGTTCGACATCGATCAGACGCATCGGAAGGCCCGACTGGGCGATCATCGCGCTGCAGTCCTCGAAATCCTTATCGCTCATCGAAGCGAGTCGATTGAGTTCTCTCAGATCTTCCTCGGAAGCGAGACGCTGAATGGAACCGCCCGGCAGATCAGCAACGTTCGCAGAGACGGGTTCCGAAACTTCACTGAGCACTTCGCCTCGTTCGAATCCGCGATTCGTGCGAGCGATCACAACATCCCCTCGTCGATGCTCACTTCGAGCATTCATCGCGTAGAGCGTTCGATTCAAACCGCAACGGACGACGTATTTTGACATGGAGGCCTAGCGGTTGCTGATATCGATAACGGTCGTGCCAGCGAGCAAGTCGTGGATGCATCGCCGATCTTCGCGGAAGATGAAGAAGATATCGACCAGTGAATAGATCGCGCCCACACACGGAATACTGGCGATGATCGAATTGACCAAGATTCGCAAGACAGCGGCTTTTACAAAATCGGCAGGTTGCCCCGTCTCGAAATCGACGATCTGGGTTTTCATGATGTACTTGCCAAGAGTCTGGCTACGCGTTGCGAGCAAGTAAATCTGTAAGACGAGCGTGAGCAGGCCGCCGATGATTATGATTGCGAGCCCGAGTATTGAGACGATTGGGAGATCGGGGTTGCCTCCAGCTTGATTTTGCTGTTCCATAGCGATCGCTCCGAAGATCATCATGAAATAGCCTGGGAGCAGGAAAAGACTTGGCAATAAAGAATCCAAAAGTGCGCCGCAGAATCGTTGCAGCAAGCTTGCAAGTTGCGCTGTGCTCTGATGCCCACTGTCGATGTAGGGAGATTGTCCCGAACCTACCGGCACGTATGGATTATCGCTGAAGCCAGTGTTGTTTGGAAAGTTCGGATTGTAGTTCGACATGATAATCCTTGATTCGAAGAAGCCTTTAAGTAGAGATAAGTCGATTGCTTGCGAGATAGGTGACAATGTCAGCGGCCAATTGTTCTGGTCCTTTTTCATCGCCGTGCAATTCTAACTCAGGCGAGATCGGAGGTTCATAGGGGTCGGAAATTCCAGTGAAATTCGGCAACTCGCCCGCAATCGCTTTCCGATAGAGTCCCTTGGGATCCCTCTGCATGCAGATTTCTAGTGGAGTATTTACGTAAACCTCGATAAATGGCAGTCCATGTTCACCGACGCAATGGGCCCGCACTCGATCCCGATCGCGTCGATAGGGACTCACAAATGCCGTCAGGCAAATGAGTCCGGCAGAAGCAAACAGCTGAGTTACAGCTCCGACGCGGCGGATATTCTCTTCTCGATCCTCGGGGCCGAATCCGAGCCCGAACCTCGTTGCGAACGCGTCGCCATGAACAGGTGCCAAGATTTGCGGCGTCGCGCACAAGTCGTGGCGAACGTTATCGCCATCGAGCAGATAGGTCGCCGCGCCGCGATCAAAGAGTATACGATCGACGGCATTGGCGACTGTGCTTTTTCCAGAACCGCTCAGCCCCGTGAACCACACTACGCATCCACGTTGGCCAAAACGCTCGTTGCGCTGGTCTGTGGAGACAGAGGCTTGATGCCAAACAATATGAGGTTCGTTGCTCATGGGATCTCAAGACAGATTGGAGATCACTCCAAGGCCGCCTTGATCCTTTGCATGGTCTGCTTTTCTGATTGCGAGACAGCCCCCCAGCCGAGCAGACCACCGCTGGCGGTTGCGACTTCGTTGATCTCTTCGATCAATTTGGTTTTGAGGGAGGTTGCCTCGGAAGCTGGCATGGCATGAAACATCGTAGAGATGCAGCTTTCCCATGCTTCGAGCATTCCAGGTGCAGGTGGGGTAGCCAACCAACGTTCAACCAATTCGCCCGCCGCCGAGTCGGACTTGAAGTGGCGTGCGGCGATGGTTCGGACCGTCGCGATCTCATCGGCAGTCGTACTGCCGTCTGCCCAAGCGACTGCGATCAGCGGATACGCCCTTAGAGCTGCCACCGCAGCCGGGCTGACACCTAGGTTGAACAGAGCCTCTAGGACAGCCGGGTCTTGGATCCCCGCCGACTTCTGAAACTCGGCTATCGCGGATTCCCGATCCAACTTCTGTTTCAACCCCGCAAGTAGCTGGAGGTCTTGTTCGGAGAAAAATGCATTTTCCAGCGATCGGACACGATTCTGGAGTGCATCAGTATTGGACATGGTAACATCAATTCCTTTCATACAGTCCCGAAAATCGCGTCGCCCGAACTACATAAGAGGCTACGCCGTCAGTGGATCAGACCACAATATACACTTGAAAGGGACCACGCGACCAGCGGACATCGCGTCCTTCGAGACCATCTTGGCTTGACAATGCCAAGGTGTCGGCCTTTAGTCTACAATGTTGCATGTTGGCCGAATTGGTCTCTGCGATTCCGCGATTCTCCAAACCTTCACGATCCCCACAACCCATCCGAGCTTTGATGGCCTCTACCGCCGCATCCCCCCGCACCATGTTCCAGAAGATCTGGGACCATCACGTCGTTCACCACGAACCTGGCAAGCAGGCGATCCTCTACATTGACCTGCATCTGGTTCATGAAGTCACCAGCCCACAGGCCTTTGAGGGGCTGAGGCTGGCAGGGCGAAAAGTCCGACGGCCCGAGCGGACCATCGCAACTCCGGACCACAACGTCCCGACAACCGATCGTTCGCTTCCGATCGCAGACCCGATTTCCCGTCAGCAAGTCGATACCCTTCGAAACAACTGCAAGGAATTTGGCATCCAGCTATACGATCTGAATGATATTCGCCAAGGGATTGTCCATATCATTGGCCCGGAACTGGGCTACACGCAGCCGGGGATGACCATCGTCTGCGGCGATTCGCACACAGCGACGCACGGCGCTTTTGGTGCCTTGGCCTTTGGAATAGGTACGAGCGAAGTAGAGCATGTCCTCGCCACACAGACGCTCCTTCAGTACACACCCAAAACCTATGAGCTTCGTGTCGATGGTTCGCTCGCGCCGGGTGTAACCGCCAAGGATTTGATTCTGTACATCATCGGCAAACTGACCACTGCGGGTGGCACAGGCTATGTGCTCGAGTACACGGGGGAAGTCATTCGCAGCTTTGGCATGGAACAGCGTATGACGGTATGCAACATGTCGATCGAGGCGGGAGCTCGAGCTGGCATGATCGCTCCCGATTCGAAAACCGTCGAATATCTCCGAGGCCGCCCGTTTGCACCGAAGGATTTCGATAAGGCGGTAGCATTCTGGAACACACTTCCGTCAGACCCCGGAGCTCTATACGATCGCGTCGATATCTTTCGAGGGCAGGATATCGAGCCGCAGGTAACGTGGGGAACCAACCCAGGGCAAGTCATCTCGATCTCGTCGCGAGTTCCGAGTCCTCAACAGTTCGACGATGAAACCGAACGCAAGAGTACTGCCAGCGCGCTTGAGTATATGGGCTTGCAAGCGGGTACGCCGATCGCCGATGTTCCCATCCAACGGGTCTTCATCGGTTCGTGTACCAACGCTCGCATCGAAGATCTGCGCGCGGCGGCCAATGTCGTCAAAGGCTACCGAGTCAGCGGCCAAGTTCAAGCGATGGTCGTGCCTGGAAGTGGTCAAGTCAAGAAGCAAGCCGAAGCCGAGGGGCTGGATCGCATCTTCAAGGAATCGGGATTCGATTGGCGAGAAGCAGGTTGCAGTATGTGCTTGGCCATGAACCCCGATCGCCTTGCACCCGGAGAGCGATGCGCTTCGACATCGAATCGAAATTTTGAAGGGAGGCAAGGAAAGGGAGGACGAACCCACTTGGTCTCCCCTGCAATGGCTGCCGCAGCGGCAGTCGAAGGACGCTTTATCGATATTCGCGACTGGAAATATCGCTCCTAGAAGAGAATCACTTCATCCGGAATCACTCAACAATATGCAACCATTTCAGCAATTGACCGGTGTCGTCGCTACCATGGACCGTGCGAACGTCGACACCGATCAAATTATCCCAAAGCAATTCCTCAAGCGGATCGAACGGTCGGGTTTCGGCCAATACTTGTTTTACGATTGGCGGAGCAATCCCGATGGGACGCCCAATCCCGCGTTTGAGCTGAATCTCCCTCGCAACCAAGGGGCCAAGATCCTTGTCGCTCGTCGGAATTTCGGGAGCGGTTCCTCACGCGAACACGCCGTCTGGGCGATCGAGGATTTCGGCATTCGTTCGGTTATTGCCCCTTCCTTTGCAGATATCTTCTACAACAATTGCTTCAAGAACGGAGTGCTGCCGATCGTTCTGCGGGAAGATCAGGTCGAAGCTCTGTTCCAGCATCACGCCAATCACGAACCCTATCACCTGACGATCGACCTCCAGACATGCACCGTTACCGACAGTCACGGATTCCGTGCATCGTTCGAGGTAGAACCCTTCCGCCGACATTGTTTACTGCATGGTCTGGATGATATCGGGTTGACCTTGGAACACGTAGAAAAAATCACCGCATACGAGCAGTCCCGATTTGGGGAATGAATAAATGTCCACGGTAACGATCGAGTTCAATGGTAATGAGGAAGAGGTCGACGAAGCGATGACCATTCTTGATCTATTGGAACGTTCCGGTGTCGAACCCCGATACTGTGCGGTGGAAGTCAATCTGGAAATCGTTCCCCGTTCCCATTACGCATCGCAATGCGTGAAAGAGGGTGATCGGATCGAAGTGGTCACCTTGGTGGGAGGCGGGTGATGACCACAGCCGACATCATTCAAGCTCATGCGGGGAGCATCGCGGACGCGCCGCTAAGCGTGGCAGGAAAAACATTAGCCAGTCGACTAATTCTCGGAACTGGAAAATACGACACCAACGAATTGATGCGTGACTCGTTGGCTGCGAGCGGTTCCGATTGCGTCACCGTCGCTGTCCGACGGGAGAAACTGTACGATCGCCAGGGGAAAAATCTTCTCGACTTCATCGACCTAAAGAAGTACACGCTTCTTCCAAATACTGCTGGTTGCTTCAATGCGATGGATGCTGTCCGCGTTGCTCGATTGGGGCGTGAGATACTCCGTTCGCTGGAGAACCCTGGGGCGGACTGGGTCAAACTCGAGGTCCTTGGAGATACCAAGACACTCCTTCCCGATCCGATCGCAACCCTAGAAGCATGCAAACGACTCGTCGATGATGGGTTTCAAGTCCTCTGCTATACCAGCGATTGCCCAATTATGGCCGTTCGATTGAAAGATGCCGGAGCAGCGAGCGTAATGCCCGCAGGATCGCCCATCGGCAGCGGTCAAGGGATCCTCAACCCCAATAACCTAAAAATCATTCTTGAGTATCTCAAGTCCGACGACCCAGGTTATCCCGTGATCGTCGATGCAGGGGTGGGAACCGCAAGCGATGTAGCGCAAGCGTTCGAACTCGGGGCTGATGGTGTTCTTCTCAACACCGCAATCGCACATGCCCGCAATCCCGTCGGCATGGCGACCGCCGTTCGGCATGCCGCCATCGCGGGCCGCCTTGCCTTTCTCTCGGGTCGTATCCCGAAAAGGTTGTATGCGACCGCTAGCAGTCCCGAAGAAGGATTGATCACGTCGCGGCCTTGGTAAGACCATCGGGAGTACCGCACCGTCCCGATTGCCGATATGCTCATGGTTAGTGTTTGTTAACCAAGGAAGTTTCTAGGAACGAAGCAATGGTTGAGCAACGGTTTGACGTGGTGGTCATTGGAACCGGCCCGGGTGGAGAAGGAGCCGCGATGCAAGCGGCCAAAGGGGGCCGCAGAACCGCGGTCATCGAGGCTTACAAGCAGATCGGTGGCGGTTGCACCCACTGGGGAACCATCCCCAGCAAAGCACTCCGATTCTCCATCTATTCCGCGATGGAAGCGATGAATAACCCGATCATTCGGGAACTAGGGATCCATATCAATCCCACCTTTGCCCAGTTGCGAGCCAGCAGCAAGTCGATCATCGCTAAGCAAGTATCGATGCGACAGACGTTCTACGAGCGAAACAACGTCCCGGTGCTTTCAGGAGTCGCCAAATTTATCGATCCCCACACGATTGAAATCAATAGCGATACCCGAATCCGCGGTGAGCATATCATCATCGCCACTGGCTCCCGGCCTTTTCGTCCGCAAGGAGTGGACTTCGCGCATCCTCGCATTTTCGACAGCGATACGATTCTCGATCTCTCCTTCAAACCTCAATCGATCACGATCTACGGCGCGGGAGTCATCGGTTGCGAGTACGCCTCGATGTTTCGGAATCTGTCGATCAAAGTCAACTTGGTCAACACGCGAGCAAAACTGCTCGAGTTCCTCGACGACGAGATTATCGATGCTCTCAGTTACCAGATGCGAGAGTTGGGAGTGATCATTCGGCACAATGAAAACTTTTCCAAAATCGAACCCCGCGACGATGGGGTGGTTCTGTATTTGGAGAGTGGCAAGCAGGTCAAAACCGATATCCTCTTGTGGGCCAATGGTCGATCGGGCAATACCGAATCGCTCGATCTCCCCGCAGTCGGTTTGACCACGAACGCACGCGGGTTCATCGAAGTCAACGATTGTTTCCAGACCAGTTGTCCGAATGTGTATGCCGTTGGGGATGTGATCGGCTTTCCATCGCTTGCGAGCGCCGCGTACATGCAGGGTCGCGCTGCTGCACAACATTTGATGGGAGAGGAGAACGACCTTCGCTTAACGGATATTCCGACAGGTATCTATACCAGTCCGGAGATCAGTTCTATCGGCAAGACCGAGCGGGAACTGACCGCGTCGAAGATTCCCTATGAAGTGGGGCACTCTCAGTTCCGCAGTTTGGCGCGAGCGCAGATCACCGGTCGTGCTGTTGGGATGCTCAAACTGCTCTTCCATCGCGAAACGCTCGAAATTCTCGGGGTCCATTGCTTCGGCCCCAACGCGTCGGAGATCGTCCACATCGGCCAAGCTATCATGAAACAGCCCCATCCCAACAACACGCTGGAGTACTTTATCAAAACCACCTTCAACTACCCAACGATGGCAGAGGCGTATCGCGTTGCAGCGCTCAACGGATACAACCGTCTGTTCTGAGCCTTCGTTACGGAGCCAGCATCCTATGAACCATCCCCATTCCAACCCCGCCTCCCTGCCCGAGCCATCCCTGATTCCTGTCCAGGGTTGGCACTGTAGCCATTTCTTCTATCGCTGGAACCGATCTGAACTTGCTCGACTGGATCCGCTTCACATAAGTCGAGACCGGCAGCAATTCTGCGATGTACTCAACGATGTTGCCGACCGCCCGCAACGCCTTCAATCGTTCATCATCAGCGGCCACAAAGCAGACCTGGGACTCGTCATGATGGATCCTGATCCTCTGCGGATCGATCGAGTCCATCAGCGCCTTATGGCCACACGCCTAGGACAAGCCCTTGAACCAACGTACTCCTTTGTTTCTATGTCCGAAGTGAGCGAGTATCTCCCCGACAAAGAACAGTACGCGGCCAAATTGATCCGCACCGGCGAAGATCCCAACAGTCCTGCTTTTCAGGCCAAAGTCAGTTCCTACGAAAGGCGGCTTCCCGTCATGCTTGCGCAGAGACTGGCTCCTGAGTTTCCGACTTGGCCTGCAATGTGCTTCTATCCCATGAACAAAGTCCGCAACGTCAGCGCGAATTGGTACCTGGAACCTTTTTCTGCACGAACCGAAATGATGGCCGAACATGCTCAAAGCGGGATGGCTTTCGCAGGGCGAGTTAGTCAGTTGGTTACCGCTTCGGTAGGGCTCGATGATTGGGAATGGGGAGTGACCCTCTGGGCTCGCAACCCGCAGTTTCTTAAGGAGATCGTCTACACCATGCGGTACGACACGGCCAGCGCACGATTCGGTCAGTTCGGAGCCTTCTACCTCGGCTATCTCGCTTCCCCAGAAGCCATCCTCGATCATTGCTGCATCCGATGAGCGATCTAGTAGTTCGAGAGCTGTGCAAAGTATATCCCAACCCTCGGCAAGATGTGGTCGTCTTGGATCATTTGTCCTTTGAGTTGAATCGAGGAGATAACCTAGCAATCGTGGGGCCTAGCGGAGCTGGCAAGTCAACATTGCTGCAGATCCTTGGTACGTTGGATCAGCCGACATCTGGCTCGGTCGAGGTCTCTGGTCGCAACCCGTTTGCTCTTGGCGAAGTGGAACAAGCCCGATTCAGAAATCAGCACATCGGTTTTATTTTTCAAGACCATCACTTGTTGCCGCAATGGAATGTTCTCGAAAACACTCTGCTTCCCTCACTTGCTTTTGGACGTGCAACACAAGCTCACGTCGACCGAGCGAGGGAACTGCTCGAGCGCGTCGGCCTCAGCGATCGACTGACGCATTTGCCGAGCCAACTCTCGGGCGGCGAACGAGAAAGGGTTGCGGTGGCGAGAGCCCTTTTGCTTCGGCCGACCATGGTTCTCGCCGATGAACCGACCGGTAATCTCGACAGCGATAATGCGGCGACCGTTGGGGAACTGCTTCTCGAGGTGCCAAAGGAGCAGAACACGATGCTGATCGTGGTGACTCACTCCATGTCGCTGGCTCGACGCATGAACCGTTGCCAGGAGTTGCGAAGAGGCAAGTTAACAGACACATCGCTCGTTGAAAGGACTGGATAAGAGTATCCAACGTCTGAGTACCCAACTTCGCTGTGATGGACCATCATGTATTGCACTTTGGTTCAATGCTCGGCTCCGCATTGCTAGCATGCTTGCTTGAATTCAGGATGAAAAAGGGCTAACGACTGGCAAACTGGGGCATTCTTGCTTGCTAAAGTTGTAGGTTTGTTTTTCATGTCTCGCAGAGTCGATAACGGAAGTGATGTATTGGCACGCTGATTCAAGGATGGAGATTGGCAATGCGTAGATTTACTTGGGCATGGGCTTTGGCTGCATCGCTTGCGGGAGCGTCGCATGAGGCGTGGGCTCAGTCGTTTGGTACGGAACTGCATAATACCTTGATGCCAGCCTCCGGGGCGATGGGTGGTGCGAGCATCGCGAGGCCACAGGATCTAACGAGCAGTTTGAACGGGAATCCTGCGACCCTGACTCAGTTCCGTGGAACTCAGTTCCTATTCAGTGGTGGTTGGGTCGAACCGACGATGAATTTGACCCAGACCAGCAATCTTCCGACGGTAGGGCAAGATCTCATTCAGCCATTCTCTGCAAAGTCCGCTGCGCCGGGTACTCCACTTACCAATGTCGGCATCACTCAGGATTTGAGCGAGATCTTAGGTCTCGATGTTGTTGTTGGAACGGGGATGGTTACGACTGCGGGTGCAGCAGCGGATTATCGCCATGTCCCGCAGAGCAATGGCACAAATACCTCTCTGCTTCTGTTGAACGCTCCCGTCTCGATGGGGATAAAGCTAACGGATCGCTTATCATTTGGCACCACGACCTCGTTGGGGATCGCTTATTACGATGGTCCGTTCGTCGGAGTTGGGGGCATGACCCCCGATTATGCACTTCGAGGAACACTCGGTGCCAATTATCAATTGACTGAGGCAACGACGCTGGGTGCGTATTATCAGACACAGCAGAGTTTCAAATTTAAGAACGCCATTTCATTGAACTTCCTAAATTACAATCCGAACATTGACGTCCTGATGGATATGCCACAAAACCTCGGCTTTGGGGTCGCGAATACGGCGTTCTTCGATGGAAAACTTTTATTGGCGATGGATCTCCTGTACAAGTATTGGGATGACGCCGAAATGTACAGCCCGGTCTACGACAATCAGTTCGTCGTGCAACTGGGAACGCAATGGACACAAGGTCGTTATCGGTATCGCGCAGGATATGTTTGGGCTGAAAACCCCCTCGATCCATCCCCGGGTTTGAATCTTGGAGGTGTTACGCAGACGGGCGGGCTACCCGTTGTCTATTACTCCCAAGCACTACTCGCCGTCACCTGTCAACATCGTATGTCGCTGGGGTTGGGGGTTACCGACTTCCTTCCCGGTATCGACTTGGACATGATGGGGGGCGGGATGTTTTTCGATTCCGAGCAATTGGGGCCCTTCACAACCAGTTCGCTCGAGAGCTATTGGCTTGCGGCTGGTTTGACATGGCGATTCCGTCGAGGTTCATGCGAGCGAGTATGTGCCCCGGATACATTCGCGACGAGAAGATGATTGATCGAGAAGGCGAGTTGCCTGCGCGATCACCATCAATCGATTCTACGACGGAACGGTGAAGAGAATATTCGCCAAATGAAATACACAGGGCTTGTTGCTAGGTTGTATGCAAAAAGCAGTGCATGTTGCCAGAGTGGCTTGAAACATTCATCGATTTGAATCGTTGGGACCAACGTTCTGTTGATCCATACACCGAGTCTTGAAAGCGCACGCACTGGGGCGAGCAGAGTTCGCTCGACCGCCCAGACGAACCAGACGCTTAAGTCCGAGAGAATGCTAAAAGCGACGGTAATGATTCTATCTACCGCCCATTCGATCCAAACGCTGAGGCTCGAGAGAAAACGAAAAGGAATTAGGAACGCATCGACGATGCGTTCCCACAAAGGGGGCTTGAGAGGCATGACTTGGCGTAGGGGCGAAACAAAGGGGCGACAGACGGCGATTTGAGGCCCTTTTATCGTATCCCGGTCATGCGTGAGCACAACACGAACAGCGTTGGAAATTTTAGAATTTAGGCCTGATTAGGCTCGATTCCATCCGGGGCTATTGAATTGCAACCAGCCCGCCTTCATTTAGAAGTCTTTGTCTGCGATAGCTGATCTGCTTGGGCCTGGTAGGATTTCGCTAGGCTTTTGTTCCCTAAAGACTCGTAGGCTTTTGCTAGTTTAGAACAAAGCTTGCCTCGCTCTTCCTGCGGCATCCATGGCAGAGCTCTCTCGAGTTCCGTGATCGCCCGATTCGTATCTCCGTTCATAAGCAGAAGCGTACCCAGTGTGTCGCGGTAGCTAGGCATGTTTGGGAGCGCCGCGACGGCTTCCTCTGATAGTTTGATCGCACGTTCGAGTTGCGTTGGGTCTCTTTCGGCTAGCAACCATGCAAGATTGTTTTTTGCCATGTGAATCGTAGGATCGAGTTCCAACGTTCGTTCGAGCAGTTTCTGTGCATCATCGATTCGCTGATCGATGATCGCTACAATACTGAGGGACAATTGGATCAGTGGGCTAGCGGGATTCGCTTTGCTTTTCTGTTCCAAGAGGGTGCGGATTTTGTCTTGGTTTTCAGGTCGCACGTCACCGTACAGATAGACCATGCGGTCGACCGCGAAATCCTCTTGTTCGGGGTAGGACATGACGAGCAAGATCTGATCCAAAAGCTCGTTTTCGCTTCGTTTGGATTCTTGCATTGACAGCAGCCTCGCTCGCTCCAACGCGCCCTTGGCTTGCTTCATTTCCATGCTGTCAGGATGGAAGCCTGCACCTACCGTTATAGTCTGCTCTGCCTCATCAAACTGCTGCAATCGCACCAATGCCTCGATCAATCGAATTCGCAACGGTATCGAAAGAGGGTCTTCGCTGAGTTTTCTTCGGAAGCTGTCGCGCGCGAGGATCAATGCCTGTTGTGCATTCTTGCCATCTTTGCGCGCGATCATGATGTTGGCTATGGAGAGCCAATGGTCCGGGTTCAGCTTGGCTGCCAGTTCGAGACTCCGGATCCAATCGACGAACTGCTGAGAAGCTTGGAAGTAGCTGGCTCTTGCCAGGGCCAGTCGCTCATCCTTGCGATCATTGCTATGGCTCAAATGCCATCGAAGAGGCTCCAACAGACGTTGATCGCCACCGCGAGCTATCATGCTCGCATACGCAATCGCCCGTTGGGCATGCGCTGGAGCGTAGCCTGGGGAATCATTGGGTGCCAGTGCCTCCAGAATCGCATTAGCTCGCTCTAGGTCATTGTCCGCCGCGAGCAATTTGCAATAACGAAAAGTGGTTTCGGGGGATCCTTTCTCGCCGAATTGAATCAATCGCGATGCGTAGAGTTTTGCTGAATCGTACTCCTTGCTCCTCTCTGATTTCTCGAACGCGTCAGAGTACAAGGCCTTCGATTTATTCGCTTCGATGGATTGCACGAGCAACAGTCCAACCACAAGCAGAGCACCCATCATTGCGGGCAAGCCGAAAAGCAAATGCTTTCGGAGTTGCGGCTCATGGAGCCAACCCGAGAACGGGTATGCAATAACCAGTAGAAAAAGATTTGCTAAACTCGCGAAGACGTGGAACGGCAAGAGAAGCGTTCTCTTCCATAGCGGAGTAGGCTCTTCGCTACTGTCGATTTGGATTTCGCTGTTTGCAACTAGTCCGATCCATACGCCGACTTCCGACAGCGCGCGAAATGGGGCAAGTAATGCGTCGACGATGCGTTGCAAAATAGTGCGTTTCTTGCGAGGCATGGCGTGTCGATAGGGCGAGAAGTCGAGCGCGTGATCGGGATACTTCATCCTACCCCGACAGGGAGTTCTCACAATGCGAAGAAATCAAGAAACTCGGTTCTTTAGGCCGTTCTATGGTGCATAACCGCTCGCAGCCTCAAGACTGGAACGGAGTTTTTCCCTTCCCATCTGCTCCACGAGCGAGTCCCACTCCTTGCGGCAATGGGAAAAGCGTTCTGGAGCGCTTTCGGGATCTCGAAAGATGTCGATCAGCGTGTCTTCTAAGAGCACCAGAAATCGGTCAGATCCGAGAAACCGCGGGGTCAATTCCATCGACAGGCCTGTCGGATCCGACTTTTGCAGCGTTTGATAGTCGCGGTAGTCCTCACGCACTCGGTTTCGGTCGTCCTCGATTTCGAGCAATTCGACCGTTGGGGTCTTGGTCTGAAAGGCGATACGCTGATCCTCCGCGGCCAGCCAGATGAGAAACTCAGTCGCGTTTGCAGATTGACGCGTCCGCCCGCCAATCGAAGCCATTAAGCCAGAGCCATCGTTCCATACGATCGGTACCAACTCCCATCGCCCGTTTCCTGTTTTCTCGCTCAAGCTTTGCTCGTTATCGGTTCGTGGCCAGCCCAGCCCAAACAGGGCTGATCCCTCGGCCACCGATTGCCATGCCTCGGTGGGACTCGCGAACAGCGTGGAGGGTTGCAACACTCCTAATCGCCTCAACTGAATTGCCGCTCTCGCAAACTCAGGTTGATTGCAACGAGATACCAGTTTGTACATGTCGAACAGTCCGCGATGTCGGGATTCGGTTGAGGAAATCATCCACAGATAGCGGTAGACGAGATAGCGTCTAGCTTGTGGAGTCAAGTCGTCGAGTCTTCGCTTGAGATCCGCTTCTCGTTCCGCAATCGTTCCCTGATGAGCGGCCTCTGCCTTAGTCAGGAACTCGTCCCAAAGGCTCTCCGCATTCTCTCTCGTAATCTCATTGTTAATGATCTTTTCATGTAGCTTTCTCAACGGAGAAACATCTAGAGAACGCGTGATCGCGACCCAACTCGGGGCACCCAGGGGGACTGCCATCGATTTGCCGCCATAGGTACTGAGCGTCTTCCAGCGGGCGGGCCAAGTGTTCGCTTCCTCGGAAACGCCCCATCCGCCGATTCGATCCTTCGCTTGTTTGGAGACCGGCGCAATCCAGTCGCCTGCTACCAGAGTTCCCATCAGATTCGAGGGATAGATGAGCAAATCCGCCTTGGAGGGCTCTTGAGTTTCGAACTCCTGTCGCGTCATGGGTTGGATCTGCAGGTCCTGATCCGAGAAAGATTTCCAGCGAAGTTCTATCTCCGACTGCAAGAGATCCGCCTCAACAATAACAACCTTTAACGGGTAGACAGTATCCGATTTGGACTTGGATGCAGAGGCATTCTGGGCGGGCGGGGCAGAGTCAGGGGTGCAACCAATAAGTGCCAACCCAAAGCATATGATCGCAATACAAATTGAGCGATGTTGCTGAAAAAATCGTCCACCAGGATCAATCATTGGATATCCCGCATTGTATTCTCGACCACGAAATCACTGGGTATCATAAGGGCTTCGTATTTCAACCATATTCTCTCAATCTGGCAAGCGCATGGCCTACTATCTCGGAATCGATATCGGAACGTCGGGGACCAAGAGCCTGTTGATCGACGAAAGTGGGGCAGCGATTGCCGAAGCTACGGCGACCTATCCCCTCGCAACACCCAAGCCACTTTGGACGGAACAAGATCCGGAAGATTGGTGGCTCGCAACCAAATCGACCATCAAAGCGGTTATGAAGAAATCGAAACTCAAACCCTCCGAGGTGCGAGCTATCGGTTTGTCCGGACAGATGCATGGTTCAGTATTTCTTAACGCCAAAGGGAAAGTGATTCGTCCTGCCCTGTTGTGGAATGACCAGCGGACCAGTAGCGAGTGCGATGAAATCACCAAACGAGCGGGCGGGCGCGAGGCGCTCATCCGCATGGTTGCTAATCCAGCACTGACAGGGTTTACGGCACCCAAGCTACTTTGGTTGAGGAACAACGAGCCGAAAAACTACGAAGCTCTCAAAGTGCTTCTCCTCCCCAAAGACGATGTACGGCGACGACTGACCGGTGAACTAGCAACCGACGTGAGCGATGCGAGCGGCATGTTGCTGCTGGATGTATGTCGAAGAAGATGGTCCACGGAACTACTCGCAAAATTGCAAATCGATCCGAGTATTTTGGCTCGTGTCTACGAATCGGAGGAAGTCACGGGGCACCTACGCCCCGAAGTCGCAAAGGAGCTAGGGCTATCCCCGGAATGCAAAGTGGTCGCCGGAGCAGGCGACTGCGCCGCCGGAGCAGTGGGCAATGGAATCGTCAAGCAAGGGATTCTGACCGCGAGCCTCGGAACATCCGGTGTTGTCTTCTGCCACAGCGATACCCCGCAATACGACGCCGCCGGGCGACTCCACACTTTCTGCCATGCTGTACACGGTAAATGGCATATGATGGGGGTCACCCTTTCGGCAGCCGGGTCGTTGCAGTGGTTCGCTACTCAGGTCTGCATCGAACTTGCCAAAAAGAAAGGAATCGACCCGTACGCAGTACTCAACCAAGAAGCGTCCGCGATCCCGCCGGGTTCCGAGGGGCTTTTCTATCTTCCCTATCTGGCTGGCGAGCGAACACCGCACGCGGATCCGAATGCTCGCGGTTGCTTCATCGGGCTGACAAATAAACACGGCCGTGGGCACATGGCGCGCGCGGTCCTGGAAGGAGTTGCGTATTCATTGCGCGAAAGTCTTGCGATTATCGGTGAACTGGGAGTCCCGGTAAAAGAAATACGGCTCAGCGGCGGTGGAGCCAAGAGTACACTCTGGAAACAAATCCTCGCCGATGTATTCTCCAAGAGCGTATGTACCATCAATGCGGAGCAGGGCCCCGCCTATGGAGTAGCCCTTTTGGCTGCCGTTGGAGATGGGGCCTACAAGAGCATCGAGGAAGCCTGCAAGGCGACTATCTCAGTCGTCGATAAATTAGCACCCAGCAAGGGATCCCAAAAAGCATACAACCGAGCATTCCCGGTCTATCAGCAACTCTATCGCTCGCTCAAGGATCGCTTTGTCGATATCAGCGAGATAATGCAGATGCCGTGACGATTTGCTAGTCGCAGGGTGCGGTCGCGATCGACCAAGATGGTCATGCCCGCTTCGATGGCTATAGCTTTACCACCCGCCGCAATCATGCGCTCAATCGTCTGCGGACCGATAGTTGGAAGATCGAACCGCATGTCTTGTTGAGGCTTGGCAACTTTGATAAGTGTCCAGTTCCCTCTCGGGCACAGTTGACCCGTTCGCTCGATGCAAGCGTCTGTCCCTTCGACCGCTTCGACCGCCAGTACGGTCCTATCCTTCACGGAAATCGATTGCCCTATGTCTAAGCCTCCCATGTCTTTAGCGATATTCCAACCAAACTCGATATCCGCTCGAATCGCTCGCGATGGACTGGCATGGGTCAGCAAGCCTTCTTCGGCTAGCAGGTCGGTGGCATAGTCAGTGCCCGGCATGACGCGCATGCCTTGTCGCTCAAAGGATTCAACAACTGCTCCGAGCAACGAGTCGTCGGCCATCGAACTATTTCGGGAAAACCAGGGTCGCATCATCGTGCGCATGCATTCCAGATCCGGGACGTGCTGAAGCCACCCTAAGCCATGGAAGAGGATGCGATCTTTGAAAAGCTTGCCAGCCAACACAACACGATCGACGTTCTGATGACGAAAGAATCGTTGCATCGCGCCAAGTTTACAAACGCCAAACCACCGCATTTCGTCTGCCAACTCAGCGAGCGAAGCATCGGCATGACCCTTGATTGCTGCCACGACGACCGGCTCACGAATGTCTTTCAACGCTTTTGCAACGCGTATCGGATACTCTCCCCAACCGGCAACGATTCCGACTCGCTTCGTCTCGCTTGGAGAATAAATCCGCAACGATGTCTCGGTCCGATTTGCAGCATCAGATTTGGATATCCGAGCCGATGCTGATGATGAAGCAAGAGACATAGTGAAGTGTTACGCAGCCTTGGTCTGAACAAGAGACTGCACCTGAGTTTCAAGACGTTTCAAGGTCTTGCGCATTTCGGGAAGCTTGCTGATAGCTGCAAACTGTTGAGCTTGTTCAAAGCGAGGGATCGCAGGACTTCCGAGGACCACTTGTTCTGGCTCAAGATCATAAGCTACTCCGGACTGAGCGCCGACCATGCTCTTGTCGCCGATATGGACGTGATCTCGGACTCCGACTTGACCAGCGAGTACCACATAGTCTCCGGTACTCGAACTACCCGCAATTCCTACGTGCGCGCAGATAAGATTATGTTTCCCAATGCGGCAGTTGTGACCGATCTGTACAAAATTGTCGATCTTGGTTCCGCTGCCGATGCGTGTGGCTCCGTAGGTTCCACGATCGACACAGGAATTAGCGCCGATTTCGACATCATCCCCGATCTCTACCCATCCCAGTTGACTAGCCAACTGGTGTTTGCCATCCGACATTCGGTAGCCAAAACCATACGCACCCAAGACAACTCCTGCATGCAAGATAACACGGTCGCCAACAATGGTGCCTGGATAGAGAGTGACACCAGGGAAAATTTGGCAGTCGCGACCGATCTTGCAACCAGCCATCACAGTCACTCCTCTACCGATACGCGTGCCGCTGCCTACGCTGCAACCACTATCAATCGAAGTGAACGCATCAATCCAACCGTCCGGCTCGACCGACGATGACGAATGAATGCATGCCGAACGGTGAACACCGCGGTCCGAGCACGAATAGATCGGACGAAACAATCGGCAGATCACTGCGAAGGCATCATGAACTCTAGGCACCAGAATCTGCGGGATAGAAAACCCTTCCAAACGAGAGGCTAAAATCACAGCCGTCGCATGACTGGACTTGAGAAGATCGAGATACTTGGGGTCGTCGATCAACGTAATATCTCCGTGCTCGGCATCCGACAACGGTGCCGCTCCTGTAATGGATATCGACGGATCTCCGACGACTAATTCTCCACCGATTCGACCTGCCAAGTCACTGAGATGAAATGCTGTCATAAGCAAAGTTCCTTCCGTGGCAACAGTTTTGGAGGCCGCACGCATGTGCCGGAGATCTCCAGCTTGGTCGGAAGTTTACGCGTTTTCACCATTCAAGATCAACGTCGATTGGCGTGGCGGTAGGAAGCCGGTATTGCTATGGTCCATGTCGGAATTGGTTCCGTCTCGATTCGTCTGCGACATGAAGCGACCATGGCAGCGGTGGAAACTCGATCTGAAAAGAACTCATCTCCGATTTTTTGGAGATTCGTCTGGGGTTGGATGCAGTCCATTCCTCGCGCTGCGATTTTGAGTCTCGTCGGTCCGCTCATCCTGTTGTTGGTGGGCTACTTGGGTTGGCGATATTACGGTGCTAAAGCGCTCGACAGTACGTTTTATGCGGTAAAGCCCGAGAATATTCACATGACCAACACTCCTGCGTGGCTGAAGACCGACATTGTGCGGGAGGTATTTGAGGGGAGTAATCTGGGAAGGATGTCCCTGTTGGATGATCAAACGGCAGCGGTGATCGCGAGGGCGTTTGATGCTCATCCATGGATTCGCAAAACCTATCGTGTTCAAAAGATGGCCGGTGGCCAAATCTTGGTGAATGTCGAATATCGCAATCCGATTGCGATGGTTCACTGCGAAACCGATAGCAGCGAAGTGAGCGATGGTGGTGCCAAAGAGAGCTTTCTTCCGATCGACGCGGAAGGTGTATTGTTGCCTACGAAGGATTTCGCGCAGGCAGACATCCCTAACTACATGCTGATTTATGCTCGCAACATTCGAGCGTCGGACCATCGCCGAGTGGGAACACCGCTTGGTGATTCTCAGGTTGCTGAGGCGGTATTATTGGCCCGGGAATTGTTGCCGTTGCGTGAGGAGACGAACGTTGTGGCCCTCTACGTCTATCCGACACGTTCCAGCGGTAAAGCGAAGTGGATGTTGGAATTGGCGACTCGTGGCGGACCTCGCATTATCTGGGGGAGTGCGCCCGGTTTAGAGGCACGCGATGAACCTTCTTTGCCATGGAAAATAAAGCGATTGCGAGAGATCACTTCCCAGAGGGAACTGTGGTCTCAACCGGAGTTTGATCTATCGCACCCTGCGGATTCGAGTACCGAACCGAAACCGCCAGCGAAACTGAGTCGCAGGTTGTAGCGGCACGCGACCGCTGGAGCGTCAACTTCGTTGAGCGGGTCAGCGTCCCCAAGGAAGAGAACTGCTATCGGTCAAGCGATATTCTGTCAGCT
>JAGWWZ010000040.1 GCA_018970165.1 Planctomycetota bacterium | reverse complement strand
TGCTCGAAACGATAACGAACCCTATTCCTTTCACGCGGGCGGCATGCATGCCCTTTTCGCAGATGGCCATGTCACCTTCATGAATCAATCTATTTCGCTTAATGTTATGGCAGCCTTGTGCACGCGTGCTGCGGCCGACGACACCTCCAACTGGGAAGGAGACTGAATGTGACCATGCGATTGAATTGGGCTTCGCATCTGACGCGAGGCTTGGCACTGATCGTCGTTTTTCCCTGCAATGGCTTGTGGGCTGTTGCCTCCGATCCCGTTCGCTCACCCGATACCATTTCCATGGATGATTCCAACCCGTTCTTTGCCCCCAGTTCCTTACCATTCCACGCTCCCGATTTCGCGGCGGTCAAGGTCGAGCACTTCATGCCGGCTTTCGATGAGGGAATGCGGCAACAGTTAGCGCAAATGGATGAAATCGCCAATCAAGCCGCTCCCCCAACATTGGACAACACCCTCATCGCCATGGAGCGATCCGGCGAAATCCTCGATCGCGTGGCTCCGGTGTTCTTTCATCTTTCTGGAGCATACACCAACGATGCGATTCAAAAACTCGAGGAAGAGATCGCCCCCAAGCTCGCATCCCACTCTGACAATATCTACTTGAATCGAAAGCTCTTTCAACGCGTCGAAACATTATGGAAGGGACGGGAACAGGGAAACTGGTCCGAAGAGCAGAAGCGATTGGTCGAAAAGTACTACGAGAATTTTGTCCGGGCGGGAGCTCGACTCACGGCCGATCAACAAGCCCGCATTCGCGCCATCAACGAAGAGCTCTCGACCCTCACTACGCAATTTCAGAACAACTTGCTCGCCGTCGCCAAGGAACGTTCGCTCTTGATCGAAGATGTGTCCAAACTCGAAGGTCTGAGCGCATCGGATCTTTCGTCTGCCAAACAAGGGGCTGCCGCTCGCGGACATGAAGGCAAGTACCTTCTCTCGATGCAAAACACGACTCGGCAACCGGTCCTGACGAGCCTCAAGAATCGTGAAACTCGCAAAGCGGTTTGGCTGGCATCGGCCAATCGAGCTATGGGCGAAGCAGGGGGCATCGACAATCGTCCGATCGTTCTCAAGCTCGCGAAACTGCGGGCCGAACGAGCCAAGTTACTCGGCTACGCCAATCATGCTGCCTATACGCTTGAAAACCAAATGGCGGAGAATCCTCAAGCTGCTTTCAAGATGCTGCAGGACTTGGTTCCCGGTGTCATGGCCAAGGCTCGCATCGAGTCGGAGAAAATCCTCGAAGCGATGCGAGCCGATGGAATCGATGGTCCCGTGGAACCCTGGGACTGGGAATACTACGCCGAACGCGTTCGAGCCCGCGACTACAGCGTCGATGAAACCGCTGTCAAACCGTACTTCGAAATGGAGAGCGTGCTGCAGAACGGCGTATTCTATGCGTATGGGAAGCTGTACGGCATTTCGTTCCGCGAGCGAAAGGATCTGCCGGTGTGGGATCCAACGGTGCGAGTGTTCGATGTGATCGATGTCGGTGGCAAGACAATCGGCTTGTTCTATGCGGATTACTACCACCGCGAAAACAAGCGGGGTGGAGCGTGGATGGATGCATTCGTATCGCAATCGCGACTGCGCGGTCATCAACCCGTGGTTGTCAACTGCATGAATATCCCCCAACCCGCACCTGGAACCCCTACATTGCTAACCCTCGACGAAGTGACAACCATGTTCCATGAACTCGGTCACGGCGTGCATGGGCTATTCTCCTCCGTCGAGTATCCGCTGCTATCGGGTACCAATGTTCCTCGCGATTACGTTGAGTTCCCGTCAACAGTCCATGAAGACTGGGCGATCGACCCGGAGATCCTGGCCCATTACGCTCGACACTACCAGACGGGGCAAACGATTCCGAAGGATCTTCTCGCGAAAGCAATCGCTGCCAGCAAATTCAACAAGGGATATGAGACTCTGGAATACATGGCGGCGGCCCTGGTCGATTTGGGGTGGCACTCGTTGACCGAAGAACAAATCCCATCGGATGTGGAATCATTCGAGAAAGAATTGCTCAACAGGTTTGGAGTCGACTTTGCCCCTGTGCCTCCGAGATATCGCTCTTCCTACTTTGCGCATGTGTGGTCCGGCGGGTACTCTGCTGGCTATTACGCATACCTTTGGAGCGAAGTCCTTGCCGCAGACGCATTCGCGGCTTGGAAAGAACGGGGTGGATTGAAGCAGTCCAATGGCCAGGATTTCCGAAAGGCGATCCTGTCACGCGGTGACTCCCGCGATGTGATGCAGCAGTACATCGACTTCCGAGGTCAAAAGCCGACGGTTGATGCACTATTGATCCGCCGCGGCTTGAAATAATGGTCCCCGATCGCGATCCCTTCACTCTCGTTTTGAATGCAGGTTCCTCGACGCTCAAGCACGCAGGCTATCACGGCATGCACTGCATGAGCCAAGGAACCATCGAGTGCGGCGAAGCAGATTACCCGTCCGCGATCGGCCGATTACTGAGGGATGCTTCGTGGAACGCGATCGCATTTCGCGTAGTCCATGGGGGCAACGAACTGAATGCTCCGGCTATTGTTACCGACTCTGTGATCGAGACGCTCGATCGCACGATTCACTTAGCGCCACTGCACCAACCTCCGGCCTTGTCCGCTATACGAACAGTGGGCTCGCTTCTGCCGGGCACACCTCGCATCGCCTGTTTCGACACTGCGTTTCATGCAACTCTCCCCGAGGTAGAACAGCGATTCGCGATCCCCGACCAGTACTTTCATGCTGGCATCCGGCGTTATGGATTTCATGGTCTCTCATACGAATCAATCGCGTCCCAATTGCCAGAGATTTCGGAGCGAGCAGCCCAAGGCAAAACAATTGTATGCCATCTCGGGAATGGCGCGAGTTTGTGCGGGCTGGACCGTTGCATCAGTCGCTATACCACGATGGGGCTAACCCCGATCGACGGCTTGATCATGGGCACTCGGTGCGGACGTATTGATGTCGGTGTTGCCATCCACTGGATGCGCGAAGGAATGAACGCGCAGCAGATCGAGAAGATCCTCACCAAGGAATCGGGACTGGCGGCTTTATCGAAGGGAACCAGCGATATGCGTACACTCGTCGAACGGGCCGATACGGATCCTCGCTGTGCTCTTGCGATCGACATGTTTTGCCGATCGATCGCGAAAGAAGTGACTGCAGCTGCGACCGCGATCGGAGGACTCGATTGTTTGGTATTCACTGCCGGGATCGGTGAGAATAGTGCGATCGTGCGGCGAAAGGTCGTTGCTGAACTGAAATGGCTTGGAGGAGCGATCGACAATCAAGCAAATCATCTTGGAGAGACACGATTGAATACATCGTCAAGTTCATTTGAAATCCTCCGAATCGCAACCGATGAACAACAGGTCATCGCCGGGCATGCGATTCGATTGCTGAAGAGGTCGGAGGCCGCGAACCGATGACGGATGGGCGCACTACGGTAACTCGACTGACCTCGTCGGCGCCCGCTGCGATCGCAGTCATCGAAATTCAAGGTCCGAAGGCGATTGAACTGGTACAACATTATTGGTCTCCCATACAGGGTAAACCTGAGTTGCAAGTCAATCGAATTCGCTACGGCATGTTTCGTTCGGAGAGGAACGATCGAGTTGCAATTGGAGAGTCGATCGTCGTTGTACAACGGGGACCGGAAGTATGTGAATTGCATTGCCATGGCGGTCAAGCCGCTGCGTTGACTATCTTGCGCACTTTAGTCAGCGCAGGTGCCCAAGAGAGGCAACGAAGCGAATGGATCGCACACCATGCATCAACTCAAATAGCCGCTGAAGCAACCGAGGATCTGCTTCGAGCATCCACGGTTCGCACGGCGAGTATCTTGATGGATCAAGTTCGCGGCGCACTCGATGAAGCATTGGACCAAATCGAAAAGCATGCGAAAGAGGGACGACTCGCCGAAGCTCGCAGGATTGCGGATGGCATCTGGCGATGGTCGGATGTCGGATTGCATTTGATTCATCCGTGGCGCGTGGTGTTGTGCGGCCCACCCAATGTCGGAAAGAGCAGTTTACTGAATCGGCTCTTGGGGTACTCGCGAGCAGTGGTGCATGCCGAGGCGGGGACGACTCGGGATCTCCTGGCAGAATCGACCAGCATCGAAGGTTGGCCCGTTACATTAATTGACAGTGCTGGAGTTCGGGAATCCGAGCACGAAGTCGAAAGCCTCGGGATCGAGCGAGCACGACGCGCCATCGATACTGCGGATCGCCTCTTGTTGCTAATCGATCCCGACGCAGGTTGGACAGACGAGCATCAGGCGATTTGGCAATCCCACTCGAGCAAGTGTTTGTTGGTTCGGACCAAGTCGGACAGGGATGACTCATCATCTCCGCCATCCAACATACCTTCGATTGCGTATCTGGTCAGTGCAGTGAGTGGGGCTGGCATCGAGCAATTGATGAAGGCGATTTCGCTGTCCTTGGTTCCCGATCATCCGCTACCGAGGACTGCCGTTCCGTTTCGATCGTGGCATGTCGAGAATCTCTCTCGGTTGCTCGCAGGCAACGAGTAATCGCGACCCGATTTGGGCAGAAAAAGAAGTGCGCAGCAAGGTAAACAAAGAGGTGCGTGCTGTGCGACCCGGCTTTCGTACAACAGCCTTACGGTTGACTGCCACGACGACCGACTAGGAAGTCCGTCGTACGGGGAAACACCCTAGCATGTATGGCTCGGAGCTAAGAGGTTGCCGCCCCGCTGGGGTAATCGTCGAGCGGCATAAGCAGCAACGCTTGGGCAATCGCTTTGCCCTGGGCATCGTTCCGAATCCCTCGCCGCAGAACACCGCGCAACAAGAAGTTGAACCCAAGCAAATTCGGGATCGCGATTCGCTCGACCGACTCGATTTCGAGTGGCTTGAAATACGCATGGACTCGCTCGGCGGTCAGCCACTGCGACAGCTTGGCGTAATCTGATTCCGTGCGAGCCAAGATTCCGACGTTGGCACCGGTTCCTTTGTCGCCGCTCCGCCCGTAAGCCACCGATATCAGCCGATGGCCAGCCAGCGAACTCGATGATGATTTCGATACGCACGGAGCATTAGACTCCGCATGGACCGCTTGCTTTGACGGACCAGCACTTATCTTGATCGTTCTCTTGCTTGTTTCAGATTCCGGATTGTTCGCCAGCGTATCGCGGGTCTCCCAAATTTCTACTTGCTGTTCGATCGCTCGCGTCTCGATCAAACAAGGCCAATAGCGAAAGATCTCCTGCACACTGGGACGCCCATCGGCATAACCGGTGGTTCCCTGCGCGCCTGCAGTGACCAGTGGAATCATTTCGCGAGTAAAGGCTTCGATCGGCTCGGAGCTTTCGGACTCCACCGCGATGCGAAGGACAGCTTCGATGATTGGGAGTGACGAGGTTGCATCCGCGCGTGGCACGCTGTCTCCATGCCCCAGCACCTCCACAATCGCATCGCGATAATGCCAACCCATTTCAGCCAAACGTCCCAAGACGACTTGGCCACCCTTGCGTGCCTTGGCTGCTGCGTCGAGGCCAAAGACGGTCAACATGCCCGCAGCGCGATAACCGTCACGGTAGGTTGCGCTTACTTTGAGAGTTGAGGGACATGGGCTTCCGATGGCACCAAAGACTCGAACACGGTCTTTCCCGACCGTTTCCAACTTCAAACCGAGAAACGATACGCATACATCGGGACTGATGTAGCGGGCCGGATCCCCGATCTCGTAGACCAATTGCTCCTTGACGGTTTGCTCATTGACAGCCCCGCCCGAGCCTCGGCCTTTGGTCACGACGCACGATCCATCTTGGGAGATCTCAGCGATAGGAAATCCGATATGTTGATGGTTTGGGAACATCAGCCAATCGGTGGCAATACCTCCGGTTACATGAGTGCCGCATTCGAGCAAGTGTCCGGCTACGGTCGCACCTGCCAGAGCATACCAATCATCAAGCTTCCATCCGAATGCATGCGCGCATGCGCCGACAACCATCGACGGATCGGCAACGCGTCCCGTGATAACGATATCGGCACCCGCCTCGAGGGCCTTCACGATTCCCTCGCATCCCATGTAGGCGTTTGCGGTCACGAGTCGGTCTTGGACATCGCTCAGCGGTCGGCCATCATCAAGATTCGAGAACGGGCCCGACGTTCCATCGTTGACGGTTAGTAACTCCAGGACATTGTCGCCATAAACAATCGCAATCTTTAGCGCACGGCAACCTGCTTCTTCCAGCGCTCGCTGGCACATCGTCGCACATGATCGAGGGTTCAATCCACCAGCATTAGCGATCAATCGACAGCGACCACCCGCGGCCCAATAGCTGGCGAGATCGCGCACCACATCTACGAAGTCACGCGGGTATCCGCGTTCGGAGTCCCGTTGACGTTGCTTGGCCAGGATCGACATGGATACCTCGGCCAGATAATCCATCGTGAGGAAGTCCAGTTCGGGCTCTTGCGTAAGCAGCTCGCGCGCGGCCGATGGTCGGTCGCCCCAGAACGCCTGCGCATTCCCGACGCGAATCGAACGCATCACACATCTCTCCCCAGGCTTGGCGATACCGACGGATACGCGGAGTCGGCGAGCAGCAGCGCCGCCCCAAGCCATGTACGGGTCGCATCGGGCGGGATAATCGCATCGACCCAACCGCGGGCCGCACCGTATCGGATGTCGGTTTGATCGGAATACTGCTGGCGAATGGTGTCGCGAAGCGATTGAATCTCTTCGGGCGTCATCGTCTTACCCGATTTCTCAGCGTCCCGCACTCGTAGCGTCAGCAAAGTATCGGCGGCTTGATTGCCTCCCATGACGGCGTAGCGCGCATTGGGCCACGCAAGAATCATAGCGGGATCGTATGCGCGGCCGCACATGGCATAGTTGCCAGCACCGTAGGAGCTGCCGATAACGACCGTGAACTTCGGTACCGTCGCGATGCTCATCGCGCGGACCAATTGGGCACCCGACATAATGATCCCCGATTGCTCGGACTGCTTACCGACCATGAAGCCCTGCACATCCTGCAAGAAGATCAGAGGGATACGATTCTGATCACAGTCCAGCACAAAACGGGCAGCTTTCTCAGCGGCATCGCCATACAAGACACCGCCGATCTGCACTTCTTGTTGAGATGATTTCGAACGTTTGCGTTGATTGGCGACAATCGCCGCCGGTCGCCCCTCAATGCGAACATAACCGGTCACTACTGTCTTGCCGTAATCGGGACGAAACTCTTCGAAGCTTCCTGCATCGACAAAGCAACGTACGACATCGCGCACATCGTATTCACGCATCCCATCCCCAGGAACGATATCGTAAAGATCCGATCCCAATCGCTCCGGTGCAGTCCCTTGTTCAGAGCATGGCCCCTTGGGCATCAATCCTACCAGCTTGCGCAATCGGCTGATGCAGTCGGCGTCGTTCTTCTCATGAAAGTCGACGGTGCCGCTGATCTGCGAGTGCATCGCCGCACCGCCGAGTTCCTCGGGATCGACAGTCTGTCCGATGGCAGCTTTCACAAGTGCTGGCCCTGCCAAGCACAACTGGCTTCCTTCGGTCATCAGAATTTTGTCGCACAGTACGGGTAGATATGCGCCGCCTGCGATGCAGTTCCCCATCACGGCGGCAATTTGCGGTATCCCTTCGGCCGAGAGAATCGAGTTGTTGCGGAAGATGCGTCCAAAGTCGTCTTCGTCGGGGAATATCTCATCCTGCAAAGGCAGGAACACTCCTGCGGAGTCGACGAGATAAACCAAGGGCTGGCGCAAACGATGAGCGATCTTCTGAGCGCGAATCAGTTTCTTAACCGATTGCGGGAACATCGCGCCAGCCTTGACCGTCGCATCGTTGGCTGCGACCACGCAGGGGCGACCTTCGATCCAACCGATCCCGGTGATCACTCCGGCGGCAGGCACATCGCCCCAATCGGAGTACATCCCATGCGCGGCCCACAATCCCAGTTCCAAGAAGGGTCGGTTGGGATCGAGGAGCAAAGCCAACCGTTCGCGCACCGGCAATCGCCCCAGTTTCCGCTGGCGAGCGATCCCTGATTGTCCGCCCCCCTGACGCAATACTTCTTCTTGACCCTGTATCTCGTCGGTAATCTCACGCAATGTTGCCATGAACTAGCCTTTGTTTTTGCCGTGCGACCAGCACGGACGATGATCAGGAACGACAAACAACTCCATCCATTCGGAAATGCGCATTTTCAGCATGCGATTCGGATCGCTCCATCGATCCATGATGCGATCGACATGATCCCTCGACAGTCGACACTTCGCACTGGCGAGGAATTTATCGATCAGCAGCGGAAACGCTTCTTCGCGTCGACGCCGATGCCCGATCGGAAACTCGACTTCGACCGCATCGGTGCGAGTACCATCGCGGAACAAGATCTCGATCCGATTGCCGATCGATCGTTTGTCCGGAGCGAGGTATTCCTGGGTAAAGCGTGTGTCCTCGATCACTTGCATTTTATCCCGCAACGCATCGATGCGAGGATCGGTCGCAAATTCCCCTTCGTAATGCTCGGCTTTGAGATCTCCCTGGATCAGCGATACTGCCACGATGTATTGGATACAGTGGTCGCGGTCCGCAGGGTTATTCAACGGTCCGGTTTTATCGATGATGCGGACAGCCGACTCTTGAGTATGGATCCGAATTGTTTCGATCGCATCGAGTCGATCTCGCACTTGGGGATGAAGTGCAATTGCAGCTTCGGCAGCGGTCTGTGCGTGGAACTCGGCGGGATAAGCCACCTTGAACAGAATGTTCTCCATCGTATAGCAACCGAACATCTGAGACAGTTGGATCGGCTTGCCGTGCATCAGTACATCCTGGAACCCCCAACGTTCGGCAGTCAGTGCAGTCGGATATCCCATCTCGCCAGTCATGGTCCATAGAGCCAACTGCACCGCGCGACGCGTCGCATCCCCTGCGGCCCAACTCTTGCGAGAACCGGTATTGGGTGCATGGCGATAGGTTCGCAACGCGCCCCCATCGATCCATGCATGCGATACCGCATTCGCGATTTTTTGCCGATTCCCTCCGAGCATCGCACAAGCGATCGCAGTCGATGCGATCCTGACCAACAAAACATGGTCCAGGCCAACGCGGTTAAAACCGTTGGTCAGCGCCAACACACCTTGGATTTCATAAGCCTGGATCGCCGCGTGAAGCACTTGCTCCACGGTCCACTGGCTTGGTGCTCCCCACGGGTTACTCCCGGATCGATCGAGGTAATCCGCGATCGCGAGAATCGCACCGAAGTTGTCGGAGGGGTGCCCCCACTCTGCGGCGAGCCACGTGTCGTTGAAATCAAGCCAACGAACCATCGCACCGATATTGAATGCACCTTGAACAGGATCGAGTTCCCATCCGGTTCCCGGGACACGCGAGCCGTTGACGAGGGTCGCTCCCGGGACAGACGGCCCAAGCAACTTGGTGCAGGCCGGATACTCGAGTGCCAGAAGCCCGCATCCAAGGCTATCGAGCAACGCATAGCGAGCGGTTTCCACCGCTTCGGCACTCGGTTTCCAATCGGCATTGGACGCATATTCCGCAATGCTCGCGATGACGGAATCAAACGGTCGCGGAGCCGCCGCGGAAGAGAAATCGTGGTTGGAACCCATAGGATGAAGGATCGGATCGAAGAAAGAATACTCACCAAACAATTGCGCGTTCGAAAAGCCTATCCCAAAACCTAGAAAACCACGGCTAACGCCAATGCGGCTCATGTTTTGGGATCAAGTCCTAATGTAGCGAATTAAGGGCGGTCTGTGAGGCCTCCTTGGAAAACTGGGGCGGAATTTGATACACTCTGTCTCTTCCTTAGCGTCAAACTCGCATCCTCGCGTCGTACCGTATCGGCCGCGAGTCGCTCCCATGATCGCGCGGCAACTCGCAGTGCATGCTCCTTAACAAGTAACTGCACCGAAGTCGTCGACCGGCATACCGAATTCCATTTGTTCTCGCACTGAAAACCCTCGAGATGCCTGATTCACCCGGCCAACGATTTCGTCTAGCGCTCGAAGAGGAACGTCCGCTGCAGATCGTGGGTGCGATTCATCCACTTTGCGCGTTGCTGGCCGAGCAAGCCGGTTTTCGAGCGATCTATTTGTCCGGGGCGGGAGTTGCCAACGCCTCGCATGCGTTGCCCGATTTGGGAATCACGCATCTGGATGATGTCGTCGAGGATGCCCGCCGTATCACGGCTGCATGCCGACTGCCTCTGCTGGTCGATATCGACACCGGCTGGGGGACATCGGAAACCATTCGCCGCACGATCTTCGAACTGGAACGGATTGGGGTTGCGGCCGTCCACATGGAGGACCAGGTTTCGGCCAAACGTTGCGGCCATCGACCGGGCAAGGAGCTTGTGGATACTGGAGAGATGGTTGCTCGCGTTCAAGCAGCCGTGGGGGCTAGACAAGATCCCGCGTTTGCGATCATGGCCCGCACCGATGCCGCAGCCGTCGAAGGTTTAGAAGCTGCCATCGCACGGGCCAATGCCTATGTCGCCGCCGGTGCCGACATGATCTTCGCGGAAGCCCTCACCAGTCTCGGTCAATATCGCGAATTCGCATCGCGCGTGCCGGTCCCGATTTTGGCTAACCTGACCGAGTTCGGCAAAACGCCGACCTTGTCGCTATCGGATCTCGGGCAAACCGGTGTTCGTATGGCGCTCTATCCATTGACGGCTTTTCGCGCGATGAATCGTGCGGCCAGCATGGCATATCAAGCGATTCGTCGCGATGGCAACCAAGCATCGATCCTCGGCAGTCTGCAGACGCGCGAGGAGCTTTATCAACTGCTGCATTACTACGAAGCGGAACAACGCATCGATTCGGAGAAGAAACGAACATGAGCCACGTATCCAACCGCCCTGCCACCGGTACAGCAACGCTGCGAGCGGGCCTCGATGGCGTTCTCGCGGGAGAAACCCGATTGAGCACCGTCGGTATTACTGGCGTCGGACTAACGTATTTGGGTTACTCGATCGAAGACCTTGCGGAGCATGCGACTTTTGAAGAAGTCGCTTATCTGCTGCTCTATGGCCAATTGCCTACGCAACCGCAACTCAAGGCGTTCCGCGATCGAATCGTAGCCCACCGTGGCATCCCGCCTGAATTGTGCCAGGTCCTCGAACGGATCCCGAGCAGCGCCCATCCGATGGATGTACTTCGAACCGCGACTTCGATGCTCGGGACGCTCGAACCGGAGAAGAGTCCACAAGAAGCCTTGCACGTCAGCGAGCGATTGCTCGGGATCATGCCGGGGGTTCTGCTCTATTGGTATCGCTTTCATCAAAGCGGCCAACGGATCGATCCGACCATCGGCGGAGATTCGATCGCCGAGCAATTCCTATGGTTGCTCCACGGTCGACCGCCCGAAGCGTTGCATGTTCGAGCGATGGATGTGTCGCTGATTCTTTACGCCGAACATGAATGGAATGCATCGACATTTACCGCCCGCGTCGTTGCTTCGACGCTGTCTGATTTCTATTCGGCCATCACCGCAGCCATCGGAGCCTTGCGAGGGCCACTTCACGGCGGGGCCAACGAGGCGGCGATGGAACTGATCGATTCCATGCGGGATCCCGATTACGCCGAGGCCCGATTGCTCGAGATGCTTGCCAAAAAAGAAAAGATCATGGGCTTTGGGCATCGCGTCTATAAATCGTGCGATCCGAGATCCGACATCATCCAGGTCTGGGCACGCAAGCTCTGCGAAGCGACCGATCTCATGCTTCTATACGACATCTCAGAGCGGATTGAAGCGGTCATGCGCCGGGAAAAGAAGATGTTTCCCAATCTCGATTTCTACAGCGCTTCCATGTACCGCAGCCTCGGCATCCCGACCCCGATGTTCACGCCGATCTTCGTCCTGTCCCGAGTCTCCGGTTGGTCCGCTCATATCCTCGAGCAGCGAGCCAATAACCGATTGATCCGTCCCTTGGCGGAGTATGTCGGGCCCGAGCCTCGACCTTGGCAACCACTCGAATCGCGATCATGAACCTCCGCCATTTAAGACTCGATTCCTCGAACCCCACTTGGATCAACTTGTGGGTTGACGTGGAAAACCGTTCTCTGAACGTGATGTCGAGCGAGGTCTTTCAGGAACTCGACGAAGTGACGCGCGAACTATGCGGAGCGAATAACACGAAGCCGGTGGTCGTGCGCAGTGCGAAGGCGCGAGGCAACATTGTTGGAGCCGACATCAAAGAAATCCTCGCCGTGGAAAACGATGCCCAGATACAAGCGTTCCTGAAACGGGGCCAGGATGTCTATCAAGCATGGGAGGATGTTTCCTTTCCAACGATCGCCTGGATTCGCGGCGCAAGCCTCGGTGGCGGACTCGAGTGGGCGATGGCTTGTCAATACCGATTCGCATGCAGCGATAACGACACTGTCTTGGGGATGCCCGAATGCAAACTCGGGTTACTTCCAGGCTGGGGTGGAACACAGCGATTGCCCCGATGGGTCGGTCTAGCTGAGGGATGGCGCATGCTGGCGCTCGGCGATTCGATCTCCAGCCAAAAAGCACTCGAAATCGGGCTGGTCGACGGATTATGGGATGCCAACCTCGAAGAGGATTGCTTGACCAGTTTCGTACAGCGCGTCTTATCGCATCCAGGCGTGCGCACCAGCGAGCCCTCGCCCTCGGTCGATCGCGTTCAGCAATGGAAGGACATCGCCTCGAATCCCGCGTCGATCGACTCATCGAGCGATTCCGTACCTGCGATGACACTGCGATCTCGAGAGACGATTGCAAAGGCAATCACCGTCGGTTTGGAGCAGGGATTCGCGGCTGGCTGTCGATGCGAGCGAGAACTGTTTTACAGTCTTCTCTCGCAACCGGATGTACAACAAGGTTTGCAACGTTTCGCGCCGCGCAAGCCTGCGTCATCCTCATGAGTGCTCCGCCTTCGCTCCCGAATGACGATGCTGGGCGACTCAAGGCATGCCCATGTTGCGGATTGATCCAGCGGGTGGTCGAACATGGCGAAGATCAAGTATCGCGTTGCCCGCGCTGCGGCATGGTGGTCGATCGAGGTCATGGAAAAGATCTCAGTTCCCAAAGGACCGCAGCCGCAGCGATGGGAGCCCTATTGCTGTTTCCGGTTGCGATCACTCTGCCGATCCTCGAAATCGAACGGCTGGGATATCGGTATGCCAGTAGTCTGCTGAGCGGCATCATCGAATTATTTCATAGCGGCAGTTGGTTCATCGCTACAGTCATTCTCCTTTTCTCGATTGTTTTGCCAGTGATCAAGTTGGTGACGCTGCTCGAGTTGTGTTGGTTTCGATACCTCGAGCATCACCACCGGGCGTGGGCGTACCGCGTGATCGAGTTTTCCGGGCGATGGAGCATGATGGATGTGATGCTCCTCGCGTTCCTTGTCATGCTCGTCAAACTGTCGGGGCTTGTTGAGTTCCATGTGGGACCTGCCGTCGTCGCCTTCAGCGCCTGTGTTGTCATGAGCATGATCGCATCGATGAGTTTTGATCCCCATTCGATTTGGGCGGAAGAGTGAGGAAATTTATGTTCGCGCGGAGCTTCCTGAGTGTTGCTTGGTGGAGTGTTGCTTGGTTGATTCTGGTGAGTGTCTCAACGACCTCAAGGTCACATGCAGAGGATACTCAATACGATATCGTCGTTTATGGAGGAACCAGCGGCGGCATCGTGGCAGCGATCGCGGCATCCAAACGTGGATATTCCGTCGTATTGATTGAACCCTCTGGGCATCTCGGGGGATTGACGACTGGGGGGCTCGGCGCGACCGATATCGGCAACAAGCGAGCGATCGGCGGCATGGCTCGCGAGTTCTATCAACGGATCCATCGCGTCTACCGAAATCCCGATCGGTGGTCCCGTGAAACACGCGAGGACTACTTCCGAGGCAAAACGTTCAATAAAGAGAACGAAGATTCGATGTGGACCTTTGAACCGCATATCGCGAGCGAAGTGTTCCGAGCCTGGCTGTCCGAGTCCCAAGTGGTGCTGCTGATGAATGAACGCCTCGATCGCGCCCAAGGTGTGATCAAGTCCGGAACCCGTATCGAGCGAGTCCGCATGGAGAGCGGCAAGACCTTTGTGGCCAAGATGTTCATCGATGCGACTTATGAAGGAGACTTGATGGCGACCGCTGGGGTCAGCTATCACGTAGGCAGAGAAGCCAATGCGACTTACGGAGAAACCATCAATGGCTTGCAACGAGCCAAGACCATTCATCACCAATTCACCAAGCAGGTCGATCCCTTCCTGGAACGAGGTAATCCAAAAAGCGGATTGCTTCCTTTCGTGACGGCCAAGCCGGAGGGAATCGATGGAGACGGCGATCATCGCATTCAAGCCTACAACTTCCGTATGTGCACGACCGATGTACCCGAGAATCGTTTGCCTTGGCCCAAGCCGGAAAACTACGACGAAAGGGACTTTGAGTTGCTGTTCCGGAATTTTGAAGCGGGGGATATGCGAGTGCCATGGGCGCCGATTTATATGCCCAATCGCAAAACCGATGTGAACAACAATTTCGCCTTCAGCACCGATTTCATCGGCATGAATTATCGCTACCCGGATGGCTCGTACGCAGAACGAGCCGCTATTTGGCGCGAACATGAACGCTACCAGATGGGACTTATGTGGAGTTTGGCAAACCATCCGCGTGTTCCTGAAGCGATCCGTCAGATCTTTCAGAAGAACGGTTTGGCCGCAGACGAGTTTCGTGAGACCGGCGGATGGCCGCCGCAGATGTATGTTCGCGAAGCGCGGCGCATGATCGGGGAATATGTGATGAGCGAGAAGAACTGCCTGCGACGCGAGGTGGTCGAGGACAGTATCGGCATGGGGGCCTACAACATGGACAGCCACAACACGCAGCGCCATGTCACAGATGACGGCTTTGTGAGAAACGAAGGAGACGTTCAGATCCCGACGAAACCCTATCCTATCGCTTACCGAAGCATTTGCCCGCCGCGAAAGCAATGTACGAATCTCTTGGTTCCCGTCTGTCTCTCCGCCAGTCATATCGCTTACGGCAGCATTCGCATGGAACCGGTCTTCATGGTTTTGGGACAGAGTTCCGCGATTGCGGCATCGATCGGTATTCGAAGCGAACGATCCGTACAGGATATACCCTACGATTCACTCAAGCCGCTCTTGATGGAAGCTGGACAAGTCCTCGATTTCCAGAGCCCTTAATCCGTTTATCGGATTGCAATTAGAGATGGGATGAAGCAGAATAACGCCGTGATTAGCTAGCCAGTTCTTCCTTGGGTACCCCTATGAATCGTTTGTTTCAACTGACTCTTCTCTTCGGCTTGATTGCCAATCTCACATATAACTCTCTCGCCGCTGAACCAACGCTTTTGGATGTTTTACGATCGACTCCACGTCCTGCAAACACCGTGATGCACGCGGATTTGGTGTCGTTGCGTCAACTCACGCTTGGGACTCCGTTGGAAGCAGATCTTCCTGCCAATATCGAAAAGGTCCGTATCGCTTGTGAAGTCGACATTGCACTTCTGCAACCGAAATGGGAGGTGGGATATGGCACGATGAAAGCTATTCCGAGTCCAGAAACCGTTGCCAAGGCAACCGGCGGATATGTTGAGAATGTCGTGAACCGAGATGTTGTTTGGACTCCGGAGCAAATGTATTTGGTCCCACTGCCGGATCGAGTTCTATCAATCATTCGGCCTGCGGATCGCCAATTCCTCAGCCAATGGCTGCGTAAAGATCGCAATCCTAACAGTAGCGATTTTCTTACAAGCGCCGCTGGTGCTGCTCTCGATTCCCTTTCGCTGATGATTGCCGTCGATGTAGAAGACATGATTTCCCCGCAGACCATCATGGAACCGTTGAAACAGTACGACTCACTTAAAGGAAAGAACGTTGCTGACATCGCGAAGGATCTTTCCAATCTCCGTGGAGTCACCCTGGAAGTTGGACGAGATACTCTCACGCGAACAACCATCTCTTTAACGTTTCGCGAAAGTCCCAAGACTCTGCAACCAGTCGCCAAGGAATTCTTCAAAGAGTTATTGCAAAGACGAGGATCTTCTATCCAAGACTTCGCTTCCTGGTCGATGTCTATGGACGATCAATCCAAGAAACTGCAGTTCAAGGGCTCAGTTACTCCCCAGTTTCTCGACGACGTGCTCGGAATTTTCACCGTCCACCGCCAAACCGCAGACATCGAACATCATGCGAAACAACCGGATGTTCCAGCCAAGGAAACGAGCCAAAGCGTCGTTGCTGAAAACACTCGCGACTATTTCAAAAAACTTGTGAATATCATCCATCGCGTTCGCGATTACTCGGCCAGCAATACTGGTGAGCGGGCTCAGTGGAACGGCAATATGGCCAACCGTATCGACGAAATCCCCACCCTTAACGTCGACGCGGACATGGTGCAATTCGGGGCCGAGGTCGGAAAGGCTCTACGCACCAATATGGTTTCAATGCAGATGACAAATATTGCGACCGGTGCCCAGGCGGTTGCCAACGATGCTGGAACCAGCGGCTACTCTACCGCGACCGGTTTCGGAACCATCGCCGGTGCCTACTCGGGTAGGTATAACAGCTATTACGGTGGCGGAGCTTACGGGGGCAATTACTATGATCCCAACTCTCCGATGAAGTATTACAGTCTCGGCCAAGCCCAGGGTAACACAGCCTTCAAGCAAATGATGGGAGCCATGGAACAATCCGTCTCCGACATGCGCCGACGAATGACTGAAAAATACTCGATCCAGTTCTAGTATTCATTCCGACAAATTCTGTGAATCGCTTTGTTCCGCTAATATTCACCATAGTCTGCGTCGTTGTTCCTGTAGCGCACACCGCAGAGAAAAGCAAGCCGAACATCATCTTGATGTTAGTCGACGATATGGGAGTGATGGACACGTCCCTTCCTTGTCTCGCCGACGAATCTGGTAGACCTCGAAGGTATCCCCTGAACGATTTTTACAGAACTCCGAATATGGAGCGATTGGCTCGTCAAGGAATTCGCTTCAGCCAATTCAATGCGATGAGTGTCTGCTCGCCGACTCGCATCGCGATCATGACTGGCCAGAATGCGGCGAGGCATCGTACGACCAATTGGATCGCTCCCGACAAGAACAATGGTGGCGCCATGGGGCCACCGGACTGGAATTGGCGAGGGCTTGGGCCCAGCGATGTCAGCTTACCGAAACTGCTGAAGTCCAATGGCTATCGGACGATTCATGTCGGCAAGGGGCACTTTGGTCCTCGCGATTCCGACGGTGCGGACCCACGGAACATCGGCTTCGATGTCAACATCGGCGGTGCATCGATCGGAGCCCCAGCCACGTATTACGGCGAACGAAACTATGGCAATGCAGGAGGTGAAACGAAGGAGCGTTCACCCGCGGCTGTGCCGGGACTCGACAAGTACCATGGCACCGAAACGTTTCTCACCGAGGCACTGACCCTCGAAGCGAAATCGCAACTAACCGATGCGGTCGAAACCAAGCAGCCCTTCTTCTTGTACTTCGCCCACTACGCCGTCCATTCGCCCTTCAACTCCGATCCTCGCTTCGCGGCGCATTACAAGGATTCGGGCAAGCCACCGGCAGCCCAAGCTTTCGCAACATTGATCGAGGGGATGGACAAATCGCTCGGCGACCTGCTTGATCATCTGGAAGCCTTGGGTGTCGCTGAGAGTACTTTAATATTGTTTGTCGGCGACAATGGCTCCGATGCGCCGCTGGGCCATGAACATGCGGTCGCATGCGCCGCACCGCTGCGAGGAAAGAAGGGGTCGCATTACGAAGGAGGCGTTCGCGTACCGTTTATCGCAGCCTGGGGAAAACGAGATGAAAACAATCCCCTCCAGCAACGACTCCCCATTCCCGCGGATGCGATACAGACGCAACTGGCATCGGTTCCTGACCTGTTCCCGACCATTGCTGGAATCACCGGCACGGAGATCACGAGCGATCACAGGGTGGATGGAGCGAGACTCGACACGCTTCTTGTTGGCAAGCCGGATCGCGCTCGGCGCGAATCATTCCTGATGCATTATCCCCATGCGCCGCACCGTAGCGATTACTGGACCAGCTATCGAAATGGCGAGTGGAAAGTGATCTACCATTATTTTCCATCGGTCGCATCAGAGGGATCGCATTACCAGCTTTTTCATCTGCGTTCGGACCCCTTCGAGCAGATCAATCTGGCGGAAACTCGCCCAGAGGAACTGTCTCGCATGATGAGAAGCATGATCGAAGAACTCCAGTCTGCCGATGCTCTTTACCCGGTAGATAGCGATCGCCAGCGGGTACTTCCCCAACTGCCGCAACCATAGCTTTCTTTCGAAGTTGCTTTTTTGGCGGTCGCGACTGCGAACAGTCAGTAATTCTCCTCGGATCATCATAACCCGAAGCGTGAGCGCACACGCCCCGGTGTCAATCGTCGTCAGAGCCGATTTCAATAACACTGGAAATCAAATAGTGATCCGACAGCTTGCGACGAAACACCTTGATCTCATCATCGCTCCCAGTAGCGGTTCGATGGACCGTCAACTTGCTGTTCGCAAACTCGGTTTGGTTTCCCGGGACGAAGATCCGATCGAAGGGTGCGGTCCGATACCCGGTGCTGCCATCTCCCCATACTGCGGTCGTTCCTTGTTCGTCTCCATTGAGATCGGTAAAGCCTCGTTCGGTGAGAACCCGGCCGGTATCTTGGCCATCGAGAATGTTGGTGTCACCTAGCAGGACGATATCCTCGTCCTGGAATTGGTCGCGAAGTTCGGGAAGGAATTTTGCGAAGGCCTTGAGTTCCTCCTCGCGTTGTCGCATTGTGTAGGTTGCATCCTGATTGTCATCATCTCTTCGATTGGATTTGAGATGAACTGGGATGAACACTACATCGGTCTTTCCCTCACCGAATGAGAGCTTGATGGCGTTCGCACGTCGTTCGAAGAACTTTATTCCAAACTCGGGATGTGAACCGACAGGGATCTCCCACGGGGTGCCAACGATGGTCGCACGATCGGTGCGCCATGCTATGCCAACGTGTTGCCCGCGGCGCATGTACTCGTCCGCTTCGTCCGGGTAATTAGTCTTATCGAACAGAACATATTCCCATGGCTGTTGATGACGATCTTGTAGGGAACGAACCACCTGATCCAATTGATTGCTTCGGAGCGGAGGTGTTTCGGAATCGATACCGATTTCCGACAAGGCCAAGACATCAACGCCTGACGATTGGATGTAATCGGCGAGATCCTCGGGGGTCTGAGGGTTGTCTTTGCCCGGTCGCCCGCGTCGATCGGGGAAGCCGAGCCATTCGATATTCCATGCACCGATACGGATTTGCTGAGCTTGGTTTGCTGGAGACTGGGTTTCTGGCGACTGGACAGGTTGAGCCTCAGGATTCTGCGGTGGCAAGTCGGTTTGCGAGTTACCGGTTTGAGATTCCCGAGTCCCTGTGCGTTGGCGAGAGTTGGAATTGAAGCAACCGATCATGATCACCATGAACATCAGGATCAGGACGGTGGGCGCAAAGTAATCATCGAGTAGCAACTTCATCGAGATGGTGTCTTTTCTAAGAGTAAGAGGGGCGAGAGTTCGGGGCGGTAGCGCTTCGGGAATCCAGTTCCACACAGAGTCTTTATAGTTACATGACCTAAAAAAACCACTTGGATTGCATCGAAAGCGTTCGTTTGTTTTCGGCGGGATGAACGATTCAAGGCTTGCGTGAACTTAGGATGAAGATTCATCGGAATCGACTCCGCCGAATCGGCGTTGCCTGGTTGCGAAATCATGAATCGCTTCGATGAAGTCCTCGCGACTAAATTCCGGCCACAGCTTTTTCGTTACCCACAACTCGCTGTAGCTGATTTGCCAAAGAAGGAAATTGCTCAATCGCATTTCACCGCTGGTTCGAATTACCAAGTCTGGATCAGGCGCGCCATGCGTATACAAGGCGTTTTGGATCGTCGATTCATGGATGTCATCCGGCGACAGGTGCCCGTCTTTCACTTGATTCGCGATCGAGCGAATGGCATCCACCATTTCCTGTCGCGAGCCGTAGTTGATCGCGAGGCACAGGGTGAATTGATCCGATTTCGACGAGAGTTCCACGGTACGATCCATGATCTCGAGAACTTCGTTGGGCAGTCCTTCTCTGCGTCCGATGATTTGCAGTCGGACCCCCTGTGCAACCAACGATTCGGATTGCTTGATGAGATAGGTTTTGAGCAGTCCCATGAGGAAGTCGAGTTCCGGGCGCGGGCGTTTCCAGTTTTCGTTGGAGAAGCAGTAGAGAGTCAGGTAACGAATACCGATCTCTTTGCACAGATTCAGGATCCGTTCGACCGCGAGAACCCCTTGTCGATGCCCTTCGATACGAGGCAGACCGCGTGCCTTGGCCCAACGACCATTCCCATCCATGATGATTGCAACATGGCGTGGCATTCGTTCTTTGGGAGGCAGTTTAGGCGTGGCCACTTTGCGTTGAAAGAGAGCCATGGAGGGGACCCGCGACGGAAGCTCAAATCAAAAAAATTGTTTGTTCGCGATCGGGGCCTACGGATAGGACGCCGATCGGCACAGCAATTAACTCAGAGATGCGATCGATGTAGCGCCTCGCGTTGGTCGGGAAGGCATCGAGCGATCGAACTTCTGAGACATCTTGCATCCAGCCATCGAGCGTTTCGTAAATCGGCTTGCAACGCCGTAGCGTCTCTGCCTCGCTGGGGAGTCTGTCAACTCGTTCGCCATCCAAATCGTATGCTACGCAGACCTGTATGGTTTCAAAGTGGCTGAGGACATCCAGCATCATGAGGGAGAGATAATGCACTCCACTCAGTCGAGCAGTATAGCGTACGGCGACTGCGTCAAACCAACCACAACGGCGAGGGCGACCCGTTGTCGTACCATATTCTCGGCCAATTTCACGAATTTTCTGACCGGTATCATCGAGCAATTCCGTGGGAAATGGGCCTCCTCCGACGCGTGTTGAGTAGGCCTTAGCCACTCCGATGACTCGCTCGATCCAACGGGCTGGAACTCCCGACCCACTCGATACTCCGACGCCCGATGCATTGCTGCTGGTCACGAACGGGTAAGTGCCATGATCGATATCGAGCAATGACCCTTGCGCTCCCTCCATGAGCAGTTTTCGTCCGGCATCTAAATTGTCGAGTAGGAAGTAGGTCGTATCGGCGAGCATGGGTCCGAGGGTATCGGCCCATTGGTGGCACTGCTGAGCAATCCTCTCTGCGTTTAGTTCCTCCATGTCTTCTTTGGATGCGATGGAGGAAAGCAGCACACGTTTGGCATCAACGATTTCGGCGATTCGTGTGGTCAGGTCAGGGCGAACCAGATCCGCCATACGCACCGCATGGGTTCTCCCTACTTTATCGCGGTAGCATGGTCCAATGCCTCGGTTGGTTGTACCGATACTTTCACCACTCACAACGGTCTTATTGATCGCACGATCTTCCAAGATGTGCCATGGCATTACGACGTGCGCTCGTTGGCTGATCATCAAATTGCGTCGAGGCTGAATGCCGCGATCCTCGAGATTTGTGAGCTCTCTGATGAGCATATTGGGCTCGATGACCACGCCGGGGGCAATCACGTTGGTGATCTGCGGCGAAAGGATTCCGGATGGAATGTGGTGCAGTTTGTACACTTCCTTGCCAAAGACCACGGTGTGTCCCGCGTTGGCTCCTCCCTGGTATCGCACCACGATGTCATGACGCGGTGCGAGGAGATCCACCAATTTCCCTTTGGCTTCGTCACCCCATTGAAGTCCGATCACGCAGGTTGCAGGCACAACTAAACTCTCAAGAAATAGGGGCGGGCAGGGCAAAACTCCAAAGTTTACGGGGGAGGCTCTGAAAGCGTCAAGGCTTAAGTGGATGCGGGGGCAAATATGGGGACGAGTGTTGCATTTTCCAGCCTCGCAGGGATCTGTTGCATTCCGGTCCCTTGAGTACGATATCGATTATTGCTTGATGCCAACCGAGCGTCTCGAACACGCAATCATTTCGGATCACCATGCCTTCCAACCAGCCCCTTCCCTCTTCCGCCTCCGATCTTTCGAAGAACTGGTCGCTTACGGTTCGCGTGTTGATCAGCCTGGTGCTAGTGGCCCATTTCGGGATGTTGGCTTTTAACTACGTATCCAACAATAGTCTGCGACGCTCCGATTTCGCCGATCAAACACTGGTTTCCATGCAACCCTACCTGATCACTCTGGGGTGGTATACGGAATTGGCTCCTGTCTCGTTGGTGACGGGAGAAACCTTTGATCAGGCGATGACGATTGAGTACAAGACCAATCGCAGAGATACCAACTGGACAACTTGGGTCGACTCGCGACGGGCGGATGCTCGCTGGAGACGACTGGTAGCGTTAGCGGGCGCCCTGGCAGACCACGACGATGCGGATGGGCTTGGCTTGATTGCGCACTCGCTGGTTACCCATGCAGCAAAAGAAGGAACGGACATTCATCGCATCCGGTTCGCCATGAAGATTCCCTCGATCAGCAATCAGCTCGAATCGGTTTATGAGGCATCGGTCATTAAACTCAATGATTCCGATGTCACGTTGATACCGCAGATCGAGCCGACTCGATCGGTCCCTGTTACGAGCGTAGCCAAGGGAGAGGGAAATTGATCGCGAAAGAGTTGTCCCAATCGTTCTATCAGCTTCCCGAAGCATGGGACCGCTTTTGGTTCCGAGCCGCTCCTACCCGAAGAGCATCGGTCTTCCGATTTGCCGTAGGTGCGGTCGCCGCGATTCACTTCCTATCGTTCTTCGCATGGGTTCCGCAGTGGCTGTGCGGAGATGGATGGTTTGATCTGGAAACAGGTCGATATCTGATCGGTGTTGGATTGCCCGACACCGGCAGCCAATATCGCTGGTCTCCACTGTTTGTCGCGACGCAACCTTGGGCTGGCTACATGGTCTGCGCTGTGGGACTGCTCGCAAGCATCGTTGCGGTTCTTGGCATGGGGGCCCGACTGGCCCCACTCGTTGCCTGGCTGTGCATGCTGACCATCCAACATCGGGCTCCATGGTTATCCATGCCCGGTGAAATCCTGCTCACCGCGGGTTTGTTCTATCTCCTTATTGACACGGGACGAACCACTTGGACGGTCCGCCCGGGTTTCGACGACTCTACCGAACGCATCAGCGCGAATCTGGCCGTTCGGTGTGGTCAAGTCCATCTGCTGATGTGGTTGGTCTTCAGCGCCATCAGCATGTTTCAGTACAACGTATGGTGGAACGGTAGCGCGGTCTCGGTTCTTTCGCAACAAATCAATGGTTGGCTTGGCGAAATATCCAGCGACAGTCACTTTGGCCAATTCTGTACGATGGCAATTCCAGGATTGCAACTTGCGGGAGCATTTTTTCTGGCGCGGCGCAGCACAATCGCTTTGGGGCTAGTGTGTCTGGCCACTTTTGCCACTGCGGTCGCACTCTTGGCTGGAGACTGGCTTTACAGCTTGGCACTCATCGCCATGGGTACCGTTTTCATTTCTGCACCGAGTTCCACACCTTGTTCTACCGCTGAGCGAACGTCAACATGATGAACAACTCATCCGAAGATACCCAGTCCGATCGTAATCGCCGGAACTTCTTAGTCCGTAGTTCGGCAACCGCCATCGGTTTAGGAGCCTTAGGAGGCTCAGCACAGGCCGTCGCCTCACAAAATCGTGCGGCTCTCAAATACTGCCTGAACACCAGCACCATTCATGGTGAAGTGATCCCTCTGTTGGATCAGATTTCTATCGCCCAGCGGGCTGGCTATGACTCGATGGAGTTATGGCTTCGAGACATCGACAAGTATTTGAACGGAGGCGGGACACTCGGCGAGTTGAAGAAGAGGATCGCCGATGCCGGGCTCACCATCGAGAGCGCCATCGCCTTTGCCCCTTGGATTGTCGCTGATGAAGCAACGCACATGAAAGCACTCGAGCAAGCCAAACGGGAGATGGGGATGCTCGTCGAAATTGGTGGTACGCGAATCGCTGCACCTCCTGTGGGTGCCGTCGATACAGCAAAGCTGGATCTCGATCTGGCTGGAGATCGCTACCGTGCTCTGCTCGAAGTCGGTCGTGAAGTTGGCTGTATCCCGCAGCTTGAAGTGTGGGGGTTTTCCAAGAACCTTTCCAAACTGTCCGAAGTCCTCTACGTTGCTGCTGCATCGCAACATCCCGATGCTTGCGTCCTTCCCGATGTTTATCACTTGTACAAGGGAGGTTCCAACTTTGAAGATCTCGCCCTTCTAGCCGGAACCAAGGTGCATGTGTTTCATATCAACGATTACCCAGATATTCCTCGCGACAAAATCACGGACGCCGACCGAGTCTATCCTGGAGACGGAATTGCACCGATCGCCAAGGTATTCAAGACCGTCATGTCGAGCGGTTTCAGCGGTGTGATCTCGCTCGAGTTGTTCAACCGCAAATACTGGGAGCGGGATCCCTTGGAGAACGCTACCGAAGGCTTGAGAAAGACCAAGGCAGCGATGGCCGCCGTCGTAAGCTAATCATCTTGCCTACCCAGTCCAGCAGCTTCGGCGATGCGGTTAAATGCGGCTCGGTAAGCAGCGTAGTTGATGGTTTGAGTCACTGCTTTTGGACCGGCCAACTTGACGGCATCGGCGACTTCCTTGTCGGTCAGCACAATCGGCGAGGCGCACAGTTTTTGAGCGACATTGAGCAGGGCTCGATCTCGATCATCCATTCCTGGAATCGGTGAGCCTAGGTTTCGATCCAGATTGTCGATCTGTAGATCGGTTATGCCGTGGGTCTTCAATGAATCCATCGCAAGCGAGGCCGCGTACCACGCACGATCCTGTCTCGCAACGACCCAATCGATTTGAGATTGCAAAGATGGAGAGAGCATGTCGGAGGTGGATGCGGCCCGCATGCCATCCGCGAATCGTTTTCCTGCAACAGGAAAGTGAGCCAGCAGACGATGCCATTGTTCAACGCGTCCATCGGCAATGGTGTCCCCCATGACTTCAGCAGCTCGCTGCGTATCAACCAGCGTCAACCGTGACTTTCGTGTTTGCACTTCTTTCAGTTTCGCGGCGACGACCTCTTTCGATTCCAGCGGCATGCGTTGAAACTTTGTGGGTGAAGCCTGCATAAGCGAAGCATCTGACGGATCCAGAGCTACGATCTTGCTGCGGCGGGCTGCGAATTTTTTCGAGGTAGCGGTTAAGTAAGAATGCTCTTCCGTGCTGCTCGCACCTGCGTCGCGACTGCCGAACCCGCCGCCGTTGCTCGATTGCGGGATGCCCGATCCTTCTTTCCAGCGATTGATGGCGTTGTTGCCAGAAATCGAACCGATCATCTCGATGATCTGAGCATCGTTGTAGAAGGGTCGGCAGCGATCGATATCTGCATCGCAAATCAGATGGGGTTCCAGTGTTAAACGCTTTGCGAGCGCGAAGGCGGCCTGTTCCTTCTCGGGGAACAATTCCCATTCGGAATCCAAGGCTGCAATGTCATCCTCGCTCATTCCCGCTGCGAGAAGTTTCGATTCCTGATGCCCTAAGCAATACTGGCAGTTGTTTGCACGGGCCGCGATCCAAAACAATCGTACCTTGAACGCGTAGTCGAGAGTCAATAGAGGCTCTGGTGGTCCCATGCGGCTTGCTGATTGGCGGTTGTTGGGGGCGTAACCGCTAAAGGGAAGGTAGCTGGAAGTTGGGCTTTCCGGAAGATACTGCTTGCGCAAACGCCCCTCGTACGTGCCAGCTCGAGGATCTTCCAATGCCGCTTTCTTCTCGTCCTCCGTCATTTCGGGCAAAGGGATTCGAGGAGTGCGTTGCTTCAAGTCTTCCAAATACTGTTTCATTATCTCGCGTGTGAGCGGCGTTGGGCGTGGTTGATCGGGAGCGTTGTTGGTCACATCCGGCAGAGATGCCGAGGGTAGATTGGATTTCGAGTCTTGTGCGAGACTCAGAGACGGCAGGCTGGTTCCCGCCAAGAAAATTGCGATGAAACGAATGGAACCGTGGTCAGCCAATAAGGTCTTTACGAATCGCATAAACGAGTACCGGGGTTTGAAAAGAATTGTCTCAAAGGTATACGAGGAAGAGCGGCAGCCAGAGGAATCCTCCCATGGCTACCGCCGATCGAGGTTAGGGTTGTTACTCAACGATACGCGAGGAGCCTGCGACTTCGCCCCCTCCGCGTGTGCCGATCGAACGCCATACGACGATATCAACATTCGCTGCTAACGTGTGGGTTGACCCATCACAGAAAACAAGATTAACAAGTCCACCGTGCTGGGAGTTTGCGGTGGTCATGATTCTACCCGGCGGAAACATGCATGAACGCCCGTTAGGCGGGGCAATATGGTAGTACTCGGAGGTCGAATGATAGCCGCGAATCCACGGCGCACCCACGTCCGAGAATCCTTGCTTGGACACGTCCGCCAAATTGGTTGCATAACAATCCGTGTACGCTTGGTCCGCCGTGAATGGCTGAGTCCCTGGCTGGAAGGTATCGGTTAGTCGCGACACCCTGTTTTGGTTGTAGTCCCCAGTCAGTCGCTCGGAAATTCCCGCTGTGTTACTCAAGCCGTCCACGATGGAAGCGAGCTTGAGAAACGAATCGCGATAGAAAACACCATCATTGTTGGGAACCTGAGGCATCGGGTTAGCGACTGTACGAGACCATAGTGGGACCGTGCCTGAGTTCACATAGTAATTGTTGATTCCTCCTGCCGTTGCGGGTACATCCGATGAAGGATCCGATGGACAACGAAATGTTGGAACGTTGGTCAGTCGAGCCGCATCGTTGAGCGGATGGTTCCATTCGACTCCGAAATTGATCAACTGGTAAATCTGATTCTGCTCCATGTAGGGAAGCAGTCTCGCATGGACTGAGATAGAACTGGCAGGCCCAAGCAAGTTGGAGGTACTGGAAATTCTCGACGCTGGTAAACGTTTGAACGCAGACTCGTAGTTCAACGCAGCCAACATGACTTGACGCATGTTGTTGGTGCATTGCATCCGGCGAGCAGCCTCTCGGGCAGCTTGTACTGCCGGAAGCAACAAACCGACGAGAATACCAATGATCGCGATCACCACGAGAAGCTCTACGAGAGTGAAGGCACGACGACGAACGAATAATGATTGCATAATAAAATCTTCTATCTCTAGACCTAGATTATCTGGTTGAAAGTCGATGCCTACTTTTCGCCGGGATCGATCGGCGATTTCAGGCTAGATCTTGGCCCGTTGATCTTGCGTCGTATCGCGACGCTCGAAATGGTTGCCAAGTTCACTTGCGGCTTCTGGGCTAGATGGACTAGCAACACCAGTGCAGCGACCAAAACGAGCTCGGTCACATGCCGTTCGACAAGAGCGGTGAGGACTGCAAAAGCGCAGCACTACGCCGCGAACGAGAGAAGATTTTTCGGAGGTCTCTTAGCAACCTCGAGTTCTCGACTTCGAAGAAAATCGTTTGAGAGAACGACATCGTACGGAGGTGGCGTGTTTTGATCTGTCAGCGAAGTTTGAGATCCGAAGACGACAGTCTGGCTATCAACTCGAACCACGGTTGCGGGTACTGGTTCCCCCTTTTTGTCGGCTGGACGCCCCCCGCAATGCGAGCATGGGTTTGTTTCTGGGTCCGAATGCGATTCGCCTAGCATCTCGCTTCCGAGAGATGGATCAGCCCACCACCGCCCATCCCAGTTTATTAATTCAGCAGTGCTCGCATACTTCCAAGCAGATCCGTTAACAGCTCTGCCGCATTTCCCATACGCCAGCTCCGTACCGAATCCCGAAAACAAAACGAATGCTGCTAAGAAACCAGCGATGGTGTTCCCGCAAAATCGGTTTGAGGGGGACGAGTCGCGCATAGATCAACAGGTGAACAGGGCTCGAAGGAGCAAGGAAGAGGAAGATCCGCAAAAACCGGAATAACGAGTCATTATCCGCCGTAACCCTTTGAAGTCAACAAAAAATCTCTGGTCATCCCCTAGGGCGCTGGCATTTGGGGCAGAAAAACGTGCTGCGTTGAGCTTGGACGATCCGCTGAATCACCCCTTTTTTGCAGGTCGAACACTTCTCGCCCTCCCTCGCGTAGACCCGGTGATGATGCTGGTAGCCCCCTTCGCCATTGACAGCATTTCGGTAGGTACCGTCTTGGAGTGTGGACCCCTCGGCAGCGATCGCTTCGAGGAGTATTTCCTTAGCATTATTGAATAATCGAACCCATAGTCTCTTGGATATAGTGGAGCACGACTGGGCGGGATGGACGCGCGAGCGGTGAAGAATTTCGGAAGCATAGAGGTTGCCGATACCCGCCACCCGTTTTTGATCTAACAACGCAGGCTTGATGGGTCGATTCAAGTCGGAGAAACGGGAAATCCATTGACTGGGTTCGATGGCAAGAGCATCGGGGCCTAAATGATCCGGACCGAGATATTGGGAGCATTGTTCGGGCGTCCAGAGATGGACCGTCCCCAGACCTCGACGATCCCAATAGATAAATTGACTCGCGCTCGCACCTTGTACATGGACCACCATCCGAACGTGTTGCTGGCTGGGGGGGTGGGCGATGAGCGCGAGTCCCGCCATTTTGGGTTGCATGACGATGCAGTCGCCGCTGTCCAAGCGAACCAATACCCGTTTTGCGATGCGTTCTACCGCAACGATCGTCCTGCCACGGGTTCTTTCGGAGAAGGCATCTGCGTTCGGAGTTCGCTGAATCGGCCGATATGGAATCTCAGGAAACTCGACGTACTCGATGACGCCTCCGATAAGAGGCACAAGACCTCGCCGCATGGTTTCGACTTCGGGTAGTTCTGGCACAGCGGTTTCAGATACGACTTTAGGTAGATTGCGAACGTGGGTAGAGACTCTCTGGGTCTACGAGTCGTGTTTGGTTCACGACCAATCCGTCGGCGGTGCAGGTTCGAAAAAAACAGGATGCATAGCCCTCGTGACAAGCGGCTCCCTGCTGCTCCACTAATAAGAGAATGGTATCCGCATCGCAATCGATCCGGATTTCAAGGACCTTTTGTCGATGGCCGCTTTCTTCGCCCTTTCGCCATAGCTTACCCCGGGATCGGCTGTAGTAGGTCGCTTGCCCAGTTCGGAAGGTCTCTTGGAAAGCTTCGCGGTTCATCCAAGCAAGCATGAGGACCTGATGCGTTTGGGCATCTTGTGCAATAGCTGGCAAGAGCCCATCGCTCCCTCGCGCAAAATCGGGCTCGCGGATTTCATTTTGAGACTGATTCACTGGTAGGGTCGTTTGAGAATCTCTTGAGCGAGGATGGCGAGTCGAAGTGTTTGCGGATTGCGCAATTGATCTTTGAGGTCGCCCGAAGTGGGGCTTCTTTGCGTAGGAGTGATGCTGGCTGCGGTGGGTGCCGGAGCGGAACTGGGGCGCAGATTGCTCTTGCCGCTTCGCTGCAAGTCGCTGCTGAAGGCTTCCTCGAGATGCCCCTCCATACGTTCATCGGCGTATTCGAGGTCGCTTTCGACGTGACGTTGTTCGAGAGTGGTTCGAAGATTGCCGACGGTCGACCGAGTTTCCTTGACAACATCTGCGACGACGGGGCCTTTGTTGGTCCGTGCATTGGGTGAGGGGACCGATTGCCGAGGCCGAGAGGGGGTTGATTGGGAAGAAGTCGATTGAGTGGTTGGTTTCTGTGACGGAACCTGCTGAGGTGTTGGTGTCTGAGGAGTGGAGGTATTCCGCTGTATTGGGCCTGAGGCGCTCTGCCCTCCTGAAGCCCCCTGCCCGCTACTTCCGCTTTTCTGTTGTTGCCGCTTGGCTCGCCGTTCGGCGGCTTGGCGGAGAAAATCATCGAGATTGTCGCTCATGGTTATCCGCTCTGGTAATTATTGAGCACCTTGACGCTGGGAGGCCGAAGGACCGGTCGTGCTGGTACCAGCGATGCTTTGTCGCATTTCGGTATCGGCGGTGATGTTTCGTAGTTTGTAATAGTCCATGATCTTCATTTTGCCTTGCTGCAGCGCATCGGCGATTGCGATCGGGACATTGGCTTCCGCAGCCACAACTTCCGCCCGACTCTCTTCGATTTTTGCGATCATTTCTTGTTCGATAGCGACGGCTTCGGCCCTTCGACTTTCGGCTTTGGCTCGAGCGACACGCGTATCGGCTTCGGCTCGGTCCGCTTGGAGTCGGGCTCCGATATTTTCGCCGACATCGATATCTGCGATATCAATCGAAACAATTTCAAAAGCCGTCTGATCATCGAGCCGGCTTTTGAGCACTTCTTTGGAAATCATGTCTGGATTTTCGAGAACGACTTTATGACTCTCGGCAGAACCGATCGCCGATACGATACCCTGACCGACTCGAGCGATGATCGTTTCCTCGGTAGCGCCACCGATCAATCGTTGCAAGTTTGCTCGTACCGTCACGCGTGCTTTGACCTTGAGTTGGATACCGTCCTTGGCGATCGCGTCCAGGAATGCCGAGGATGCATTCCGTGGCGGGCAGTCGATGACTTTGGGGTAAACGCTGGTTTGCACTGCATCGAGCACATCACGACCTGCGAGATCAATCGCTGCCGCCTCTCGGAACGACAGGGTGATTTGTCGACTCTTGCGAGCGGCGACCAAGGCGCGGATCACTTGAGGGACATTGCCGCGGGCCAAGTAATGGGCCTCAAGTGCCTTGGAGGTCAAGTCTTCGTCTTGGATACCTGCCTGAACAGCCATGATCTTGCTTCGAACGATGGTCCTCGCATCGACTCTTCTGAACAGCATGCCGATCAAATCGAAGATTCCGACCCGTGCGCCTGTAGTGACAGACTGGATCCACAACCAGAAATATCGATAGAAGACTGCCAGGAAGATCAGGCAGAACACAAAGGCAAAGATTGCCACGACGCTGAGGATTACTGTGACTAATTGATTCATGCTGTTCAACGCGATTTCGGGAAAATGGCTTCGGGACGGTATTGCGGCAGCTTTGCGAGATGCGATGGCAGGTGCCAGTTTGACAACTTCGGCGCACCGACTTGTTAACATTTTTGTGCGATGCGGTTTTTGCTGTGTTCGCAAATTGCGACGCACCTGAGTGTAGCAGACAGCAGGCCCAGATGCGATGGATCCGGATCGTGTTGCAGGGGTGCGTCAGGGGCCCGACTGCCGGATTGAGAGGGTTCACCAGGGGGAAAAACCCCTGCACAGCCGCTACAACCTGCACCATCGTTTTATTTTTTCACGCAGAACACCCATGTCAGGTGGTATCTGGTGAAGTTTGGCCCCGGCCTCTTTTCCGCAAGCAACCTTTAAAGGTTCGAGGAGAGAGGAAAATGTACGCCTTTTCCATCTCCGTGATTGGAAAATGTGGGACTTCATGACCGAGGCAACGAAATCCATACCTTTTGAGCATGAGACAACTCTCGCCAGTCCGCGAGGGGAGTCGATGGTGCGCGCCGACTTTGAGCCGGTGCAGCTTGCGACCGCGGCAGCACTACATGTTGCGCTCAGAGCCAAACACGGGCCGGCCGCTGCGCACTCTTTGCGAGTGGGAATGTACGCCACCGCATGGGGGTATGCGTATCGATTGAGGGACGCACATGTTCATCTATTCGAGATGACAGGTTTGCTCCACGAAATCGGCAAAATAGGGATACCCGATCGCGTTTTGCAAAAGCCCGATGGCCTGAGCGAGCAGGAGCGTTCCATGATGGAATTGCAACCTCAGGTCGGCATAGAAATACTCAAGGCAGCGGGTGCATCTCAGACTCTCCTCAATGCGATTGGGATCGTCGGTCAAGATTTCTCCGTCCTGCCGAATCCTCAGGCGACCGAATCCTGGTCGATGGCAGCCCGTTTGATCCGAGTGATCGATGCCTACGACTCGATGACCTCTCGGTCCGCCTATCGCGATCCCAAGACCGCTGAGGAATCGGTTAGCGAACTACTAAAAAATGCAGGATCTCAATTCGATCCTAAACTCGCTCGTTCCTTCGCCCAACTGGTTCTCAAGCCTCATTCGGAAATTGAAGACCGAGTGCAAGAACACTGGAATCAGATGTTCCCGCAGATCGCCGCGAAGTTCCGTTTTCGTTTCGACATCAACGAGCTGCATGCTTCGTTTGATTCATCGAACTCGGTCAGCAACATGAACGACACGTTCTATCGGCACATGCTGAACAATGTCCAGCAAGGGTTGATTTTCATCGACAGCGAATTCCGAATCCTGCAGTGGAACAAAGCGACAGTGCAACTGACTGGACAAGCTAGCGAATCGGTCCTGCATCAATATTGGCGACCGTCCTTGGTGGGGTTTTGCGATCGGCACGGTCAACCGTTGCCGGACCACTCCTGTCCGTTCCTCGCGATGCTCTCCTCGGGGGAGCGATCGCAACAGAAGATGAAGATCCGTCGCGGGGATGGAACCTTTATCGATGTCAAAGTGGAGGTGGTTCCTTTCACGAATGATCGCGGCAAACTGACCGGCGGAGCAATCATTCTCAACGACATCAGCGAACAGCGAGTTCTCGAGCAGACGATCATCCATCTGAACGAGCGTGCTTCGCAAGATCAATTGACCAAGGTCGCCAATCGGGGCGAACTCAATCGCCAGTTGCCTGGGTTTATCAAGAATCATGCCGACAACGATCCACCCGGTGCGATCATCATCTGCGACATCGATTATTTCAAACGCATCAACGATCATTTCTCCCATCAAGCGGGGGACGAGGCGCTTAAGTCTTTCGCCGCACTTCTTCGGGACTCGTGCCGTTCCACAGATCTCGTTGCACGCTATGGTGGTGAGGAATTCGTCATGCTCTGTCCGCAATGCGATCTCGCGGAAGCGATGGATCTGGCGGAAACGCTCCGACGTAAAATCCAAAGGACTTCCATCCCGGCACTGCGAGGGGCATGTATCACGGCCAGCTTCGGTGTAACCGTGGTCCGACCTGGCGATAGCGACGAGTCGGCGATGGCACGTGCAGACCGAGGCTTGCTGACCGCCAAAGAGAACGGTCGAGATCGGGTTGTTTGCATCGCCAGCGACGAAGAAATGCCCGCTCTCAAATCCGCCGAGCATAAGATTTATCTTCCCGAACCTACGGATGAGAAGCAAAACAAGTATCGTGTTCACGGCGAATTCCTTTCTTTCGTCCCAAAAGCGGTTGTGTACGACAAGTTATTAGGATTTGCCCGCGAGTTCTCAGCGATCGTCACCGATACGCAAGAGAACTTCACTGTGTTTGAAGTCGATTCACGAAACGCACCGATTCATCGCGAGCCAAACGATCGTCCGGGAAAGCATCGATTCCATGTGAATGTCAGTGAAGTGGAGTTGCGAGGTGGACGCGACAAGTCCAAACTCCGTCAGGCCACGCTCCTGCAAGTAGTAGTTTCTCCTTTGAATTCTAGGGATCGTCGCGAAGAGGCGTATTACAATCAAGGCGTCCAATTAATGAGAGCACTGCAGTCCTACTTAGTCGCCGAGCCGTTTACCGAGGCGCTCCAAGCGGACCTAGTACGGGTCATCAAGCCTGTGAAAGATTCTCGTTACTAAGTTAGCGTGCGGATCGGAGACTTCCGGATATCCGCGCCTCCGTATCTCAGCCTCGCCGCTTGCCTAAACGCTATTCTATTTCGAGTGTGCGTTCCGCAACTTTCCTGCAATGGTCGCACTGGCAACAAGCAGCAACCAGCGAGAGACTCACCCATGACCGATGACTCCAACGTACGCACGGAATCCAAGTTGAGAGACAAAAGGAGTATCGTGTTGATCAACGTCGTTTCCGTTGCGGTTCCGATCGTTGTGGCGGTCCTCTTGGGAATTCGAACCAAAATCGACCTTGGGACCTGGACCAAGATGATCCCTCATGTGATCGGCGGCATCAATTCGCTTACCTCGATCCTCCTGATCATCGGCTTTGTCGCGGTCCGCAATCGAAAGATTCTTGTCCATCGCGTCTGCATGACATCCGCAATCGGGCTCGGAGCCCTCTTCTTGGTTTGCTACGTCACGTATCACTTGTCCAATCCATCCACATCTTATGGAGGAGTTGGAATGATCCGTTACGCATACTATTTCATATTGATCTCGCACATTGCCTTATCTCTGGTTGTGTTGCCTTTGGTGCTGCGAGCATTTGCCTTTGCGTGGTGTGGCATGTTCGAGTCCCATCGCCGCGTCGCCCGATTCGCATTCCCAATCTGGCTGTATGTATCCGTGACCGGAGTCCTGGCCTATCTGATGATCTCACCCTACTACGTGAAGTGATCCCGTTTATGTGAAGTGAGCCCATGCGGGCCAGTAAAGAGGAAGAGGTGCAGACACATCGATCGATTTTTTGGTGGTTGGATGTTCGAGACTCAGGCGGCCGCAGTGAAGTGCTATTCCGTGCGGAAACGACTCTCGAGCCCCATAGAGTTTATCGCCGACAATCGGCCATCCCATGGCCG
>JAGWWZ010000039.1 GCA_018970165.1 Planctomycetota bacterium | reverse complement strand
GCCGCGATCCAACTCCGTCGCTTCGACGAAACCGCCAAGATTCCAGGCTTAGCTACCCCACCGATCGAACACTATCGAAAGCATCTCGAAGAATCGCTTCTTCGTAGGTAGGATCCTAGAGTTTCAACTCAGAAGTGCCCCGATGGGTGTGCCGTCGTGAGCAACTTTGAATGGTCTACCGGTGGGAGAGAAGATCTCTTGTTCGAGGGGTAACCCCAGCGCGGTGGCGATCGTGGCGTTTAGATCCGCGGGGGTAACGCCTTCGGATTCGACTGAATGTCCAGCAGCATCCGACTTGCCATAGAACTGTCCTGTCTTGATCGCCCCTCCGGCGAGAACGGCCGAGAAGGCGGCCGGATGATGGTCTCGTCCCGCATTGTAATTGAGCTCCGGAGAGCGACCGAATTCCGTGGCAAGCACGACAATCGTTTCTTGCAGAAGTCCGCTTGCGGCGAGATCTTCCAGGAGGTTTCCGATCGCGCGATCGATGATGCCAGCGACTTTGGGAAGTGCATTCGCATCCTGCATAGCGCTGTGCATGTCCCAGCCTCCGCAGGTAACCTCCACGCATCGAACGTTGTTCTCGATCAATCGTCGAGCCAGCAGGCAGCCTTGGCCAAATGGATCCCGTCCGTAGCGATCGCGAACCTCATTCTTTTCTTCCTTCAAGTCGAAGGCTTTGAGTTCGCCGCTGGTGAGCAGGCTGGAGGCCTCTGAATAGAGATCGGTGTAGGCGCCGACCTGTTTATCCTTGAACTTCGATCGGAATTTCTTGTCGAACAGGTTAATCAGTTCCATGCGTGTTTCAAATGAGGCCTCGGTGAGATACTCGGGTGCCTTGGTGTTTTCCAAACCGCGATTGGGGTCACCGATGGGCAGCGGGCTGAAGGTTGGATCCAGGAAACCTGCGCCGGGGTGTCGGGCGGGAGGGCTGATCATCACGGTATCGGGCAACGATTTGTTTTGGCGTCCCAGGTGCTTTTGGATCCAGGGGCCGAGCGATGGGTGTCTCTCGGTCGCGATCGCTTCATAGCTGGTCCGCATCAGATACTCGCCAGCCTCATGGTCGGCGGTTTGAGTATTCATCGAACGGATCACAGCTAATTTGTCGAACTGGCTTGCAAGTTTGGGTAGGTGTTGACCTAGCTGGCAACCGGTGACGTTCGTCGAGATGACCTGGGTGCTCCCTTGATTAGGATGGCCTGGTTTGACGTCAAAGGTATCGATGTGGGTCATGCCTCCGGCCATGAAGAGGTAAATCACTCGCTTTGCCTTCCCGGCATTTCTGGAGTCGGCTGCCACAACCGCTCTGTCCAAAGCAGGAAAGAGGGATACCCCTAAAGTCGCTTGAGCCACTCGGGTCATCATGGTGCGACGATCGCTGATCGGGAACTTCATGGTGGGAGCCTATCTATTGAATGAAGAGGAATTCACGAGTGTTGACCAGCGACCAAACGATGTTGCCGTAGCCTGCGGCACCTTTTTCCTTGACCTCTTGCATCGCCCGCTCCATTTCCTCACGGTCCGGCGCGCGACTCAAACAGGTCAAGAATGCTGAGCGGACGCCATCGGGAATGTTGTTCTTTCGCATGATGTTGTGATAGATCGTCGAGTCTTCCTCGAGCAGCATGTGCGAGATGGGACCGTTGAGCATCAATAGAATTTGGGGTACTGACCCATCGGTCGAGGAAGCCGAGATCAGTTCACGATCGGATTGACCGAACATTCGAAGGAAATGATTGGGGGGAACCGGAGATGGCAACTCGGAAGCCCGAGCGATCAGTTCTCCCTTGAAAAGAAACTTGTTCCGAAACTCGTTGTTGATTCGATCTACTTCGCTCCCTTTGGGTTCTGAAGCCAAGACGTCTTCCGCAGTGACTTTGTTAAAATTGAACCGTTGAACGGTTCCCTTGAGGGATGCTTGTGGTTCGCGATAGTGATCTTTTTCGCGGGCGATCGTGACGAATGAGTCCCATGCTTGCTCGGCAGTCATTCGGCGAAGAACGGGGCCCGGGAAGTGGTAGACTTGTCCGGGCAGCAAGATTTCCATGTGTGCCTGGCGTTGATACGTCTCTGAGTAAGCCAGTGTTCGCAGATACTCTTTCATGTCGAAGTTGAGTCGAACCATCTCCGATTCCAGGAACTTCATCAGTTCAGGGTTCTCAGCGACCGTTTGATCGGTGATGTCGTCAATCGGTTCAAATTGGCCGCGACCGAAAAGTTGCTTCCAGAGCCGATTCGAGATGGTAAGGGCAAAGCGCGGATTATCTTTGGACACCAGCCAGCGGGCGAATGCGCGGCGAGGTGGTTCATCCTTCTTGATTTCCACAGGCTGACCCAAGAGAGTCTTTGGCGGCACAGGATCGCCTGGTTTTCCGTCGTCGTAGGCATAGTCTTTCGGCAATTGAATAGCTCGTTTAGGATCATCGTGCACCGCCATCATGTTGATACTGATCATGCGGTCGAAGCGATAGGAATTGTTGCGTCGATCCTCTTCTTCCTGAACGATGGCGTCGAATTCCTTCCGCAGGCGCTCGACCGGGTTGGAGGCGAAGAATTTTTTGTCTCCACCATGCGTTGAGTTATGCGTTCCAAATGTGAACGCGGCCATGTGATAGAAATCCTTCTGAGTCCATTTATCGAACGGATGGTTGTGGCACTGTGCGCATCCGATTCGAGTCCCGATGAAAATCCTCAGAGTGTTATTCATGACATCGAGAGGCATACCCGGATCGCGTTGCAAGTATCCGGTGGCTGGGTTCTCCCAAATCCTCCCTTCGGCTGAGATCAACTCGTACACAAGCTTGTTCCACGGTTTGTTTTCTGCGAGCGACTGCTTGAGGTGCTGCCGAAACAGTTCACCGCGAACGGTTCCATTGAGATCGTCCTTGTAGCGAAGTGCATCGGCCCAGTAGTTGAATTGGTGGCTGGCGTAGCCTTCGCTGTTGAGCAAGGAGTCGATCAGGTCGAGTCGTTTGTTCGGTTCGGTGGAATTGAGAAAGGAGTTGACCTGCTTTAAGGTCGGGATGGTCCCTGTGATGTCGAGATAGATGCGTCGGACGAATTGCTCGTCGTTCGTTTTTGGGTTTGGGGTAACGTTGTACTTCTTATAGTTCTGTTCGACGAGTTCATCGATGCGAGCGGCGGTAGCGATCACTTCGGCTCGTCGCGTTGGGTCGACTTCTTTGGATTTAACCACAAACCTTCGGGCGAGCCCCGGATCCACGGAGGGGGTGTCTTTTTTGCCTTTGCCGGATTTCTTTTCTGGTGTCTTAGGAGTGAGTTCTTTGATTTTTTCGCGATCGATTTCGTCGTACTGGGTGTCTCCGGTTTTGTTGCAACAAACCGCGCGTCCTTGATAGGCAGGGAGCAGTTTGGGGTTCAATTCGATTGCCTTGGTGTAGTCCTCGATCGCCTCGGCATGCATCTTGACCTCTTGCAGATACTGCGCGCGGCCCAGGTATGCTTCGTACCGCGGTGAGATCTCAACCGCTTTGTCGAAGTATGTGCGGGCTTCATCTTTCTTGCCCTGAGCGATAAATGCACGGCCTTTGAGCAACTGAGCGCGAATATGGTTTGGGTCCACTGACAACGCAGCGTCGAAATCGGCCAGCGCAGCCGGGTAGTTCTTGTTCGATGCAAACAGAAAACCTCGATCGCAAAGTGCTTCGACGTGTTTCGCATCCAGCTTCAGAGCTTGATCGATGTCAGCGATCGATTTGGGAAGATCTTTCTTGGCTAGGTGGGCGACCGCACGGCGCTGAAAAGCATCGGCAAGGCTCGGATTCAGCTCGATCGCTTTGGTCTGGTCGGCAATCGATTGGTCATAGTTGCCTTTGCAAGCGTAGGCATGTCCTCGCATCGAGTGAGCGATCGCATCCTTTGCGTCGATACCAATCATCCGGTTTGCGGTGTTGATCGCCTTGTCATAATCTCCGCGAGCTAGGTAGGCAGTGGCACGGGCGCGATGGGCAGGTACGTGGTCTGGTTTCTCAAGCGTTCCTAAATACGCGCTGTCGATCGCTTTGAGGAATCGAGCCTTTTGAAAATGAGCATTCGATTGCAGCGTATACGCCTCGGCTCGTACCAGTTGAATCTGGGGGGTTCGTTCGGGAGCAGAGAGGAGCTGATCGCATTCAGCTATTGCCGCGTCCCAGTCGCCAGATTGGCTTTTCGCAAGTGCGGACTCATACTGTGTCTGCAACTCCTGGCGCTTCGCTGCTTGTTCAGGCTTCTCCGGAGGGGGACCGGGATTTGCAGGTGGCTGCCCGTGTACTCCCGTTGCGCATACCGTGATCAACAAAGCGGAGACCAAAAGAGACTCAAGCAAACGAATGACCTGCTGCGCCGCGGAGAGATCGCTGGTTCTCAACATCGTAAAAAGCCTACATGTTGGATGTGCGTAACTTGTTACAGGCGATTCGACTATTATCCTGCACCGGAAGGGCAGAATCCAGTCCCTGTATTCAGGTCAAACATAGGAAAAAGTAAACTCTTGAGGATACCGCAACTTAACAATCTGAAAGATTCGCAATCTTTTGGTCATTCCGCAAAGAGATCCAAGATCGTCTGCGCGTAGAGTCGATGGCCGAAGTCGTTCGGATGATTGAGCCCATTTCCGGTGAAGTCCAGATCATGTTTCTGCCGCGACATGACCTCCCAAACCTGAGTGACGTCTGCAAGAGCATCGTCCGGAGTCACCGCGTTTTTAAGCGATTCCTGGTATGCAAAGAACATCTCTCGCGGTGTGTGAACCCAGTCGCGATTGCCTAACATGGGAGTCACCCAGATGATCTCCACATCGGGTTTTAACTCCCGAGCCTTGGCTCCGAGTTTCTGAGCTTGATCGGCAAACCAAGCCGGATCCCGCCGCCCAACGTCATTCATTCCATAAGCGACGATCAATAGGTCGGGTTTCGAGACCATGAGCTTTTCGAGATCGGCAAGCCCGTTGGCAATACTCCAGCCCGGCACGGATCGATTGACTAGTTCAATGTCAACGCCAAAATCTTTGGTTAGCTGGGCTGCAACCAAGTCTGGGTAACCAGGTTGATTCGGCGGACTCATGGTCGTACCCGAAGCATCCAGTCCCGTCGAGATACTGTCGCCGCTGACGGCGAGTACAACCCGCGAGCGATCCCGAAGCTTTGCCATAGTCTTGATAGGCTTCGACGCCGGAACTTCTGGCGGCGTAGGAATCTCATCGGCTCTTCGGTAGCTGATCTCAAGGTTTCGTTCATGGAACCACTTGCCCGGTGCGTAAAGGAGGCTCTGCTCTGGATTGCCAGCGCGATGTTTGTAACTGTTAGGAGATCCCTCGGGAACAAACAGCTGTTCGGTACGAATCGGTTCGCACGGAACGGCACCGATCCACTCCAACGTTGATCGGTTATCGTTCAAACGCCAATGAACACCCTCTTGGTAATATGCTTCTTGGCCTTCGCCTCCACGCGATGCAAGTTGAACGTCGAGAATCTCGCGGGCGGGAAAGGCCAAGCGTGCGGTGGGTGGACCGCCCTCGTCCTGAAGCAGAATCGAGCTTTCGCGATGGACGATGGGGGATTCCCATGCAGGTTCGCGAAGGTGGAGAGACGGCAGCCTAGGGATCTGCTCCAGATACGTCGGCTTCGGCGCATCGAGTTGTTCAGAAATTGCGGTGAACCACATCGCGGCGGCGTTGCGTTGGCCGGGTGCGGTAAAGTGGCGGCGACTTTCCATGGGACCTCGGTTCAGACCATCCAAGCGGTCGGTGTCGGGACCTCGCTGAAACCCGTACTTGCTGATCAGATCTTCGATCGCTTGTCGAATCGCTGCTTCACCGTTTGGATCGTTGTAGACGGTGGGGTGTAGCGTCGATTTCGCGAGCAACCACGGCCGCTGCGCATCCCATGCTCGATTCGCTTGCGACCGCATCTCGATGAGTCGCTCGATATACGCAACAGTGCTCGTCTTCTCGAGCACATCGGATTCTCCTTGTTGCCAGAGAACAGCGCGAAAATCTCTCGTCTGAGTGCCGGCCTCGATCAGTCTTTCGAAGAGAGGACCATCGGTTCTCCATTGGCTGGTCGAGGTTCCACCGACTGCGACATTTACAAATCCGATTGGAACGTCGTAGCTGTTGACCAGCATGTCGCCGAGCAACGGCCAAATCGAACCACCATCGCTTTGGTCGCCGGTCGGTTGCGGATCATGTGCAACACGCCACGTGAATGTACTCAGATCAAATGCGACGACGCGTTCTTGCGGGTCTGCAACGCGCATCCGCTCATCATTGCAGTTGGTCGCATAGCTCTGGCCAGCAACTAAGAAAATCTCGCCGACACCGAACGGTTCGGTAGAAGCCTTTCCGTAGTATACGTTGCCACCAATCACGAATTGAAAATCGACCGTGTACCAGCCACCCGCTGGTACAGAAATGGGGATCACTGCCTCGCCGTCGGACATTTGTACGACTTTGGATCCTGACAAAACGTCCTGCCAGGTGGTGTCGTTCCTTTGAAATCCCCGAATCTGATACTCCGCATCCAACTGCGTGTCGATATCGATGAGTTGATGGAAGCGGAAATAGAAATTGACGTTGGCAAAACCCTTTACGGGGCCGCTGGGATGATGAGAGTGGCTCAGTTGCGGGACGTCAAAGCGGCGCTGGAAGACCTGATGACGCAGCGGTTGAAGAACTTCAATGCGGGTAGGCTCCGAATTGGACTGAGCCATGCAGAAGGTTCCGAAGAGTCCGACGAAGATCCATGCGATGAACAAGGCAAGTGCTTTCATGTTGTTCCCGAAGTGTGTAGGCCGAGTTCCTAATCGGATCGGCATTCTAGCATCGAATCGCTTATAAATACGCATGTGACGCTGACAGAGAGAAGCCCAGCATGAAAATTAAACACATATATGCACCGAAGTTGGCAAAGGCCGCCACGCGACTCGTCTGCGTGGAGCCATATTCGCATCTAGAACGCGACGTTCAACGCAACGCTACCACCGCATGGCCTTGCCCAAGTGGGGCGAAGATCAAATGTTGCGTGATGGGTTGTTGGGTGGCACGTCCAGAGGCTTTGTGATGGACGTGGGTTCGGGGATCAAACCGCGTTGTGATGGAGAACGCAGTGCGCTCTCATTCTGGTTGCGATTAGCGTCCGACGGAGACGATCCTCATCGAAACGAGGACCGTACAAAGAACAATCAACGGGCACTTGGACCCGTGCAAACATTAGCCGCGGCGCGCGAGCCACCGGGTGGAAGCGGACAAACCACACGCACCTGTCTTTTCAATGGAGTGTTTCGCTACTTCGGTATGTCTGCCGAAGTAATCTTATGCACTTTTCCGTCTTCTTTGATCGCATAGCCCTCGCCAGATTCGGCCTTGGACTCATAGGCAATCACCTTAGGTGACTCGACAGTATCTAAGACCTGTTTACCCCAAATCACCTTAATCTCACCCGATTTGATCGCACTGATCGCTGTGTCAAACTGTCCAGCGTAGTTATCAATATCGTTCAAGCTATTTAACGGAATGTCACCGTATGAAGCTTGCATGATCATGGCGTGTGTTTCGGTCAATGCAGGAGATGCTTCGGGGGGCATTTGCGTTACTCCTGGCTGGGACGACTCACAGCCTGAAATAGCGTACAGCCCAATGACTGAGTAGAAGAGGAAAGAAATCGGTTTCATCGATTACTCCACATCAGAAACTACTTCACCGCCAGCACGACTGCCGAGAGCTTGCCATGTGGTGAAATTAATGTTGTCCGAAAAAATGCGAGTAGAGCCGTCCGCCATGCAGATATTTACGCCACCGGTATGGTAGCTCGCTGCTGGAAGGTGGGCCTGCGCAAAACTGGTGTTACCGCACCCATATCGTTGTTGGGCTACGTTTGTTGTTTGGCGATTCCAGTTTGGTGGCAAAGTGTGTGAGTAAGCGATGGTGGGGCTGATGGATCCACGATAGTACTGCAAACCGCCATATCGGAAGTAAGTCGTTCCGTTCGGCCCGGGATTGCAGAGAAGCAGGTTTCTCCCATCGGATAACTCTGCTGGGGTTGTGTAAGCAACTCCATTGAACATGCTCGTTGTGTGATCGAACATGCCAGTTTGGCTGTTATGGAAATTACCTCGCTTGATCTCACCAAACATGGCTGTGTTGCTGGTTCCATCAGTAATGGCTGAGTGCTTGGGACCTTTCAGAGGCTGCCCCGCAATCGGATTGGGCATGCAGAAGATTCCGTCACCAGGTTGGCCTCCACGGAAATCCGCGTTTGCACCCGTCGAAATCATGTAGTTCGATCTGCCAGCTTCGCCACCGCCGACCGGTTGCGTTGTGATCGACGGGTCAGACGGGCACAAATACATCGGAACTTGAGTAATTCTAGCCTGCGCATTGGCTCCGACTAACACCGGAATGCTCGCATTCAGAGGTGCATCGCTGTTGACGTTGTAGTCCAAGTTCCAGAGGTTGTTCAGGCTGCTTTGTTCAACATAACTCAGCAAGAATACCTGCGGAGATGCGTCTGAGTAGTAAGTCGTCATCACTTGGGTTGCGGGATTGGGCATTACCTTCGAATGTCTTCGTGGCGGAAAATACTTCATCGCGCTTTCAAAATTGTGTGCCGCCAGCCCCATTTGGCGAATGAAGTTTTGACACTGCATCCTTCTGGCTGCTTCGCGAGCGGCTTGGACCGCGGGAAGAAGCAATCCCACTAAGACCCCGATGATTGCAATCACCACCAGCAACTCTACGAGCGTGAATCCACGTCGAATACCTCTCATAGGAACGACCCTTGAATTAAATAAAATTTGAAATATACCATCGCTTCATTAGGATAAAGTAATCAGCGGCCGTGACAAGAAGCTTTTCTTACGAATTTTCCACTAAAGTCGGCATGATCTCGTCTGCGGCGAGACGAAGAGACGGCAGGCCGCCGCTCGAAGTACAAACATCCACGAGCATCCGGTTCGAAGCGATCTGTGGCGGAGCGGCGAAAATTCTTCGTACAGGTGGGCTATAATTCACCCAGGTCACGATTCACCGCAATCAAGAGTTCCGGTCGGATTCGAAGATTTCAGGAGCCTGCGTTATGGCAACCGTCCCAAAACATTACCTAACGCCAGAGGAATATCTCCATCGCGAGAGGAACGCGGAGTATCGGTCCGAGTATTTTCGGGGCGAAATGTTCGCGATGACGGGTGCATCTGCCAACCATAATCTGATCGTCCTGAATACAGGTGCGAGTTTACGTGAACAACTCAAAAAAAAACCGTGCCGCGTTTATCCGAGCGACCTGAAGCTTCGGATTGAAGCGACCGGATTGTACACCTACCCCGATGTATCGGTCGTGTGCGGAGAACCACGCTTGGAGTCCGAACGAGGTGAGGTTCTCCTCAACCCGATCATCCTGGTGGAGGTGCTTTCGGAGTCTACCGAAGCGTACGACCGCGGCAAGAAGTTCGAGCACTACCGCACCATCCCCGGTTTGCAACATTACGTCCTCATCTCCCAGGACCGGCACTCGATCGATTGCTTCTCTCGCACCGAGGAGGGCAACTGGCTTCTTTCAAGTTGCCAAGGTTTGGAAGGCGGAGTCGCACTCGAAGCCATCGAATGCCAACTACTCGCGTCTGAGGTCTATGAAAAGGTTGTGTTTCAGCCCTAATTCTATCACGCCCAGGTCACTTCCCCCTTGGGCTCGTTGAGCAATATCGACTGCAGAAAGTGGATCGCTTTCTCAAGTCCCTCGCGTGAGGTCATCAAGCTATCTTCATGTTCGATCGATAGGGCGTGATCGTAGCCAATCATTCGCAGTGCTGAGATGAAGTCGCACCAGAACTTGCGTGAGCTACCGTATCCGACGGTTCGAAACAGCCACGCTCGGTTCAACTCGTCGCTGTAATGCTTGGTATCGAGCACACCATTGATCGTGGAATTCCATTTTTGGACATCCGTATCTTTCGCATGAACGTGCCAGATCGCTCCTTGAAGGGCACGGACTGCAGCGCACGGATCGATCCCTTGCCAGATCAGGTGCGAAGGGTCGAAGTTCGCGCCGATCTCGGGGCCAGCAACTTGACGGAGCTTCAACAGCGTCTCGGGGTTGTAGACGACGAATCCAGGGTGCATTTCAAGGGCGATCTTGTGAATACCATGTTGTCTCGCGAAGGCAGTCGTCTTGGTCCAGTAGGGGGCAACCACTTCCTTCCATTGGTAGTCGAGAATCTCGAGATACTCGGGTGGCCAAGGGCACGTCACCCAGTTGGGTTGCGAATCCCCCGGAGCGCCTCCAGGGCATCCGCTAAAGGTCGCAATGACATCGACCCCCAACTTGGCCGCGAGACGCACCGCGCGTTCGAAGTCCGCATGATGTTGGGCCGCGATGTTGGCTTTGGGATGGATCGGATTGCCGTGCACGGACAGACATGAGATCCGAAGACCCCGCGAGTGAATCGCGTGAAGGAACTCCTTCGCCTTGACATCGCTGGTCAGCAGTTCGTCCGGGTTGCAGTGGTCGGTTCCACAAAATGCGCCTACTCCAATCTCGACCGTTTGAACGCCAAGGCCTGCGAGATAGTCGAGCGCCTGCTCCAAAGGCATCGATCGAAGGATGACTGTGAATACACCGAGCTTCATGGTTGGGATTCTCCTTGAGACACTGGGAGCGGATTGAAAGCACTACGAAGGAACTCGGCGATATCATAGCAACGTGAGAGATAATAATCAGTCGACCGAAGAATACTCAGGCAGAACTTCCGAGGCGATGGCACCGAACATGTCCGTCGAAATGAGCGGTATAAAGATCGATCTGATTGGGATGCAGATCCAAGTCGAAGATGTCGCTAGGGGTTTCAACGAGATGAAACGCATCTTCAGCATCGGGATTCCAGAAGCCGATATCCTTCGCTACGTTTCCTATCATCGTTCCATCTGGATGGTAAGCGACTCGCCACATCGTCGCGTCGATGTCCTTCTTGAGGCATTCCTGTTTGGGACGTTTTTCGCCCGTAGTCCAGTCCATGGACAACGCCACCGCACGGCGATTCCCGGCGGGGGCATTGCTGCATTTGTGTAGTCCGCAAGCGGTCAGTTTCTTACCATCGGGGCTGAACGAAAGATGGATGATCCCTCCGAACGGCGCGATGTCTCCGATGTGAAAGAAGATCTCGCTGGCAGTGAAACTCCGGACGAGTGTCCCATCCTCGCCTCGCCACTGATGAATGTTGCCGACGATATCGCCGCTCACGAGGTCATAGTTGTTCGGCACGAATTGAAGGCAGTAGGGGATATTCGAATGCCCGACCATCTCGCGGAGGAGTTGTCCATCGTTTGCCGACCAAGCCTTAACCCGCTTATCGTTGCCGCATGTTGCGATTTGTTTGCCATCGTAACTGACGGCTAGGCCGCGAACCCAGCCAGCATGGGCTTGGATGACGCGTATCGGCTGTGGCGTTTCGCTCGTGATATCCCAAGCGATCCATCGACCGTCGTATGCACCCGAGTAGAGCGTGTTCCCATCGGGAGAGAAGCCCAGAGTGCGGACCCAGTTGTCATGCGCCGCCAACGAAGTTTTCTTTCCGGTCGCGATTTCCCATCGCTGAATGGTGTAGTCGATGGCTCCTGCAACGACGTAAGTTCCTGTGGGATCGACTCGGCAGCAAAGAAGTTTTGAATGGTGCTCCCAATCGGAAATCGGTTTCGCAGCGCGGGGATCAAACTTGGTTGTCATGCCAACAACTCCTTGATCGGTCCAAAGGCAGGATCGGCGATCGGAAATCTTCGACCCGCGATATCGAACTCGCCTGACGAATCGATGCCTACCGCTCGCAGGTAGGTATGGAACAGATGTCGATGATCCACTTTCCGATCGGTGACTTCGATTCCCTTGGGATCGGTTTTGCCAATCACCGCGCCATGCTGAATACCGCATCCCGCCAAGGCGATCGACCATGCCTTGGGATAGTGATCGCGACCGTAGCCTGCGTTGATCTTGGGTGTGCGACCGAACTCCGTCATGACGATGACCAGCGTTCGCTCGAGCAACCCTCTCTGATGAAGATCGCCGATAAAGTGTGCAAAGGGGCGATCAAAATCAGCGACATAATGGAGATGAAACTCGAAGTTATTGTGATGAAAATCCCATCCGCCATGCTGGATCTCGATAAAAGGCACCTCAGCTTCCACCAATCGCCGTGCCAGCAACAATTGCTTGCCGAATTCCGTTTTTCCATAAGCCTCTTGAACCGATTCGGCCTCTCGCGTGATATCGAACAACTCCCGTTTCTCCATCAACCGGAGCGCCTGCTCGTAGCATTGCGTGTAGGCATCCATCTCGGCCGATTGGACTTTGCTTCGATGGCGACCATTGACGAAACGGCGCCAATCGTGACGGCGACTGTCCGCCGTGACCGTCATGCCATCGGGCAATTGCGTGTTGACGATACCTCCTTTCTCAGCGCCGATTGCGACGCTCGCGTACTGCGGCCCCAAGTAGGCGGCATTGTTGGCTCTTCCCCCGGATCCTCCAACCATCGTTGTGATATGGCCGGGAAGCGGAAAATCGGCTCGTTCGAGTCCTTTGGAAACGACCGCTCCGAGTTCTGGGTATTCGGTCGCCGACCTTGTCGTTCGTCCGCTTCGGACAATGTTGTTGGCCAAGCCATGATCGTCCAGATCGGTGCTGATACTCCGAATCAATGCCATGTGGTGCATCTGCTGTGCCGTGTAAGGCAATAGCTCCGAGATGTGGATGCCGGGAACGGAAGTCGGAATCGATTTGAACGGCCCGCCGGTTTCCAAGTCGGTTTTGGGATCCCAGGATTCAAATTGGCTGATTCCGCCGTTGAGATAGACGACGACCACCGACTTACCTCGTTGGGTGACTTCGCTCGCTCCAATCGGGTGAGAAAACAGACTGGTCCCCGCAATAGCTCCCATACCCATGAGGAATTCCCCCATGAACTGTCGGCGACCGATGCCGTGGTCGATCGTCCCGCATGGTTTGTATCGGTTCATAGTCATCTTCGCCATGCCGAAGGCGATACCCCATTACATCGAAAAACGGAACTCGGTCGACGCCAACAATCCCCAAACCAATTCCTGAACGACCGCAGCTCGGTCGGTTGCATTTTGATTCAGCAGGTCGCTCACCGTTTTAATCTCTTCAGCATCGGGCGTTCTCCCGAGAACACTCAGGTATAGCTGGCGAGCTACTTGTTGAGAATCCTCGATTGCCATTAAGCGTGCGATCAATGTGCCGTCGTTGGCTTTGAGCCATGATTGGTAGTTTGGATCGTTCTGGATCATCAATGCCTGATCGACTGTTGCGAAGAAGCTGTCTTGGGGGTTGCCGGCCGGAGCAGAGAATCGTTCTACGATGGGATCCTCCAAGGTATCCCACATATTGACTGCAACAGCAGTATTCACGAATAGATCCCTTTTAGCGATGTCATCTCGTGTGCTCGGATCGTTTTGATGTTGTGTGTTCCAGTCGGCAAGAGCCTTGGTTCGAATGGGTTGGTCCAGTTCCAATGCCACGTACATCGCGCCTGTCAATTGCTCGGGACTCAGGCCTCGCACGGACCGGATTGCAGAGATGCGTACCCATGATTCGACGAGATCTCGCTCGAGCGATCCCAAAGCGATTTTTGATTCCTCATTCGGCATTTCTCTGGACTGGTCACGCAGTTCCGACCATTTCAGCAACTGCTTAATCCTCGCGCGTTGCTGATCGCAATCCGTTTGCTGATCGATCACGCTCTGTATCTGTTTGCGCACACGTCGCTCGACACCTCGAGCTTCCACGACGAATTCCGTGAGGGCTAGCCGACGATTGGTCAAAGCATGTATACGGTTGCGTTGATCGTCTACGCGATACTCGGCATCCTCGACGTTCTCGAGTTGCTCTTGGACTGCGTTGTCTAAGGTAGCCTTAGCTTCATTGGCAGATGTTGTTCGGGTACCGAGCAGCGTTCGGGCTGCGACCAATTCCTGATCCTCCGGTGTGAGTTTTATAGCCTTATCAGCCTCTTGCGATGCAGCCTGGAATGACTCGACCAACTGTTGTTGTTTTGCCTGTTGATTTTTCAGTTCGGTCAGTTTTGAAACTTCCTTGTCGCGTTTTTCGAAAAGATGCTCCAGTTGTTTTTTTGCTTCGTCGGCTTGAGCCTGAAGTTTGCCGATATCGGCCTGGGCCTTTTGCAGTTGTTTGGTAGCGAGAGCCAATTCCGAATCCAATGAGTCCAGCTGGGGCTTAAGCTTCTGTTGTTCGATGTCGATCCGCATCAACTTCTCGTTCAATCGCTGCGACCCGCAGGCGGGGCCTTCCCAATGTTGGAGATCCGGAATCAAAACCGAACGCTGGTAGGCATGCGATCTCGCGATTTGTCGCAGGAACGCGCGTAGATCGTAATGGCATTCGACCAATTCATCGGAAAGAAGTCGAAGCAATTCCGCGGAGGCAGGTGGGTTGTCCGAGTGATGCATGTCGACCGGGTGGACGACACCCTTGCCGAGCATGATTGCCCACAAACGGTTTGCCAGGTTGCGATTGAACGATTGATTCTCAGGATGGGTTGCGAGCACAGCGAGTTGTTGACGGCGACTGTAACGCGGGACGCCACGCTTGTTCTTCTCGGGTGCAACAATATAGGCATCGGCAGCATCGGCAAAATCGGGTTCGGTATCCATCGCCATCGACATCGGCAGCACTGGCAGGGCGACTGATTTACCTACCTCGGGACGAAAGACCGACGCGAATTCGATGGTCCCTTCTCCTTTTTCGCCAAGGAACGGTTTGTTGCCGCGTTTTTCGTCTTGAAACAGGTACGTTCGGTTGACGAAGGAAAGAATGCCGAAGTACTCGGATTGTTCGTAGTCCGAGATCAGTGGATGATCGTGGCATTGAGCGCACTGCACATCGCGGCCGAAGAAGATACGGCCTACGTCGCGAGTCACCAAATTGGGTTCAGCCTGTCGATTGATGACGAAGCTCGCTGCTGGCCGGAGGCTCTCACCGGTCCCGTCTGCGGCAAGGATTTCGGTACACAGTTCGTTCAGCGGACGTCGGTCATGAATCCATTGCCGCAGCCATGCGCGAAACTCTAAAGTCCCTATCACCTCGCGCCGCTCCGTGAACATGACATCGAGTACTTTGGCGAAGTAACGCGAGAACTCCTCTCGCTCCAGAAGATCGTCAATAACTTCGTTGCGAATGGTCTGTCTCGCGTCCGGATTGGCATCGATGAGATGGAAGAATGCTTCGCTTTCGCTGGGCGAAGGACCTCGCCCGAGCAGATCCAGATAAACGCGACGATGAAATTCCGCATCGCTGGCGAGCGGCACTTCCGGACCGAAATAGTTCCTAGCGACGACTTGATCGATCTTTGTCGATAAAGAGTCAGGATCCACCGGATCGCTCGTTTGAGCCAACGCGTGCGGCAAGCGCAGCGGAGATACTGACAAGATCAGCATGATCGCGATCAGTACGAACAGTGGCCGGAACGTTGTTGCGAGCATGCAATGGATTGGAATGAGGTGACGGAAGGTAGCTGTTTGATCAGGATTGTTTCGGCATCGGGACTCCGTGCGGCATGGGCTGGCCATGGAGTGTTGCGATCAGATTGTTGGCTGCCATGATCGACATGGTATTTCGGGCGACAAAGGTTGCCGAGCCGATGTGAGGCAGAATCGTGCAGTTGGGCAATTCGCGGAGTCGACTGTCGTTCGGCAGCGGCTCCGGGTCGGTCACATCGAGGCCGGCGGCGAAGATGGTTTTGGCTCGAAGGGCATCGTACAACGCTTCCTGGTCGATCACGCCACCTCGAGCGGTGTTCACTAGGATAGCATTGCTTTTCATGATCGACAGCGTGTCGCGATCGATCAAGTGCTTGGTTCCTGGGTTGAGATCGGTGTGGATACTGATGACATCGCTGGTCGACAAGAGTTCCTCGAGTGGAACTCGTCGACCGCCGAGTTCGGAATCGATTTGCGGCTTGTCGGTGCGCGAGGTGTAGAGCAATTTCATTTTCCAGCCCCCCACCATGGTTCTCGCGACCGCAGCGCCGATTCTGCCCATTCCTAGAATTCCCAGGGTCTTTCCCTTCAGGTCCAGACCGAGCAACCCCATAGGTTCCCATGTTTTCCATTCCAAAGCGCGAACTTGGAGAATCGATTCCTGAAAATGTCTGGCGGCTGCCAAAACCAACCCAACCGCGATGTCGGCGGTGGCATCGGTAAGAGCATCTGGGGTGTTGCCGACCGCGATCGAGCGGCGGTTCGCTTCTTGGACATCGATATTGTTGTAGCCCACCGCATAATTGGCGATTCCTCGCAACGATGGACCCGCAGCGTCCATCAACGCTGCATCGACCGGATCGCTGAGAAGCGTTAGCAATCCAAAGACCCCTTGGGCTCGCGACTGCAGTTGCTCGCGGCTAGGAGGAAGCGGGTCTGGCCAGATATCGACTTCGAAGTGGGATCGCAGGAGTTCGATCCCGGGGGATGGAATTTGCCGTGTGACGAAGACTCGCTCGCGCTTGCTCATAAAAAATGTTGCCTGTTGCTATTTAGTAGCCGATGGAATCTTTGTTGAGTCGCTCGGGGTCGAGTTGTCCGAGCAGTTCGCGGCCTCGCTCGGTCATCATCCTCAGTTCGCTCCCGATAGCAATGAACTGCATCCCCTGGTCGGCTCTCTTGCGTGCGGCGTGCGCATCCATGACATGCATACCTGTCGGGGTTCCGGTCTTCTTACCGATATCGACGACTTGCTGAAGGGCGGCCTGGAATTCCTCTTCGGAGGCTTCGGTCCCATCCGGGTTTCGCATCTGGGCTCTCAGGTCAACTGGTCCAACGAAGATCGCGTCGACACCTGGAAGTGCATAGATCTCGGGAGCATTCGCAATCCCGCGAGGGCTCTCGGTTTGCAGAATAACCAGGATCTCGTCGTTGGCTTTCTTGAAGTATTCCCCGGACGAGCAATTGAAGTTCAAGGCGCTCAGGCTCCCTCCGAGACTGCGGTTGCCGATTGGCGGGTACTTGGCAGCGCGGATGGCGGTTTGCGCTTGTTCGACGGTGTCGACCATCGGGACAACGATCCCAAATGCACCCGCATCCAGGACCCGTTTGATGTGATCATGGCTTCCTTGCGGCACGCGGGCGAGCGGAATGCACCCCAGATCGGCGATGGCACCGAAGATAATGGATGCCTGATGCAAATCGACAGGCGCATGTTCTAAGTCTAGGGTCAGCCAATCGTAGCCCATGCGAGCTAAGACGCGCGCAGCGAAGACATCTCCAAGGCTGAGCCAAGTCCCAAATGTTGGCTTGCCTTCCTTCAGTAGTTTCTTAACTCGATTCGTTCTCATCGGAATGCTCATGGGGAGGTTGGTAGGGTTAATTAGATTCTATGGTCTCAATCGAAGCCTACAAAATGAACTTCGATTCCTGAGATTTGGTTCTCCATCTTCCATCTTCTTGCCCGTCCATATTTTTGCCCATGGGATTTCCTGCGTATACGGGCTCATCCTATGCAAGGCGGACAGAAACCTCGTTCAGCATGGAGTCAGGTTTTTCACCTCGGAGGGCTTGCAGGGCGTGATGGACCGCCATCGCGTAGAGACGATGATGGCCTGCCCAGGTGTGGCTGGCGATGTGATCGGTCAAGACGACGTTCTCCAGATGCAAAAGTGGATTGTCCGATGCGATGGGTTCGCGTTCGAAGACATCCAATCCCGCTCCCGCCAAATGACCCGATCGAAGCGCATGGGCTAATGCTTGTTCGTCCACCAGCGAACCGCGCGCGGTGTTGATCAGGATCGCGCCTTGCTTCATGGTTTGGAGCCTGGATGCATTGATCAGATGGCGAGTCTCCGAAGTCGCTGGGGCGTGTAGCGAGACAACGTCGGCTTGTTTTAGTAGTTCGTCCAGCGAATCGACTTTTTGAAGCCCAAGTTGGGCCGCCTTCTCGATGGATAACATCGGGTCGCAGGCAATGACTCGCATGCCGATCGCTTGCATGATCATGGCGACATGACCTCCGATGCGTCCTAGTCCGATCAATCCGAGTACACGATCGCGGAGCTCCATCCCCTTCAGGGTAAAGAAGTGGGTGTGCCATCGCCCAGCGCGAACCTCACGATCGGCGTAGGCGACCGTTTTAGCAACCGCAAAGATCAATGCAACTGCATGTTCAGCAGTTGATAGCGTGGGACCGTGGGGCGTATAGCATACGGCGATACCTCGTTGAGTTGCTCCCTGCACATCGATATTGTCGTAGCCGACTCCGATCCGAGAGATCACTCGCAGTCGGGGTGCTTGATCCATACGGGCCGAAGTCCATGGTGCGCCTGGATCGAGAGCCGCGTCGCAGGATGCCAAATCCTCGATCGGAGCTCCCGGGCCGATGAGTTCCGCGACCCCCTGGAGCATAGGTCGAATGCTGTCCAGGGGAGGCTCATCAACCCAGATTCGATACATCGTTATCTCCAGCAAATTGCATCTTAAAACCTTATTTTTACCGAACGAACCAAGCGAGAGCAACTCAGCGCCAACGCGAAGATTGCAAATCTGTTTACCCGTCGTGATGAAAACTTGGTGAAGACATCGGATTCGTCAATTCACTTTCGTATCAGATTCCTTCCCTAGTGAATCGTATGCCAGTACCATGTTGCTCTCGTGATCCGTTGCTCTCGTGATCCCGAAAAACCTCTCCTTTGCTCTTTTTATAAAAGGCTCACATCATGTCGATGAATCGTTTTGCGGCTCTGTCGTTGTTTGCGTCTAGCGTGGCTCTCTGTTTGGGACTTGTGACTACTGCGGGTTACGCATTTGCCCAGGAAGGGACGGGTAGTGCCGTTGATCCATCAGGGACATGGCGTTGGGAATACGACTTGGATGGAACGCAGTACAAAGATCTCGTGCGATTGAAGATCGGATCGAACATCAAGGATACCAAAGACAAGGAAGTCAAAGGGGTTTATGAAAGCAGTGCTGGGCGCAAGATTGAAATTCGCAACGGAAAGATCTCGGGCCAGAAACTTACTTTTGACTTCAACCTCAACTACCAGGGGATGGACGTGAAGTTGGAATTCGAAGGAAGTATTGCCAAGGATGAATTGACAGGCTCCGTGCGTGCAACCGCTGCTGAGGAGAGCCGCGATCTGCCTTGGACGGCTACGCGAAGTGTTCAAGCAGACGATGTGATTGGTACCTGGAAAATGAGAATCGATGCCAACGGCACCATCCTCGAACCGGTCGTCACGATCTCCAAGGATGGAGACTCGCTCAAGGCCAGTTATGCCTCGATGAATGAATCGGGTCAGGAAATCCGAATCGACGCGAAAAACGTCAAGATCGAGAAGAATCAACTCTGCTTCGGTATCGAGACCGATTTTCAAGGGACGACGATCAAGGCGGACTACAAGGGCCGCCCCTACGGCGACAAGATCGAAGGGATGATCGACTATGAGCTCGGGACCAACGCTGGCGAAATCGACTTCACGGGTGTACGGAAATCGGACACGAAGTAATCTGAAGAATCAACATGGATCCTGCGGAACAGCCTCGCGAACTCTATCTTGTCGAGGGTGACTCTGCAGCGATTGCCGTAGAAAGCGTATGCAACCATGAATTCCAAGCGGTTTTGCCGATGCAAGGCAAGCCGCTCAATGCATGGAAGGCATCGCGAGCAAAGGTTGCCAACTACGAACTCTATTCTCAATTGCTGCATGTACTCGGCGAGTCGCTAGGGTCCTCGTCGTTTCCGAACCCCTGTCCGTTTGAGCGTGTGCACCTCCTGTTTGATCCCGATGCGGACGGTATCCACTGTTCGGTGCTCATGCTGTGGTTCTTTCATCGCTGGCTGCCGCACTGGCTCGAGAACGGTCGCATCTTTTCAGTAGCCGCGCCGCTGTGTGAACTGACCTCCGGATCCGCAGCTAAGGTCTGGTATCCAAAAGATCATCGCGAGGTGGAACGTGTTTTGGCGGAATGCGCGAGCCGTGGGATGAATGATATCCAGCGTAGAAATTTTCGCGGCCTTGCCAGCATCGGCAGCGAGTTGCTCGCTCGCACGTGCGTTGACCCCAACACCCGACGACTCTCCGTCCTGCGACCGGAAGATGCGGTCGCGGCCCTCCAGGCTTTCGGGGCTGCACCCTGAGATCGCGGCCGCAAGGAATCCAATCTCTCGGCTTCACGTTGCGAATCGATGTAGCGTTTTGGCATCAACCGTCTCGTGTACGCCTCGGGGGCTAGGGAGCGAAAACGCCACAGTTCCGGGTGGAGCCAGTTGGACTTCGTTCTCGGAGTTTCGTTCTCGGAGTATGGGTCAACCCGCTCGGTTGGATCAACGCGGTCTGATTGCGAAGCATATCGGAGCGTTGCGAGCTTGTTTTGCCAAAGTTTCGGTCAGAAAAGGACTTGCGCCGCTGAATCTCACGTGTGCGTCGGACTCTCAGTCCTTCTCTGTGCCCTGGTATGCGAACTAGAAATTCCCACCAAATGGGGGGAGTGAGGGCTTTCGCCCCCATTTTCCTCGGAATCCAACACTCTATGCGTGACAGGGCTTTCGGCGTCCGGCCTACCATTTGCAGGCCTACCATTTGCAGTGGCTGGGGGCGTCAGTCGCCTGGGGGGGCGACAAGGTGTCCGAGCAGGTGGTCTATATGAACGATTCGGCGGTGATCAATATCGAGAATTGGTTGTGCCAAGCCCGGGGTGGAAACGCGGATGCTCTTGGTCGCCTGCTCGGCGCCTATATGAATTATTTGAAAACGCTGGCCCATGCCCAAATGGATGATCGACTCAAAAGACGGGTCGGGGCGTCGGATATTGTGCAGGAAACCTTACTCGAAGCGCACCGGGACTTTCTTCAGTTCGTGGGGAAATCCCCTGCGGAATTCAGTGGATGGTTGCGAACGATCCTCATCAATAATTTGAAGCGAGCCATCGAGTGTCATTTGATGACCGCCAAACGGGATATGCGACGGGAATTGTCGATGGAGGATCTCAAGGGACGTGCGGATCAGTCGGCTGCGAGGCTCGAAGCTCTCGTGGCCGCTCCCAATTCCTCGGTCAGTTCCGGCATTCTACGTCACGAGTCGCTGATTCGGCTCTCGGACGCTATCTCGCGACTTCCTGAGGAGCATCGCGAGGTCATCATTCTTCGGCATATCCAAGGTTTGCCATTCAAGGATATTGGGGTCCGGTTGAACAAGACCAGTGGCGCAGTCCGCATGATTTGGATGCGAGCCATTGAGAAGCTGCGCGAAACCTCTGCTTCGAGCACAGGAAGGTAAAGGATGATCGATTCGCTATTTCAATCAGGTATCGACGCACTATCGCCAGAGTTGCAGGAGCGTCTAGCCGAAATCCTCGAGCAGTATGCTACAAGCGTAGAGCGTGGCGATCCGATATCCATCGAACCGCTCCTCCGCGACTATCCGGAACTTCGGGTTCATGTCGAGCGCATGATAGCCGACATCGATGCGCTCTGCGCCATTCCTAACGATCACCCATCGAGTTCGATCTCTGCCTTCACCCATAAGTCTTTTCATCAAGGGACGGTGTTGGGAGACTTTGAGATCCTGCAAGAGATCGGCCGAGGGGGAATGGGAGTTGTTTATTTGGCCAAACAGCGATCGCTTCAACGACGTGTGGCCTTGAAGATGCTTCCCTTTGCAGCGGTTCTCGATCCCAACCAGATCGCTCGATTTCACACCGAGGCCCAGGCTGCCGCAAGTTTGCATCACCCCAATATCGTCCCGGTTTATTCGGTCGGCAATGAGCGAGGCGTGCATTTCTACAGCATGCAATACATCGACGGGCAGACCATGGAAGCGTTCCTGGAATCGCTCAAGCGAGGTGGGGCCTCGGAGCATGTGTGGATGGAATCTGCCTCGAAAGAACAAAGTGCTGTCCGAGTCGATTCCACACCCAATGCGATTCAATCAACCCGACGAACCCTGAAGAGTGCGAATTATGTCCGACAGATCGTTCATAAGATGGCTGATGTCGCCAAGGCACTACATTACGCGCACTCCCGAGGAATCATTCACCGAGATATCAAACCCTCGAACTTGATGGTGGATCGGCAAGGCAATTTTTGGTTGACCGACTTCGGTCTCGCTCGTATCCAAGATGGCCAAAGTGTGACGATCGATGGGGACTTGGTAGGAACGCTACGCTACATGAGTCCGGAACAGGCAAACGGTCGCTCTCACTTGGTTGACCATCGTGCAGACATCTACTCCTTGGGTGTGACGTTGTACGAGATGCTGACGCTCCATCATGCTTTTGACGGGACCGATCGATACCAAGTGCTGGCTTCAATTCAGCGAGCCAAGCCGATGCCAGCCCGTTTGATCAACCCATCGATTCCTGTGGATCTCGAGACGATCATTGCCAAGTGTATGGCTCCGGAGAAAGACGAACGCTACGCCACTGCGGGGGAGCTAGCCGACGATCTCCATCGATTTCTCCATCATCAGCCCATTGTCGCTCGCCGGCCCTCGGTCGCCGATCGACTTGGAAAATGGGCGCTCCGGAAAAAGAAATGGGTAGCGGCCGTCGGGATGGCGGTCGTGCTACTGGCGATCGGATCCGTTTCCTTTGCCTGGATTGTCATGCAACAGCGAAATCGAGCGGAGATGTTTGCCAACAACGCGCATCTCATTGTGGATCGGCTTGGTTCGGATTTCGCAGATCAACTCGAGGGTATACCAGGCACCGAAGAGATTCGACGCAATATCCTCCAGGAGACGTCCGAGTACTATTCCCAGTTGATCAAGTACTCGGAGCATGACCCTGCACTCGCCCGCCAGGCAGCCCAGGCTGCCCATCGCCTAGCGTCAGTGTCGCAGCGTTTGGGTAATCTGGAAGCAGCAAGACTAGGGTATCAGGATGCACTCCGGCGATGGGAGCATGTCCTCTCGCTTGAGATACGGAACTCCGAAGATGCTATCGCGATCGCTGCATGCCATCGTGATTTGGCCATCTTGCAAAGTCGATTGGGGGATATGCAATCGGCGCGTTCTCATTTCGACTCGGCCATCGGGCTGCTCGATGGGACAATTGATTCGCATGGCCGCGATCTTTCGAGCCTGGAGGAACTTGCAAAGACGCGATCTGAAATCAGTTTGTATCACGTCAAGACGGGTAACCCGAAGCAGGCGATCGAATTATTGAGTCATTCTGTGAAGGAACTCGAGGAATCGCTTGAACAAGTTTCGGCTAGCGACCACGCTTTATTGCTCCATCAGATAGCCTTAGCGTTGAACAATCACGCATCCATCGTTCTCGATCAGGATCCCGTGCAAGCGGCAGAACTTCTGCAGAAAGCAGTTCAAATACAAACCGAGTGTGGCATGTCAAATCACTCTCGATTATCCCATCGCATGCTGGTCTCTATTGTGCAAAGCAATTTGGGGATCGCTGAACGAAAGCAGGGGCAACTAACCCGCGCTGAACAACGATTCCAGCGAGCGTTCGACGAACTCAGTTCCGTCCTCGAACGTTACCCGGATTATGTGAAAGGGCATGTGGAATTGGCAGCATGCTACAACAATTGGGCTCAGTTGCATCTAGAGAATCGTAACCACGATCGTGCAAGACAATGCTTTGAGGAAGCGAAAGCTTTGTTGCGATCTGCACAGATGAAATTTCCCGCACAGCCTGAGATACCCCATTTTTTGAATCGCATCCAGAGAAATCTCGAGGTCCTAGATGAACTTCAGGTAAGACAAAGAATAGAAGTGGAAAAAGGCAAGCGGAGGTTTGTTTCCGAAAGCGATGGCCTTTCATAATGGCCAATCAGATCAACAACATGAAGCAAGCAACGAAAACACGAAAAAAGCTGATCGCTAGCTTGGAATGCTTTGAACAACGCATTTGCATGGCCAGCGATCTCTATCATGTAACCACCGAAATAGAGACTGTTGAAGGCTATCAAGTGGCTGAATTCCACCATGCGGTGATTGTCGATCAAGTGGATCATTCGTTCGATAACGTGATCGATTCGTATGGTTTTGGAGGACTACCTGATGCAGTTCAGGATGGTGACCCATGGTTGATCGATGAAATCGGGATTGACAATACGGTTGTAGATGAGTTTCACAAAGGAGAGCCTGGGGATTGGACCGATGATCCGATTTCCGATTCCCCTATCGATGAGACACCCGAGGAAGATAACGTCGCACCTCCTGGATTGGATCAAGATAAAGAGCATGTCCTACCGCCATTGTGGATCGATCCTACAAAGGGTTTGAATATCAGCCAGGTCGAAACCCTCGAGGGCAAAGATGGTAAGGGAAAGGATTTACCGCCCAAGCCCACGCCTCAGACGGAAGACAAACACGAGCCTACCCCTCAACAAGTTCCACCTTCGGATTTTGCAAAAGCTGCCGCGAATTTTGCCGCGGGACTGGTGCCCTACGCTGTTTCGGCAACCAACAGAAATGGTTTGGAGTGGAATCTCGATCTCGCAAGCGATTCGTTGCGGATTGAACCTGGGGCCTCACGCGATTCGGACTACTCTGTCTCAGGTCGTCCGTCATTAACCGCCGAGATGCAACGATTCAGTTCGATCGATGTGGCATTTACGGCCTTCTCCGGGAACTCGATCCCAGAGAATTCGCTTCTCCCGAGTTGGTCCACGAGTACCGCGCCTCGTTATTTCGTCAACCAGCCGCAGACGAAAGCAAACATGTCGAAACTGAGGAATTCATACTCCGAACCATCCATCCAGCAGGTGGTGGATGACGACAAGTTGCCTCTCTTGGACCAACTTAGTGAGGCTCAGCTTACTGAAAGGGCACGGGAGGGTCAAAGAGCTGATGACACAACCAAGAAGGTTGTCGCCATGGTTGTCAGTCATTTCCTGAGCTCGGAAAAGCTGAGTAGAGGAGATGGGGGGAATGGTGAAGAGGAAGAAGGCTCAAAGGGAGATGCGAACCCATGGACGCTCCTGCGCGACACAAAAGACCCGGAAATACGAGCTCCTAGGACTCGTTCTCTCCAGCAGTGGCTCGGCATGATCATGGCAGGTGCATTAATCATTCTTCAGGAAACCAGCCGAATCCTGAAGCATCAAAACGACGAAGAAAAATCGTTACATCTGAAGCGTCTTTCAACCTTGAAGAATAGCTCGAATTCGTAGCCGAAGTTGCTCGATCCGGTCGAGGAATACCCTCGACAAAACTATTCTCAGGGAGAAAACACAGATGACTTATTATCAACGGAGAAGCAGGAACCGAAAAAATCGCTGCTTTTCAAGAACGCTTCGACACGAATTGCTTGAGTCGCGGAGCCTGATGGCTGGGGATATCTTGGATACCCCGACCGATCCGAACATCGACATCAGCTCTGGGTTTGCGGACATTCGCGGAGCCTTGGACTTTGCAGGGGATGTCGATGTCCTTCGCATCGACATGGCCGATCGCAACTCCTTTTCCACCGGCGCGTGGAAGATTGAAGGTCGCGAATCGCTAAAATTCAGGGTCCTCGATGCTGCAGGCCAGGAGGTACAGGGCGCGGTGGTGGACTCCGAAGGCTGGTTCAGTTTAGTCGGATCAGCCAAGGGGCAATACTCCCTGGAGATTTCCAGCCCTACGGGTGAAATGACGGAATACAACCTGCGTGTTTCCGCATGGACCGCAGAGCCACCGACCTTTCCGGAAGTAACTCCGCGACCAGACGATGCGGATGAGATCGGTCCGGACGCAACGGTTCTCGATACGAGGAGTGATGGTCATGAATCCACGGATGGTGAAATCGTCGGGGCGAGCGACAAAGATGTCTTCGCTTTTGAGATGCTTGAAACCGGTCCCGTGCAAATTTACGGCTCAGCATACCGAGTTGAAAATGCTGGATTCAGAATCGCTCTATTCGATGCATCAGGCTTGCAGTATGGCCAAGGAGATCAAGGCAATTTGATCGAAGTGCCAGAACTTGAAGCTGGCAAGTACTACTTGGTCGTGAGTGATGCCAACGGCGAGTCAGTCGGCTACAGTCTCGTAATCACAAGCCAGTTACGAGCCGATGGCGGACCTGATGGTCGAGTTCCTGACAGCGGCGTGCCTGATATTGGTGTTCCCGGAGACGGTGTGCCCGACAGCAAATCCCCAGATGATCCGGACATCCATCTGGATCTTCGCGATGGGATATGGTTCTATGCAGATGAACCTACGGACGGTGGTGAACAAGTCGATGGAATTGACGGACCAGCTGTTTGCCCATTCCCTGTCGGTGATTGGGAAGGCGACCCAGGAGCGGATGGAGACAACGAGGGAGAAAGCGAGTTTCCTGGCAAAGATGACGGCGGTAGTGGCATCAGTCTCGGCGTACCCACTCCGATTTTCGCTCGGATGCACAACACCTCATCCCCTGCCGATGTGGACGGAGATAACAGCCTCACGCCTCTCGATGCGCTGGTATTGATTAACCTACTCAATTCACGGGGCGGCGGTGCGGTCAGTAGCTTCGCTCCTTCTGCGGCAGCCCAAGGGGAATCGTTGCCCAACAACAGCTTTATCGATACCAACAACGATGGCTACATCAGCCCGCTCGATGTGTTGTTTGTAATCAATCAACTCAATCTCCAATCGTCAAGGAATTCGGAGATGCCCTCCGCTGGAGAGAGCGAACCGGATAACACCGATTCCGCTTACGCGGCGGCAGTTGACTGGGCATTCTCATCGGGAGAGGATGAGAAAGACAAGCCTGGTCTATGGTGTGTCCTCCCCTTGCCGGAATTGAGTTGATAATCGAGCGAAGTAGAGCGGAAGGCGTCTCCAGTTTCGTCTACTCTCGATGTGCAAGTAAGGGCGAGTTCGTAAGAGCTCGCTCTTATTTTTCTTATGACCGAAGAAGAAGTATGGCGACGTACGGGGACGAAGGCTGAGTAGGAGAGTTGCCTACTCGAGCGACAGGTTGTCGACATTGATGGGATTGCCAGCGATTCGACCAACGTGGTCTTGCGGGCGACGGCTGCCGTAGTTGGGCCAGCCCCCTACTTCGGCGAGTTCAGGCATCATGGCGAGCAATTGTTCACGGAGCATTTCGGTCATGCGAGCAACACGTGGCGAGGTAGCGATTTCCTGCACTGCAACCACGGTCTTCATGATCTTGACGAGCGCTGCTCGATCTCGAACGCTGCTGGAGAGTTCGTGATCGCGATCCACGAGGAGACTATCGACGGGAACTTCCAACGCCGCAGCCCACCGATACAGATCGCGGAGGCTTAAGTCAGTGGTCGCGAGTTCCTGTTGCTTGAGGTCTCGGATGTCGATCCCGGTCCGACGCGAAATGGCCCGCAACGATAATCCCTGTTGCGACCGAACTTCAGCAATGCGATGAAGTGGCCTGTCTTCCTCGATCTGTACACGACTGCACTCATGTCCACACCGCGCACAGTTGCAATCCTGGTCGGAATGCATATCGCATGGAATGGTAGCCATAAGAGCCACTCGCTTTTTCGAAATGAGAGAGAGCATTCCGTGACATGCAGGCGAACCCGATTTCGCCTGGTCGAGTTTATGAATGCTCGGTAGACAAAAAATTCAAGTCCCAACGACACGAACCACCCAGCGACACGAACCAATCGTGAATCGTGCGGCATCACGCGGCTTGTCTGAGTCTCAATCGCCTGGTTTCCGATTTCGCGGGTTTCCGATTTCGCGGTCGGATGGGAGTCCGAGTGCTCCCGCTCAAGCACTTGAGCTATCTAGTCTTTCCACGCACCAGGGATCCTGTTTGAGCAAGAAGCATAGGCCGATGCTGCCGATGTAAGCGGCGTTTAGTGCGTAGGGGCACAGCCAGCACCGCAACTCCAAAAAATCCCCAATTTTTTGCGGACATTTAGCCAATCCACCGGATTCGGAACCGATTAGCCGAGAGATCCCCAGGGAATTATTTGGCAAAAATTAGGCTAAATCTGACCAAAAACTGTTGAAAAAACTGTCAAGGAACAGAGAATCAAGAAGTTCGAGATGTTCGCGGTTCGTCTACGCCGCGTTTGAGCGTTCAAGTGTCCTTATTCTCTCTATTGTTGGAAGTTGTCGCTCCACTCGATCGTTTTGTTTCATTCTTTCCGTTATAGAGGTTTTATAATGAAGAAATCTTCAGGAGAGCTTCACCGCGGTTTCACCCTGGTGGAATTGCTGGTGGTTATTGCGATCATCGGCATCCTGGTCGGTCTGTTGTTGCCTGCCGTGCAAGCAGCCCGCGAAGCTGCACGACGAATGCAGTGCACCAACAACCTTAAGCAGCTTGGTCTTGCTGCTCACAACTTCGAGTCGGCCACAAAGCGATTTCCGCCAGGCTACCTCGGAATTAACAGAGTCGGAACAGCAGGCCTTCCTCAACAGGATTGGAATACGAACTCCGGAGTTGGTCACTTGACCTACATGCTTCCCTATATGGAGCAGCAAGCGATTTACCAGTTGGTCGAGTCGGACAAGGATTTGAACGTCGATCGCGATGGCGTCGGTGTCGCAACCGCACAAGCTAGCCGGTATGACATCGTTTGGAGCACCAACAACGCTTGGACCGCTGGCAACTACCGAATCGGTAGTCTGCTCTGCCCATCGGACGATGCTTACGGCGGTACTCGATACACTGCGATGCTTCTCCACAGTTGGGCGGCGAACGGGCTTGCTGGAGCACCTGCCTCCTCCCTGTGGTACGAAGGTACTCCTGATGCTTCGTGGCACTTGACGATGGGCAAGACCAACTACATGGGTTGTGCAGGTCGAAGAGGTAGCACAGGAACCACAGCAGTGACTGTTGCGACTGATCCAGTCCCAGGCGTGACCTTCCAATCTCTGAAGGGTATTTTCTATCAGCGAAGTAAGACCAAGATGGCGGAAATCTTGGACGGAACATCCAATACCATCATGTTTGGAGAAGTCACCGGGGAATTTGATAACCCATGCCGCTCCATCGGTCGTCACACATCCTTCTGGTTCTTGACAGCTAGCGGTATGATAACTCACTGGATGCAAAGTGTTCCCACCTCCGGAACCCCCTGGCAGACGGCGGTAGCTTGCAAGACTTGGTTCCGATATTCCAGCTTCCATTCCGGTGGAATCATCAACACGACTTTTGCTGACGGTTCAGTTCGCGGATTCTCGCTCAACACCGAGTACAGAGTTTGGCTGGTTGCCGGAAGTATGGCCGATGGTCAGTTGTTCGAAGGTCCAGAGTAGGAGATTTGTCTAGTGAGAATTGCGAACTTCGTTTTGTTGGCACTATTCGTCGTAACGCTCGCCGGTTGCGGCGGGGATACGAAAACCGTAGCCCCAGAAAAAGTGCCACCACGGCCCGGTGCAAATCCCTCAACAGGAGGAGCAGGGGAGTCCGGTGGCGCAGGAGATGCTTCCACAGCCTCCGAAGCGACTTCTTAGTATGTAATTTCAAATGGGGCAGAGGAATGTTACTTCCTCTGCCCCATTTTTCTTTTCTTAAATCGTTTTGGAACTAAGATGCCAAGCCGAATTCGACGTCTTCTAACTATTGTCCTCGTCTTAGTCGGATCTGCACTCGCGGTGCTGGCATTCATCTTTCTGGTCGACTACTACAAACTAGGTATTGACGCAGGCTCCGTGAAGAAGCCGCCCCCCGGGATTGAAAAGCCGACCGGTATACCAGGAGTCGGATAGAGTCTCTAGTTAGCCATCGAACATTCGATGCTATAGTCTGTTCGCTTCGAACTCGAATTCCAGTCTGTAAGAAGGATCGGAAAAGTCTTTTCCCGGCCGATACTAGGGACTCAATGTTGGAGCTAACTCGGTATCCGTATCCGGTTCGTAGTTTGAGACAGGGGGGCAGGCACAGACTAAATTCCGATCCCCGTACACGTTATCGACGCGTCCGACAGGCGGAATGTACTTGACCGTTGTCCGTACCTCCGGGTCGGGGCACAGGGCGAGCCTTCGCGGATAGGCAAGCTTCGAGTGTTCGTCCAATACCACATCGAGCGTATGGGGTGCATTGTAAAGCGGATTGTTATCGGCGGGCCAGACACCTTGGAGAACCTGTAGGTACTCTTCATGGATCATCTTCATCGCTCGGCAGAAGCGATCGAGCTCCGCCAGCGATTCGCTTTCGGTCGGCTCGATCATGAGCGTACCGCCGACGGGAAACGACATCGTTGGAGCATGGAACCCATAGTCGATCAACCGCTTGGCGATATCATCGACCCCGACATGCCCCTCTTTTTCCATCGGTCGGGTATCTAGAATGCACTCATGGGCGATCAAGCCTCGGTCGCCGGTGTACAGGATGGGATAGTAGTTTTTCAAGCGATGGGCGATGTAGTTCGCATTCAGAATCGCGACTTGGGTCGCTCGGCGCAATCCCGGCCCGCCCATCATTTGGATGTACATCCAGGAAATCGGCAGAATCCCAGCACTGCCGAAAGGAGCCGCCGAAACGATCGGCCCCTGGCGCTCAGGATGGACTCCATCGCGAGGCAGGAAGGGGGCCAGGTGGGCCCGAACTCCCACGGGCCCTACACCTGGTCCGCCGCCACCGTGAGGGATGCAGAAGGTTTTGTGCAGATTCAGGTGGGACACATCCCCTCCGAACAAGCCCGGCTTGGCGACTCCCACCAAGGCGTTGAGGTTCGCTCCGTCGATGTAGACTTGGCCGCCCACAGCATGGATCCGCTCGCAGACGGCCGTGACACCGGCTTCAAATACACCATGGGTCGATGGGTAGGTGATCATGATCGCTGCGACTCGCTTGCCATAGGTTGCGATCTTCTCATCGAGATCGGCCAAGTCGACGTTGCCATGATCGTCGCATTTTACAACCACTACCTGCATGTTCGCCATCTGTGCACTTGCGGGATTGGTTCCGTGTGCGGAGCTGGGGATCAAGCATATGTCGCGGTCGTGTTCGCCTCGCGATTCATGGTAGGCCTTGATCGCTAACAGACCTGCATACTCGCCTTGTGAGCCAGCATTAGGTTGGAGAGATATGGCATCGTAGCCGGTGATCTCGCACAGCATCGACTCGAGTTGGTCGATCATCTCGCGATAGCCTTGGCATTGATCGGCGGGCACGAGCGGATGGATGCCGTTGAATTCAGGCCATGTGACCGGGGTCAATTCCGATGCCGCATTGAGCTTCATGGTGCAGGACCCCAGCGGGATCATGGCTCGATCCAATGCAATATCCATTTCCGACAATCGCCGCAGATACCGCATCATCTCGGTTTCGCTCCGATAACGATGGAATACATCTTGAGTCAGGATGACATCGTTGCGGCATTCTTCGTCTCGCAATTGCGGTTCGACCTGGCCGGGTATCCATTCGATACCGAGGATCTTGGCCACGGCTTGGAGATCGGATTCACTCGTTGTTTCATCGAGGCTGATACCGATGGTCGAATCATCCAATCGACGCAGGTTGTAGCCGGCATTCACAGCGTGAGCCATAACGGCATCAGCACCTTGAGGGACCACGATAGCGAGCGTATCGAAGAAGCGATCCGATCGGCATTTCAGTCCTGCCTGGGTCACACATCGGTACAGTCGGCTTGTTAGACCATGCACGCGCCTCGCGATAGCTCGCAGTCCTTCGGGCCCGTGATAGCAGGCGTAGAGGGTGGACATGATCGCCAGGAGTGCTTGGGCGGTGCAGATGTTGGAAGTGGCTTTTTCCCTGCGAATATGCTGCTCGCGCGTCTGCAATGCCAAACGGAACGCAGGCTTGCCATGCCGATCGATCGATTGACCGACGATTCGGCCTGGCATGGTTCGCTTGTAGGCATCGCGGGTGGCGAAGAACGCTGCATGCGGGCCACCGAAACCGAGTGGGACACCGAATCGCTGCGCGCTACCGACCGCGATGTCCGCTCCTAATGAACCGGGTGATGGCAACATCATGAGGGCCAGCAAATCGGTCGCCACGACGACCAACGCCTTGTTCTGGTGCGCTCGCTCGATCAATGCCTTGGGATGGACGATCGAACCGTCGGTCCCGGGATACTGAATCAACAAACCGAAGATTCCTTGCCAGTTTTCGATCGGCTGCCGTTCATCGAATGTTTCGATCGCAACCCCGAGCGGGATGGCGCGTGTTCGAACCACTTCGATCGTTTGGGGATGGCATGCCGTGGAGATCAGGAACCGGGTTCCCTTGACCGTGCGATGTGCCAGCGCCATTGCTTCGGCTGCGGCAGTGGCTTCATCGAGCAGCGATGCATTCGCGATCTCGAGTCCAGTCAATTCCGAAACGAGTGTTTGGTAATAGAATAGAACTTCGAGACGCCCCTGCGAGATCTCGGGTTGATAGGGTGTGTAGGACGTATACCACGCTGGGTTTTCGAGAACGTTGCGTTGGATCACTTTCGGAGTGATCGTGTTGTAGTATCCGGCACCAATGAACGATCGAAGCGAACGATTCTTGGAAGCGATCCGTTTGAGAGCTTCGAGGGCTTGCTCTTCGCTCATCCCCTGGCCAACATGAAGAGGTTGGTTCCATCGTATCCCTTGTGGGACCACTGCATCGGTCAGTTCATCAAGGCTTGTAAAGCCAAGCTCCGCGAGCATGTGCTGGATTTCGGAGTCTCTCGGACCGATATGGCGAGCGACGAAGGGTGAGAATGAGGACACGACGGTAGGCTCCTGATCGAATGGATCGATGGTTGGGTAGCCCCTCTGTCCTTGTTACCTGAGAGATCCGCAGCGGATGGCTGCTTGCCCCTTCGGTGGATTTTCGTCGCCGCAGGTTATGCGAAGAAGAAAATCGCTCTCCAGAGTCCATGTTTCGGTCGCGGCGGTCCTTTTGCCTGAGTGTTTGTGGGACACTTTACACCTTCGGCGGCCTGGGAACTCGAATTTTTGCAGTCCCCAAGCACTCTCGCGCCAGACGTTCATGGATACCCATAGTTTATCCCCATTGGCAAGCCGGCACAACCGAAACCGAACTGGACGGGACGGGTTCAGCTATCCCAATCGCATAAATCATCGACATAGGCGGCGGATCCATCTTGAACCCATGGGTCGAGTTGGGCGGGGTCTTTCAATTGCTGGCCACGGCAAGTATCGACTACCAGATAACCGCAGCGAACGTCCGACAGGCTGCTCATGTCCCCCCATAATTTTTCGAACTGAGTCACTGGGAAGACGTCTTCTTGCCCCAATCCCCATCGTTTCTTCACGTCCTTGATCGTAACGTAAGTCGGCAAGCGATGGGCTAATCGCCGGACTGCTTGATCGACCAACTCCCGGTCGGCGAGTTGGTTGCGAGTGATCCCAAACACTTCGAGCAAGGGATCGATCGAGATCCAGGTTGTCATCGACGAATAGTAAGTGAGCTTGAATTCATCCCGATCGCTCGGCATCCCCATCCCCTCGAGCAATCGCAACTTGCCATCGACGCGAGCCAATCCTCCCCCGCGATCTTCGATGCGACGACCGATGACCTCGAAACTCAAGCATGCTTCCGAATCGATATGGTTCGCTAGCGGCAATGGGTCGAGACTTGCCCCGAGAGTGTCGATGTTATGGAGCATCAAGTAACGCAATTGGGGCTGGGCAGCGAGCATGCGATGCAGCGTGCCATTGCGCAGCATATTGGGGATCTCGAACCAATGCCCTACCGGATGCATGCACTGCTCAGGAACGTTATCGATGTAGTCGCTCGCTTCACCTGCCGAACGCGCCCAGCTCGTGATAGCAGCGTGCGCACTCTCTCGCACTTTCTGCTGCTGTTCGTCGAGCACTTGGTGAGGCATTTCCTCCCAGTAGTAGATCAGATCGCGAACAGTCGGAATCATCCGCAGACCGACCGACATACCTGGTGACAAAATCACATCACCCGGATAGCCGAAGTCATTGTTGCTCCGAAGAAATGATTCGATTGGTGCATGAGTTAAGTAACCGGTGGTGAACACATGGGGCACCGGAGCATTGAAGCGACGCGAGGTTTTGCGAGACTTTGCTAGATGGACTTCGACAAAGCTTCGGTGCTTGCCGTGAAAACGATAGAACGGATGAAGTCCCTTTACGACCCCCGCCCCATCGGTCCATCGCGAACCGACCCCGGCAGCTAGTGTCACGACACCGACAAGACCATCGCGGAGTGCTTTCTCGCCGGACGTGATGCTCCCAGCGCTTACGGTGCTGCCCGATCGCAGATCGACATAATCTTTGTCGATCACATCGCGGATATCGGTCTGGATCGGTAATCGGTTTTCCGCGAGCCCGATTCGGCCTGCCAGGATCTCCGCACGAATCTGCTCATGCTGTTCCCGATCGAAACCATGTTCTTCAAGCACTTCGCGAAGCGATTGCTGCTGATCGTTATTCGAAGTCGCTTGTGGCAGAATCCGATCGAGCAGTTTCCGAGCTCGCTCTCCGTCTTGCGAGCAGGTCTCGTTCAGCCGCATCAAATCTCTCTTGGATTGCGCAGAGAGTTCCTTGACTTCCTTGCGAATCAGTTTCGGTGCTAGGATGGAGTAGTA
>JAGWWZ010000038.1 GCA_018970165.1 Planctomycetota bacterium | reverse complement strand
ATATCGACCGATCCGCAACGGGGACGCACTACGTCGCGATGTTGCTTCCTCGTGAGAAGCACGATCGAATGATGGTGAGCCGAAACGTCGCAGAACAAAGCGGTGAACGGGAGCCGCCAGCGACGCGGGTATTGAAATCATAGTCTCTTGGCGGCGGCCCCGTTACCGCCGTCGTTAGCGAGCTTAAGTATGGCAAAGAATTTGGACTGGAGATGTATGTTGCTATGAACTACTCGATGGCCAAGCCTCGCAATTTCGACACCGTATTGGCGGCTCGTCGTCATTTACTGGCACAACTCCTGCTGGAGGTATAGCGACAGTTAGAAATCCCGGAATTTGGTCTTCCGCGACAATTAGAATTCCCTGTCGCTAAGCAACGCTAGCATAACGACTTGTGGCGATCAGCGACAATTAGAATTCCCGAGTGAAGCGGTTTGGTTTTCACTGTGGCAAGCACCATTTTTCAGGAGGCTTGCCATGATCACGGAGATTCGGAAATCGCGTTTACGTCGCCTTTGGAACCAAGGCCTCAACATCACTCAGTGCGCAAGGAAGTGCAAGATGGATCCCAAGACAGCATCGCGAATTCTCAAGGGAGAAGATCCTCCACGAGACAAAGGCCCACGCAGTTACCGAACGCATCCGGATCGACTCGCGCCGTTTTGGCCCGAGATCGAGGCGATGCTTCAGCAGGACTCGGCGCTCAAGGCCTATATCCTTTTCGAAGAAATGCGAACCCGTCACCCTGAAACGTTCCCCGCCACATGGAAAAGGACCTTGGAGCGACGTGTTCGCGATTGGAAAATCGATCATCGCGTCGAGCAAGAGGTAACCTTTGACCAGGAGCATTTGGCAGGAGATGTCCTGGCGATCGATTTCACCAGCATGAACGATCTGAAGATCACGATCGCTGGGGAGCGGTTCGACCATCTGGTGTTTCATGGCGTGTTGACATTCTCCAACTGGGAGTATGCCGAGGTTTGTTTATCCGAGTCGTTTGAAGCCGTCGCTCGAGGGATTCAAAATGCCTTCCATGCAATGGGTGGATTGACGGAGCGCATTCGTTTCGATTCCATGACAGCCGCGGTGAACAATCTCAGTACCGAGCGGCATTTCCAAGCCAACTTCCGAAGACTGCTTGAGCATTTCGAAGTCAAGCCTCATCGAATTAACGTGAGGTCGCCCGAAGAGAACGGCGATTGCGAGTCTTCCCATGGGCATTTCAAAGACCACGTCGATCAATGCTTGCGAGTGCGAGGAGATCGCAACTTCGCTGGTGTCGATGAGTACCAAGCGTTTTTGAAGCGATGCGCCGCAACAAGGAACCAGCCACGTGAGACATTATTTCAAGAAGAGCAAGCTGTGCTCGCCTCGTTGCCACCCAAGCCGTTTCCGACCTACACGGAAATCGATTGCATGGTGGGCAGTAACTCGATCATCACTGTCAAACAGAATCGGTATTCGATCCCAAGCTGCTTCATTGGTCATCGCGTGACGATCCGAATTCATTCCGACCAGATCGAACTCTGGTACGCGGGTAAGAGACGTTTCGAGGCACCCCGACTGATCGGCAGCAAGCAGGAATTCATTGACTTTCGGCATGTCATCGACACTTTGGTCCGCAAGCCCGGTGCGTTCGCTCACTATCGGTACCGGGAGCATATGTTTCCAACGCTTGAGTTCCGCAAGGCATTCGATTACCTGGGAGAAACCCTCGGCGATGCCCATGCGACGCGCGTTTATCTTCGAATGCTCCAATGCGCGAAACAGGAGGGCCTGGCCGTCGTAGAACCCATCGCGCAGCGAATGATGGCGATGGGCCAAAATCTGACCAAGAAGCTGGCGTTTGCCATGCTCGATGAAATTCACCCGGCCCTGCCTGCAACGAACATGCGAGATGTGGAGGTCGAGATACCGGATCTCGACTCATACGATGACCTGTTAGAGCACAAGGAGGTGCTAAATGACCAACAATCTGACCTCGGAAGCGAATTCGATCGAGCATGCGAGAACGCCACTGAACCCATCGGAACTGGCTTCCCGTTTGAAGAAGCTTCGCCTGCCTACGGTGCGAACTTCGGCGGTCAGCATCGCAGAGCAAGCGGCCAAAGAGAACTGGAGTCACTTGGAGTATCTCAACGAGCTGACGATCCTCGAATGCCAGACACGCAACCAGAATCGAATCCAGCGACGCTTAAAAGCATCGGAATTGGAGCGGAGCAAGACCTGGGATCAAATCGATTGGACCCGATTGCCGAGGACCGTACGTCAAAAGATGGAACTGCTTCGCACGGGCGAGTTCTTGAAGCAACCGAGCAACGTGCTGATCTTTGGTCGTCCAGGTACGGGAAAGACGCTCTTGCTCAATGCGTTGGGGGATTCGATGGTTCGAGCGGGCTATACGGTATGCTTTGCACCGTGTGTGAAGTTGGTGCAGCACCTTCTGGCCGCGAAGCGGGACTTGAAACTACCGCAACTGTTATCGAAGATTGGGAGGTTCTCGATCTTGATCATCGACGACTTGGGCTATGTTCAGCAGAGTCGCGAGGAGATGGAAGTGCTCTTTACGTTGATCGCAGATCGCTACGAGAGATCGAGCATCCTGCTGAGCAGCAACCTGCCGTTCTCGAAGTGGGAGAGCATCTTCAAGGATCCAATGACGACGGCTGCGGCTATCGATCGACTCGTGCATCACAGCGTGATCTTGGAACTCAACGTTCCGAGCTTTCGGCTCGAACAAGCCAGCAAGGACCGAGCCAGCCAAGACCGCAATGCATCATCGTGAGCCAGGAAAAATTAAACAGCGGAATTCTAATTGTCGCTAAAGCGGAATTCTAACTGTCGCCGAACACGCTCTGGAGCAACAGTGATATTCGAGCGCTCTGAAGATGCTATCCTCAACGACTCACCATAAAACCTCGGAGCAATCCCATACACGCAAGCGACGATCCGGGGCGTTGATATGGAAACCATCACCCCGCCGCTGGAGTCAGGTTGTTGTTCGTCCACTCAATTCACCCAGCACAGGAACAGACTGCCTTTCGCATATCTTGGATTGGTCGCACAAATCATGAGTACCTCTTCACGCGGAGGGCTGCGGCCTAACCACGGTCGCCGTTCCGCCAAACTTGACTTGAAAAATAATGGCTGTCATGACGTCAGAAGGAGGTATTTATGAGATTTGAGACGATACTCATTGGCTTGATGGTTTTATTGCTGACAGGTTGCGAAAGCGGATACAAGAAGATTGACGGGAAATGGGCCTTTGTGACGAATAATGCGGCAGGATATCAAGTCCACGAAATGGATGTCGATGAGGATACGTTCCGTGTCCTCAAATCTGGAGACTATGCTGTCGACAAAAACCACGTCTATCACGGTATTTCTGTCTTGGAAGGTTTTGATCCTGGTTCCTATGTTCAATTCGAAGGTACAGAGTACGCAAAAGACAAGAACAACGCATACTTTGGGAATTCCATCATTGTCGACGCCGATTCGGAAACATTTGAAGTCCTGGGGTATCCGTATGCCTGTGATTCAAAGCACATCTTTATTGGTTGCTTAAGAATGAACGTTGAAGAGCCTAGCAACTTTCGTGTGATCGAAGACAAGAGTACGGTTCGATCCGTTTGCTATCTGCGCTCTAAGGCCGAAGTGGTCAGGATGTTCGGCGAGGAATTTCAAGACGTAAATGTACTTTACGACGAACAGAAACGCGATGAACGGTACGCCGTGCTGGTTCCTAATCGAGGGCAGGCTACGGATGGAAAATGGACCTACCTAGGACCTCGGCGAAGTGCGAAGATCAAATGACATCCAACTCGTAAAGATGTCCGAAATGCAGAGCAATCCATTGCACCTAAGATATCGGTTGTCGGCGTTCGGCTTTCGAACCTTTTCTTGCGCCCACTTGGTACATGATGGGGCGTTGTATCAAAAAAGAAACTTTCCGTCATCACACCAGCTCATAATGAAGAAAAGCACCTTGCAGCGTGCGTCTCGTCGGTAATTGAGTCTGCACAATTCGCAGCGATCGATTTCGAGCACATTGTTGTCCTGAACCGGTGCAATGACCGAACCGAGGAGATTGCTGTTTCATTGGATTGTCGCATCGTCCGAGAAGATGCTCGCAACGTAAGCAGAATTCGGAATGCGGGTGTTTCGGCAGCGACCGGGGAGATTATAGTGACGATCGATGCGGATAGCGTGATGTCGCGAAACATGCTCGGAGAAGTTATGCGTACGCTCAGTACTCGACGGTACATCGGGGGTGGCGTCAGAATCTATCCCGAACGATGGTCTTTGGGGATAGCATGCAGTCTCATGGTCGTTTTGCCCTTTGTTCTATGGCATCGTGTCAGCGCCGGGATGTTTTGGTGCTACAAGAGCGATTTTGATTCGATTGGCGGGTTCGACGGAGCAAAGCGGTGAACGAGAACCTTGGACAGCGCAGAAAATCAAGTTGTAGTATTCTAAGCGATGGCCCTGTTGCCGCTGGCGCTTGAACAAGAGCGATTGACATTGGGCATTCGCGTACTTTAGCGACTTGAAATCATGCAAATAGTGACTGTTCTGGGCGGTTATGGTGTGTTCGGCGGCCGGGTCGCCGAGGCATTGGTACACCACCCTGGATGCCGTGTTCGGATCGCGGGCCGTGACGTTCGAGTTGGGTCCAATCTCGCCCACCGCATCGGGGCTGAATTCGTCCCCTGCAATCTCGAAGACTCGGCGTCACTTCGGGCTGCGATAGAAGATTCTGCTGTTGTCATCCACGCCGCTGGGCCCTTCCAAGGAGCGGATTACCGCGTCGCCTCGATCTGCCTGGAAGCTGGTGCTCACTACCTCGACCTGTCCGATGGGCGCGAGTTCGTTGCCGGGATCGGGGCTTTAGATCAAAAGGCTCGCAGTCGCGGTCTGCTCGTGACTTCTGGTGCCAGTTCGACCCCTGCGATCACATCCGCAATGGTCCGCGAGATGGCACCGGCGTTCGCAACCATCGATGAGATCCACACCGCGCTCAGCCCTGGAAACCAAAATCCCCGTGGGGCTTCCACGATCGCCGCCGTCTTGACGTACCTGAGCCGGAAGATTCGGTACTGGGACGGGGGGCGATGGGTACTCCGGGACGGATGGGGCGACGCTCAACGTCGGGTATTTCCGCCGCCAGTAAATCGCCGTCGCGTCCACAACTGCGATGTCCCCGAATTGGAGTTGTTCCCGGCTGAGTTCGGGGCGCGAACCGTCCGATTCCAAGCTGGGTTAGAACTCAATTTGCTCAACTACCTACTTTCGCTTTGCCGGTTTCCGGCAAGATTGTTTGGTTGGCGCCCCGAACGGCACGCCCGGACATTCCTCAATCTTTCCCTGATGCTCTACCCGCTTGGATCAAAGAACGGCGCACTGGCGGTCTGGGTTCGGGGGCGTGATCACGGTGGGATATCGATCGAGCGGCGTCTCTCGATCGTGACCGACTTCGACGGCCCGGCAACCCCTAGTTCGCCAGCCATCATCCTGGCCCGAAAGCTGCTCGATGGGCAACCGCCGAAGATCGGGGCCATGGCGTGTATGGGGCTGATCACGTTTGACGAGATCGTAGCCCACCTGCGACCCTTGGGTGTGTGGGCAGTCCGGGGTGATGAAACCGGCTGGACCCTGCCCACAGCGACCAATCCTCAGTGATAACCATGCCACTTCGCCAACTCGACTGGAGTTCCGCAAGCCGATACATCGTGGCCGATCCACGCTGGAAGTCCAAGATTTGGACCGCCGGGCTGGTGCTGTTGATTCCATTCATCGGCTGGCTCGCCTTGCTCGGATACCGGCGTGAGGCGGTGTTCCGACTGGCCGAAGGGGCGTCACCGATCCTCCCTGACTGGGAGGCTGGGTTGTGGCACTACCTCCGTGGCGGGCTACAGGCGGTGGGGGTGATTCACCTCTATCTCTCGCCACTCTACCTCTGGTTCGCGCTGCGGGTGGCGAACGATTCCTTCATCGGGAGCGTCCCGTGGGTTCCGGTCTTGTTGTTCTTTTTGGCTATCCCGATCTTCTCGACGCTCATCATCCCATCTGGACTAATCTATGCCCGAGTCACTCTTTCAACCCTCGACGTGAGTGAGTGGGAGTTGTATGCGTTGGGAGCCGCGTTCCATCTGGTGGTATTCTTCATCCCGGCTGGCTTCTTGAACGTAACCCGTACTCGGCGGATGCGTTCCGCGTTCGCGTTGTGGCCAGCGGTGCAGTTGATCGCCCGACACCCGCGGCGATACCTAGAGGCGTGGATCGGGTCGAGTGTGATGAGCCTGCTCGGACACTTTTGCCTGCCCTTCTCACCGTGGGGAGTGGTCTGGTGCTACCTCGGCATCACGTACCTATTTAACGAGGTGCCGCACCCCGAGGGGGGGCCGTACGCCGAGTTCCGGGATTGCTACTGGCAAGGATTTGCGGCCGCACCGAATGGAGTACTGACCGTCCGATATGAGCCGATCCCGGGCTACCTCGCTACGTGGCCACGGTCGCCGTTCGTTGCTCTGAGGCTCGGCCCGATCGAGGCTCCAATCCGGTGACCCCTTTTTTTCACTTGCAAAAAGGATGTTACAGATGCCAAACTGGGTAGCCATGTTGACGTTATTTATCTGTGTTTCCATGGCTGGATGTTCGGAAACCAAGGATCAAGCAAAGGCCAAATACAGCAAACACCAGCAGTTGGTGATCGCAGCATTTGAGCTGGATGTTGACCGTGTCCAACGTCTGCTCGCTGAGGGGGCAGACCCCAACACTTGGCTCGGATACTACGACGAACATCTTTTCGAGGACAAATGGTCACTCGGTTTTTCACATGTTGCTTCGGACAAATGGACTCCTTTGCTAGCAGTAGCAAACAGTCATCGCGAACCTCAGCCTGAAAAGCGTACAGAGAACACGACCGCCGGAAGGCAAGACGCGGAGACACGATTCAAGTTGATTGACTCGAACCTCATCGCCGAACGCGATAAACGGCGCGTCGCGATCGCGAGGTTACTGATCAAGGCGAAGGCGTATCTCGATCTCGATGATGGATATGGCGGTACCGCACTCGCGGCATCGGTATACAACGGGTATGATGATCTTTCTATGCTCCTAATCGAGTCCAATGCAAAAATAAACACCAGGACGGGTGTTTATATCGACGGCGTCGGTGATATCACACCGCTGCATCGTGCTACCAATAGTCCGAAGGTACTTGAGGCAATGATCAGACGTGGAGCCAACGTCAACGTTGCTGATTCATCGGGTGATACCCCTTTGCACTTGGCCGTGCGTGGTGGTAACGTCGCGAGTGTGAAATTGCTTCTCGATGCGGGGGCGGATATCACGGCAACAGATGAAGAGGGCCTTACTCCTTCCTACTGGTGCGAATCCTATCGCGAAAGTACTTTTCCTGGTGACGAGGATAAAGAGGAGATCGCGAGACTATTGGATGCAGCAACAGAGCAAAGAGATCTGTCCAAGTACCAGGTTGATCGTGAATGAGGATCCTATATTCTGCGATTGGTTGGGTGATCGGTGGAGTTAGGCTGTATAGGCAGTAGCGAGATGCGTATCGAAGTCCGTGAAGATGACTTGTCCACTGAAGCAGTGCACTCTCTGATTGCAGAGCATCTCTCGGGCATGCATAGCAATTCTCCGCCCGGCCATGCGAACACGCGAGGCTTTTTTGCGTCGCGGTGTCGGACAAGCGATACTCAATGAAATCATACGAACGGCTAGCCAGCGAGGGTATTCGCGACTGTATCTTGAAACAGGTACCGGCCCAGCGTTTGAAGCCGCGCATGTGCTCTATCTGCGCAGTACGCTCACATGGCTTCGAATGGAGCAGTGCGTTTGGTGAGTATATTGCTACAGACTTCAACGTCTTCATGACCAAGATGCTCCGATAGATCCGATCGGGGCTGACGAAGCAAACTGAGAAGCCGGTGAGCTTCGTGCTCGCTTTCAGCGTCGCCTAAAATACTACTGCGGAGAACTTGGCCATCGTGTCATTGTTGCAACCGATGCGTGCTGCGAGTATATTGTTCGAGCGGTCGGCGGTTTACCCTCCTAAAGGAATTCACGACCAGGACCTTTCGATGAGTGCGCATACACGCTCGAGCGAAGTGGATAAATCGTCCTGGGTTCTCTCATCGTTGGATTGGCGTGTTTGGTTCTTGGGTTACGGAATCGGAGGTTGCTCCGGTCTGTCGTTGATCGCTGGAATTTGGAGCGTCGTCGTCGACACGACTTCAATACCAGGACTCATCGCGATTACCATTTCTGCGATTCATTTCATCTACCTCGCGATGTTTTGGGCAAGGCGATCATCGACTCTTGCGAAGCCTGCGATCCGAAGCGGTTTCTTGCTTGGCTGCGCGGGGATCGCAACGGTCGCATTTTTGTTGAATGCCTACGAATCCCGAGTACCCTCGGCAAATACGCTCTATGCTCTCGCCTTCATGAGTTTCGTTTTTGCTTTTGTCATGCCCATGCACGCAAAATCTAAGTTTTTTGAAGCGCAGGGCTGATCGCGAATCTACGTTTGGTCGCGAGCTAGAAGCGGGGGGGGCGGCGTTGCCATGGTGATCGCCGGAAGGTGTGATGAACAGGATTATGATTCGAAGGGGCGTTGCTGGGGACGCAAGGGGCATTTCGCGTACTGGACGCGAGAGTTTCTCCAGGGCATTTGGACACCTGTATCCCCTTGATGTTCTCGAACGGTACCTCGATGACACGTATTCCGAACAGAAGATCGCGTCGAGTTTTTCGAACTCTCGCAATGTGTTTATCGTGGCTGATGTCGATGATGAAGTTGTTGGGTTTTTGAAGCTGAAGTTAGCTTGCCATCACCAATTGATTCACAGCGAATGCCAAGTTCAAGTTCAGAAGATCTACGTCCTGCCGAACTTTGCTAGTTCGGGTCTCGGTTCATGTCTAATGCGATCCGCTGACGCGGAGATTGGCGGGATACGCTCTGTCACGGCGTGGTTGATGGTTTACGAGGAAAATCGTCGAGCCGTATGCTTCTACGAACGCTTCGGATACCGCGTGATCGGCAGAGACACGTATGGCTTCGAGGGTATTCGTGTGCCTTTTACCGTCATGGAAAAAAACTATTCGAACGAACTGCGGAACACAGTGGACTCGCGATGAACATTAGCGGCGTTTTGCGAAGTGCTGGTTGCGGTCTTTCCCGAGACTGGTTGATTGGAGCAATACGGATGAGTTTCACTAAGGAGCGACTTCAGAGGCTTGAGAAATGATAATCGAGATCTCCTCCGGTGCGGAAGCCGATGACGCTGGTGGCTACTGGTTCTGCTAAAGTCAACGTTACGGGCTTGGAGGCTACTTTCGTAGTTGTCGCTTCGCCGACATTGAGGCACTGAGATAGTAAGGACAAATGACACAGCTTCGATACTTGTTCGTCACTAGCTTTCTGGCCCACTGCGTCGTTTCGCTGGAAGGCTGCAATGCGCAGCATCCCGTTACCCAGAGTTTGTCGCCTCCAGTTGCTATAAAACAGACGGAAATGGACTCATTGCACGAAAAGCTGGCAGCCCAGATGAATTCCTCGAACGCGGAGGCAATGAAGAAACCCGGGCTCGCTGGTATTTCTGGAGGTGTTGGCATCAAGCTGCTGAAGACCGGGACTCACGAAGTGATCCTGTCTTTTCCTCAAAGAGTCGACGGTCAAGTGCCAATTTGTTTTTGCATCCACAGCACGCCTCGAGACGCTGCCATCGAGTATCGAATCCAGCGACGAGACGAGTTGAACGATGCATTGATTGTGACTTTGAAGGCCGATCGCGGAAAAGAGATTCAGTTGGAGTGGGCAGCGGTCGTCCTAACTGCCGGGGAGGCCATCGTATCCGAGGATGCGATTCCGGATTCTTATCGCTCGTCGACAAAATGCGTGCAGGCCGATTCGCAGATAATCCAAAAGCTCTCGGAGAAACTTTGGCCCGAAAGCGGCAATACAGATGATTATGCGCGGAATATTCAACGATTCATCCAAGAGATGAAACAATCGAAGATGCCTCGCTCGCTGGATGCGATCGGGATTCTCGATAGCGGAATGAACACAGTTTGTACAGCGAATGCCAATCTCGCATTGGCGCTCATGAGGGCGAGGGGAATACCGTCTCGTTCTATGGCGGTGATTCCACCAATCTCTCGACGACTCGAGATGCATCGCATCGTGGAGTATATGAATGCGGATCAAAGGAGGTATTTTGATCCATCGTTGTTGAACGCCGATGTACCGATGAAGGCATGGCAGACCGTCATCATGGCCAAGAGTACCATCGCGGACGAAAACCTCTCCATGACCCCACGGATGGGCACGTCTGTGGGGTGCCCGTATGGGCAGGAAGCTGAATTGCCTGGCGCGGGTGTCATGTTCAGCGGCCGAGATTTCTTTTGGACGATGGCGAAGCCATTCGCAGAATTTGAACCTGACGACGAGGCCGTCTTGCTGGCGGTCGGTGCCTGGAATAAATTCCTGCGGGAGGGGGTTCTGAGCGAAGGACAAATCCGCGCTGCAACTGCAGGCAATTCTCTGGAACTAACAGAAGCTCTCAAAATGGATTGAAACGACCGGGGTTCGTCGCCCCGGCATCCAGCATGTTGGCCCATTGGGCCTGGAGCCTCCGACGTTGTGGGCTGATGAAGTTCTACCTTGCGAATCTTCGGTCGAAATCGATCGTCTCCAGAAACAAAGGCATACAGGATGAAGAAACTGTTGTTGGTCGGTATCGCGATGTATTGGGCGGCGATCGCGGCCTGGGTGTGGCCTCAAAACATTGTTAAAGAAATGGAGGAACTTCGACGTGATCCACTCCTCTCGAATCGCAGATTTTTAGCTTCACTTGAAAAATTGGATAGCTATGTTCGAGTTACGGACGAGCCATTTCTGATGCATGCACCAACGGCAGAGCAATGCGTTGTCTCAAATCATGTGGATGTTCACGGCGATCGATTTTGCGATGTTTACGTCAGCAAAGAGGGTGAGGCTGCGATTCGCGAAGGTAAAGCTGAGTATCCTGTTGGCACTCTCGTGATCAAGAGCAAGTATCCCGATCAACAGAGAAGCAGAGTCGAGCTGTATACCGTTATGCGAAAGATGGCCAAGGGATATTGGCCCGAGCATGGAGATTGGGAGTTTAGCGTCTTGGATTCTGAAAAGAAGCACGTACTCGCACGCGGACGCGTGGAGTCATGCGCCAGCTGTCACGATGCATACGCCCAGTCCGGGTACTTGACTCGGACCTATCTGCGTGAACGGCCAAATGACGAGCCATAACAAGGAGGCGGATCGCGGACTCTGCGATGCTTAAAAAACCCAAAATTTTCAACGTGTTGAAATCGCGAGGCGCCGCGTCGAATTGTTGATCCATTGCGTTGTTTAAGGACAGAAATGCTCTGGCCTCTAGAATTACCCGTCAGGGTTACCTTTTGGATTCTGGTTGCCTTTGTGTTGATGGCGGAGGAGCCAAATACTTTTTTAACTGTCAGGTACAATGCCTGTCTTTGTTTTGCTCGTCCTTGTTTTGCTCCTCACCTTTGGTTTTGGTCTCACTCCGTTGGATGGGAAAGCAGTAAAATGGGAGTTCGTCCCGTGTGCTTTCGATAGCTACAACTGCGATGCGTTGTGGCACATTTTCTCGATGGCGGATCGTCCTGCCGCGAACAAAACTTTTTCGAAAAGTGTTGGTAGAGATGACTGTTCTCAGGGGTGCTCGGCAGATACTCATTCACGGAATGGCTATGGTTTTGGTCGGCTTGGTATGGGGGTTTGCGATTCCCATGGCTCCGCATCCGCGACTAGCGCTCGGTGCTCACATCCAGTTCGTATTGAACGGGATGCTGCTCATGGTCCTGGCGACTGCCTTGCTCTCGCTTCCGCATCGTGTTGGGCCCAAGTCTACTTGGATCATGATTTTAGCCGCATGGTTGACTTGGGGAATGGCGATGTCCGAAGTCGCCAATTCATGGTGGGGCACAACGCAAACCTTGCCGATTGCAGCCAGTCAGTCGGCCGCGGATGGGGGAAAAACTTGGCAGGAGTTGGTTGTCACAATTGCACACTTCGCAGCCGGCTTAGGATTGATCATTGCGTGGGCGTTGCTACTCATCGGCTTCGTGAAGCAGCCCACAGGTGAGTCGAGCGTCCATTGATGATTCGCAACGAATCGGTGAATGCCTCTCTGTGCGGGTTGCAGCTCTCTTGGGCTTGTATGATTATTGTGTCAGCCCGTCGGGCTTTTCGATACAGTGGGCCATCCGACCGTGGCTCGTTGAGCCACAGCAGTGATTGTATCGACCCTTCGGGCCTCAGCAGGCCTGAGTAGGCCCGAAGGGCCGACAGTATGGATGTCGTGGCTCATGAGCTACGGTCTGACAAGGACTCCGATCCCTCATCGGAATGCTTATTTTTTCGCGCCATCGCTTGTGCTGTCGTCTTTAAGTTCGCCACAATCTTTGATGATGATCTTAGCCCGGGGGGCTCCGCTTTCCGATCCCTTTTTCTCGACCTTTTTCACCACGTTCATGCCTTCTAGAACTCTGCCGAAAACGACATGTCGGTCATTGAGCCAGTCTGTGACTACGGTTGTAATAAAGAACTGCGATCCGTTTGTATCCTTACCGGCGTTGGCCATGCTCAAGAGGCCTGGAGCGTCATGGACGAATTTGAAGTTCTCGTCTTTGAACGTCGTGCCATAAATACTCTCACCACCTGTGCCGTTGCCAGCCGTAAAGTCACCACCTTGGAGCATGAAATTCGGAATGACTCGGTGAAATTTGCTTCCCTTGTACGTCAGAGGTTTTCCGCTCTTTCCCTTTCCTTTTTCCCCCGTGCACAGGCATCGAAAATTCTCCGTGGTCTTGGGAACATCGTCGCCAAAGAGCCCGATCACGATCCGGCCAGCGTCTTCATTGTCGATCGTTATGTCGAAGTAAACTTTGTGAGTTACTTTGGCGTCCTTCGGTGATTCGGCGGTGGCAAGACCTGAAAACGATACACAGAGAAGCAGTAGAGAGGCAACGACTCGCATGGAACATCCGTCCTGTGGAACGATGGGAATTAAAAAATCTACCAACCGCTTCCCAAGCTAACAAACCCGATCGCAAATGACAACCGTATGCATGGTACAGCGATGGGTGAAAATCCAATGAGCAGTTCCCCGCTCTAGCTCTGCTTGCTCAACTTGCTGTGCCAGTAACCGTAGCAAAAGTAAATAATCAATCCGACGCAAAGCCAAAGGACGAGTTGCAACCAGTTTTCGCTAGGCAGAGACAGCATCAGCATCAAACAGATTATGATTCCGGCCATCGGTGACCAGGGAGACAAAGGGCAACGGAACAGCCTCGGGCGATCCGGATCAGTATATCGAAGCACGAGCATCGAGCCGCACACGAGTACAAATGCAAACAGAGTTCCGATCCTCTCTAACTCTGCCCGAATGTTCAGAGGCAACAAACTGGCCGTCGCCGCAACCATGAGTCCAGTCAAGATCATCGACATGTACGGTGTACGGAATGTCGGATGTTCCTCGCCACAGGCCCAAGCGACCACTTAACCTAATGGTGCGATCCAAGTTCATCGACCATGGAGTCGAGTGGTTTCTTCCGAAACAACTGGTTGCCAGACATGAAACCATTCGCTCACGGGATTGGAGAGTCGCCGAGTTGGCGAGGATTATGAGATCGCGGGAGGATATAACTAGGATTCGAGCCTTCTGCTAGTCGCCACGCGCTAGAACGGGCCCGAGAACCGTAGAGTCAACGCGTTGCTTCTTCGCTCCATCCCGGTGGCCCCACTTCGACATACTCACCGCACTGTGGAAAATCTTGAACCGTTCCACGCTGGGACTCTGGGAAGTGAAAGGTTTTACCGCATTCTTCGCTGGTCACTTCGATCAACCGATCCGTTCCTTGTGCTGATCGCCGAGCACGTTCTGTTTCTTCGTAGTGCTCGATCAACTCCGTCGCCTTGACGAGCATTGTCACAATCAGATGCGATTCTAAATTCGAGCCTGCAACATAGGCGACCACAGGTTTTTTTAGGACCACGGAACTCTCCAAAGGAGGGACTTGGATGCGGAATTTTCGAGTTGAATCATAGTGTATCAGATGATTAGGCGGAGCGTTCCACTTGTAGCTTGTCCAGAAGAGTCCGCTAAAGTGGATTCTCGACCAGTCCGGATCCTTAACTGAGAAGACACCATGGCTATTCAAATTCGATGTCCCTGTGGAACAACACTTCGCGTAAGTGAATCGGTCGCTGGCAAAAAAATCACCTGCCCCAAGTGCGGTAGGCAATTGCAGATCAAGCCTGCTGCTGCCGAGCCAACTCCGCAGGCAAACAATCCGCTGGATCCACTCGATTGGAATTCTCAGGCAAACACGTTTCCATCGGCTCCTTCGAATCGATCGTCGTGGTCGATATCCTCTGCAAAAAAGTCGGCTGGGATACCGATGGGCTTGTGGATCGCAGCAGGGGTCGGTGCGCTGGCATTGGTAGCGGGGATCTCAGCGGTCCTCCTCATGAGTCGTCAGCCCTCGATGAGCACTGCATTTCGGCCGAGTGAGGTTACCTCACCGAATACAACGAATGCCCTGGGCTCGGCTTCGAACAGCAATCCTGGCAATGGCACGACGGAAACCATCGAGCTGATCTCAGGTACGGTTGGTCCGGAAATCACCAAAGCCAATAGCCCTACCCTGAAACTCGCCGAAGAGTTCGCAAACCACGTTCGGCAAGGGAGCTCCTATCGAGCGATTGGGATGATCACCAGCGAAGGCTTTGAAAGGCGATTCAAAGATGGACCAAAGGCTTCATGGGAAGCCATCGTCGAGGAACTCGATACGTCGAAAGTCCTGGCTCATCTTCAGACTACAAGTCTGGACAGCACACCGTTGGACGAGGGGTTCCGTCATTGGCGCGTCCTGGGCGAAACGGTCTACGATGGTCAACCGGCTGCACTGCTCAGGTATTACTGCGACCCGGAGTATCCTCGGCAATTGATCAGTGACCCCAATAAGATGAAAGCCGTTACCAATGTCATCAGCATGGAGGATTTTAAGAGCAACGCAAACGATCTAGTTCTCTACAACGCCAAGGATCGAAACCACTATCTTCCGCCCGAATACCCAGACACCATCGGTTTTTTACCTCCTCGGTTTGGATACATGCTGTTGGTATTCGATAAGTCCGGGGACAATCCCAAGGTGGTTGATATCGTCAATGTACTGGGCCAAGTTCCGTTGAGCCAAATGGCTGGCTTACTTTATCTTCTCGACTGGTATGTCCTTAAACTCGGCAAGGAGCCGGAGTATGCAATCAAGCAGCGAAAAAACGAGGCAAACGCAGTTGGTAGGAAGTCGTTTTCGATCTATGGTACAGTCCCAAAATCTCCGGGTTCGGGTCTCACTGCAGAGGACATTCCGGCGCCCAAGCTTTGGTTTCTACCCCCAGAAGGTAAGTATGCGAAAACGACTTTTGACTTGGGGCCACAGGAAGTCGCCCGATGGTTGCCCCAGCAGACTCCAAGCCGCACCACGCAACTTGTGAAGTTGGCTAGCTCTCTCGATCAATCGTCCCCCGAGGCGACTGGGCTCTTCGCGGAATTTAAAAGGTTGTACCCAGGGGACCCCGGTGCGGATCTCGCCGTGATCTCCTTCGCGATGACATCGATCGAACCGAGAATGCCCGAATCTCTCTTAAGCGTGATCGATCAATCGGCCGAGTCCCTTTTCAAAACCTTCAACGATCCTTTCATGCTTTATGTTCGCGGATTGGTTCAGCAAGCCAAAGTGGATCAAGCAGCATCGGCGAGGTTCATGCAACAAGCCAATCAAGCTGGCTTCGTTTCGATGCGAATGCTTAGGCAACCGTTCGAGCAAGCTGTCCAAAGCGGCGATAAAGATGTAGCACTAGCGACCTTGAAACAGATTGGCGTTTATTGGTCAACCAAGGCGGTGTTGGACAAATCATCCAATGTCGAGGGACAGTTCAATCAGGTTTGGGAGATTGCACAAAGCAAGGCACAGGCTGACAAGGACCGCATAGCACAGGAAAAAAACAGCGGCGGGTTTGCTCAATTCAATCCAGGGAACAATTCCGAACCGTCCCCTTTCGGGAGAGCCGCGCCACCTGGACTGCAGGGTGGGCGATTCCGATCAGGTGGCGATCCAGGTGCCACCGGTGCCAACCTCGATCCATCTGCAGGTCCAATGAATCGCGAACCTGGCTTTGCTGGTCCGCAAGGCGTCTTGAGTGGGGGCAATCCCAGTTCCCCTGTTGTTCCTGGTTTTGCAGGTGGTCCTCCTGGCCCGGGCTTTCCCCGAGGTTTCCCGCCAACCCCCGATCCTTCGTCAGCCAACGTCCGTTTCATTCTGGAGTCGAAGTCTTCGTTGGATGCTAATGCGATTCTTGATAAGCTCAAAAACAAACTGAAAGTTGGGAATCACCAGATGTCTTATTCTGGCAACAACGCCACCATCACACTTGGGTTCGCCGGGCCATTCGAGGATGCCGTCAAAGCGGTGGACTTTGGCAATGTCACCAAGAAGGATCAAGCGACTCGCACGATCAACGTCGGCATTCCGTGAACCCTACTTACCAAGTGCAGCACTTCACTTCTAAGTAACTCATGACTCGATTTGGATGCGTCCGCCATCACTTCATGCGGGAGCGTCGCAGATCGGTTCCTTGCAGTGTCTCGAGTAGGTCGCTAATCTGGCCCACGGGATGACAACCTCCGAATTTCCCGGCTAACTGTCGGCAGCGTGCCGCGACTTGCTGCGAATCGAGCAATCGACCGAGGACGCGTGTCAACCGTGGACCTCGAAACTGGTTCGGTGGCAGTACGTCCGCGACTCCCAGCCGCTTCAAACGCCTCGCGTCGTCGGGCTGGTTGTAGGCCATGGGCATGAGAACCTGGGGGATGCCTGTGGCCAGCACACGGCCTATGGAACTGATCCCACCATGATAGACCAAGGCTGCGGCACGGGGCAGAACGGCTTGGAACGGCACGTAGGAAAAATGCTGGACCCCGGCGGGCAACCGGGTGGGCAGTTGCTGCGGATATTTCGTCAGCAGCATCCCGCGCCGCCCCAAAGCCGCACAGCTTTCCGATGCGGCGCTAAAGAAATGGTGCGCGTGCTGCATCGGGGTTCCCGGCGCAAACACGATGGGTGGATCATCACCGCTGTCCAGGAACTCAAACACCTCGCGGAAATCCTCCGGCGCAAAGTCGGGGTCCCAGAGTGGAAAGCCCGTCAGCACGGTCTGTGGTGGCCAATCGGGCTGATACGGCGCGAACCATTCCGGGAAAAAGCCGATTACGCGGTCCGGCGATAGGCACCATTCCGCGAGAAAGCGGCGGACTGGCGGCAGCCCCAATTCAGCACGAAAAGCATTGGTAGCAGGACCAACAAAACGGTCGATAAAAAACCGATCCAGGATTCCGAGTTGCCAGCGTTTTGCCAACTGCGGTACCCAGTCATCCAGCACCAGCGGTCTGGGCATCAGGGCCGTCTGGTGGAGGCTGCGCAGCTTGTCAGGCTCTAGGACCACGGTCGCTAGTGGCACTCCCAAGTGCTCCTGGGCGATCCGGGCGCCGAAGGCGCTGTACGCGGCCATTACGACCGTCTCGCCAGGCACATATAGGCGAGCGATTGTTTCGTACACCTCGCGCATCGGGTCGAGCGTGGCCCAGCGACCGGTGATCTTCCACCCCCGCGTGGGATGGAAGATGTCGGGGTGCTGGAAGAACTCGGATAACTCTCGAAAGGACTGCAAGCCGATAAAATCTAAGCCCTGGCTGCGGACGAGTGTCTCGAAGTACACATTCGAAATAACCGTGACCTCATGTCCACGCGATCGCAACTCCAATCCCACACCGATCAGCGGGTGCACGTCGCCGTGCGAGCCAAGCGGAATCAGCAGCGCCTTCATGGTCGACTGCCCGCTCCCTGACCAGCGGCCCGCTGGCGAGCGGAACGCAGTCGATTGTCCACGGTGGCATACGATGGCCGATGGCCGGCGCTGAATCCTGACAACCAATAACGCGGCGGCTGATAGTGGGTCTCCGCCGTGAATGGCGGCAGAAACTGGTCACCCACCAAATCGTGTCGCACGAAAAACGCGTTGATGCCGGTCAGACTGCAACCCACCAGATGATAGCCACGGGCCGCTAGCGCAAGTTCCAGAAACTTCAGCGAGGCTCCCATCTTGTCAGTGCCGTCCCACATGTGCCGGTCATCGTAATCCATGCAGTACAACAACGGCGGCGCGAATTTCGAGTTGTACTCCATCACGATGACGCGTGGCGAAATGCACTGGATTCGCTCCAGGACATGGAAATCGTTGCCATCGATATCGACCGACAACAAGTCGACCTCCCGATCGGGTGTGTGCTGCCGAATCAAGTCGTCGATGTTGTCGCGTGTGATGAAGGTGTGGACCAGCCGCAATTGGTCTTCCGCAATCATCCGTCGGAATCCTCGCTGGATCTGCTCGACAAAGCGCCGGTTCCCCTCCAGCCAAAGCCCACGCCAGTCGTCCAGCAGCAGACTGACCGAGTTATTCTCCAGCCCGTGCCCCACGCCGAATTCGACAAACACTTTGCGGTGCGTGCCAATACGGCGGAAGATCTCGCGGAGGATGCCGTCCTCATCGTTCTGCGAATAGACCTTGCCCCCAAACGGAATCAGACAACGCGGATCCTGGTAGCAGGGCTCTCGCCGCAGAGCTTCCAAAGTCACGCGCGACCAGTCTGCTGCATTCCGTACACCATGATAGAACTGCTGCATCGCTGCATAGATTTCTCTCAACATGGATCGACCTCAAAGATTGGCAACGCGGTATCAGAGGGCACAGCGGTGACGCCCAGCGTGATGTGTCATTGCGACACCATTGGTTTACGGAAAAAAACGAGCATACTCTGTCGCGGAGGAAAGAAGTAGCCAGCCACGGCGAAAAACAGCAACCGCGGCGAGGTCAGCACACGCCCCACCTGGGCTGGTTCCATGGTGGCGTCCAAAACGCCGCCATGCGCGTACACATACTCCCAGATAAAACGCGTGTTCACGGCCGGGAACAGCGTATCCATGTAATATCGATTTTGTACCTCCAAGACCTCTAAACCCAACTGCCGCCCCAACGCCTCCAGGATACGCTGCGAAAGAATATGCCGGTGGTACGGTTGATGCAGTTCCACGGTCTGCGGCTTCTGCAGATCGATCGTCTCGGCATTTGGGGTGCCGATCACGAGCAAACCGCCTGGCTTGACAAATGACAGCAGGCGCTGCAAGAACTGTTGCGGGTCCGCATCGTGTTCGATCACATCGAAAGCAGTAACCACGTCGTACTGCCGTTCCAGCCGACGGGGATCGGCCATATCCGGCACATACGGATCGTACCCCGCAACGTCGGCGTGCCCTTTCTCTCGCAGATACGTCACAAATAAGCCTGGGCCGCACCCATAATCCAGCAGTGAATGCTCGAGGCAAAACCCCTGTCGCATCAGTTTCTGAAGACGACTGCGATAACTGCATCGCGAAAAATAATCGAGCTGGTGGTTTCCTAAGTAATAATGCGCATAGTAATAGCCCAGGTCCACGTCCTCCTTCGAATGCAGCGACTGACAGTTCGAGCACCGCCAGACGGTGAACTGCTCCTGTCGGAACTTCCTTAGATTGGACGACACCCGAGCGATGCCGCTGGACTCTGCCAATGTCCCTGGCGTCTCACAAAGATTACATTCAGTGCAGGGCATTAGGTTTCTTGGTTCACCAACAAGTGGAAATTGTTCATATCAAGGTTAACGCTGCTGCTTCGCAATGCATTGTTTCGCGGCCACTCGCCGCCGTTGTCGTCGCTCACGGTTCCAGTCCCTTTAACCATCGAGGCTCTCGCTTTTGCATCGCCCGAGTCGCAACACGACAATGGGGCCAGTTCCACCAACGAGCCAAGGCGAGAACGAGTCCGCTGATCTTCAAAAGCGTTATCCGTGAAGTCCTGTCACACACAGGATGCGGCCCGGGCTTGGCCAATACAATCGGATCCCACCAAAAGCGACCGTCGACTAAGCGCAGGCCATTCGAACTGTAAAGCGCATTCAGATCGCCGCTGTATTTTCGATTACTAGACAAGTGCGTGGGATTCAGATAGCCAACAAAGAAGAAGGGGGCATGCACGATCAAACGGCCGCCGGGCCGGAGGTAGCCCGTCAACTGCTTAACAAAAGCGGGCGGATCCGGCACGTGCTCTAACACGTCTAAACATACCACGACGTCAAATGACTCCTGCGACTCCTTTGCTAAATCATCCGTTATCCGAACCGGCACGTTCGACTCGGTAAACATCCGCCTCGCAAAGGCAATACTGGCACGAGACTCCTCCGAGTACGTGACGCGATGGCCACATAGAGCTAAGTAGAGACTATCAAATCCCGACCCATCCCCGACCGTAAGCACGTCGAGTGGAGCCTGGCTAATCTTTCTCAAGTAACGGCCAATCCAACCTCGGAGTTCCAGTTTTTCAGCACGCCGATTCCAAACCGGATTGCCAAAAATACCCATGTTGGTGTTTTTGTAGAATTCGATCAACTTAGCGTTCCACACACCCGGCTCGATGCCCCACCGATCCGCATCGCGCCGCTGATACGCGCCAAGAGACATCTCCTCTTCATAGAGAAGTCGCCCCACTTCATCCCGCGGAAGTTGCAAAACATCACTGATCATTTCTATCAAGTGCTGATTGTCGGTCAACGGAGCAACCAACGCCGAAGGCAATTCGAAAGATATCGCCGCAGAAGGGATCGCCCCAACGGAAGTGGATGCAAAAGACTGTTGGCTCATCATCGGATATCGAGTGAAAAGGGCATATTGTGAAAGCCAACGGAAGACCAACCTGCCGCTACAGACCAGATTAAACAGACCTTTGGTTCGTATCTAGGGGGAGCTTAAGAGATTTCATTTTATCGCTATAGCGAAACATTGGACCCCGCCAATTCCTCCGACTGTTTGTAGGGCTGATCGCCGACCACCGTAACATCAAAAGCACTGCGAACACGATAAGTAATTCCTCTCCATGTAACTTGCCGTTGGAAGGTCGCGAGGAATACGGCGCTCAAATACACGAACTGTGTCAGCGGAATAGCACATGCTAGCTTCAACCATTTTCCAATTCCAAAATTTTCCAGGTTTTCGCCGCGAAGACGGCATACATGCCGAACCCCCCCTTCCATCCATCCAAACACGGATGCCATAGCCAGTAAGAAAACGACCAAGCTACCCCCAACCCCACCCGCAATCATCCACCGCCCTGCTACTGCAGCAATCACTGTCACCAAGAATGCCCCGACAATCACCGCCGATGTCAATACCGCGTGAAGAAGAACAGGTGCCCAGTTAGGGTGGTATATGCGAGTCCACATCATTTGACGCTTCATGAAATCGTGGCTGAAGGCCAAATCGCACCGCTCGCGATTGACCATCATCAGCGATGGGACAAAACATATCCGTAAACCCATGCGGGTTAACAAACCCTTCGAAGGAGCATCGGGTACAATCGTCGTGGGCCAAAGATCGAACAATCCCGATTCCAACAGAACCGACTTTTTTATCGCTAAGCTTCCAGCCCAAGGAATGTGTAAATAGTGCATCGGCACCACAGCCCCCGCATTCCAAAGGACGCGAACCAGCGATCCCCAGTTATTGATCGACGGAACAAACCAGCGATTGCCGTGGGAGATACCTGTCGTCGGATCCAATAGGGGATGCACTAATTCTCGAAGCCAAGTTGGATGCGTCAAAACATCTCCGTCGATAATGACTACCACCTCGCATTGCGGATCCAAATTGCGAACGGCTTGAATCAAGGCACTGCATTGAGGACTACAACGTTGGCTCCGCTCCTCTACGATGCTTACGTGAACGTTGGTTGCCCCAGTCGCACTGACAACATCTTGAACCAACTGCCAAGCAGGATCTTCATGCCGGTCTACGACAATCTGCAGGTCGTACCTCGGATAATCCTGCAGTAGAAGCTTCCTCAAACCCTCAGCCAATTGGGGGTCCGCCCCTCGAAGAGGTAATAACACCGAGGCAAACGGCAAGCGCGAGTCCTCAACCACGCATGGTCGACATCGGTACAGCAAGCGGGCGAACAACATCCCAAATAACGTCTGCCAGATCGCTGTTGCAGCCAGCGTTCCGCAAATAATGAATGCCGAAAGGATCATCTATTCCAAACCTGAATCGGCTTTCGTTGGGTTGCGTGGCTCACCCGCACATCCATCAGGAAATGAAGCTTGCCATCCGAAAAAATGGACCTGAAAACGATCTAACACGTTCATAGTGTAACTAGCGCCTATCCACACTGCAAAGCTCCAGCCATGGTTCCTAATGCTCCTAGGTTTGGCCATCTTCGTGATCCAAATCGTTGCTTCGCCCCCGATCTAAAAGCAGGCCCAAGTCAAAACGAATGCCAAAACGGCCGCCGAAAAGCACGCAAGCCCGATGGCGACTATTTCCGGGCGTTTATCCACCACTATTCGTAGATTGGGGCAAATTACCCCAAACCTAAACGAAATCAGATCCGGAATTTAACAAGTACATGCGCCGACGCTACGAGTTATAGGCAATTCCCTACGTATCTCAGGATTGCAATCCCAAAACTTCCAGATCGAATGTGTCAATCACCTTATTTCTATTCATGGTTAGTACGGTTCGGTGAATCCGGAACCCGTAGCAGACACTCAATAAGAAGGCGGGTAAACTGATCGATGTATCTGCTGAACGAAAAGAGCCGAACGAAAAGATCGGTGCAGCAAAAATTTTTATGAACCCTGGAGTCGAACGGTTATGGCATCGACATTTCACGCTGGACCACTGTCGGATCAGGAACTGCATAAAATGGACGCTTACTGGAGGGCGTCCAATTATCTCTCGGTCGGCCAGATATATCTCTTCAAAAACCCGCTCCTCAAAGAACCACTGCGGCGCGAGCATATCAAGCCACGGCTGCTAGGCCACTGGGGTACCTCCCCCGGCTTGAATATGCTCTATGTTCATCTCAATCGGGTCATCAAGCGCGATGACCTAGATATGATGTATATCATCGGGCCCGGTCACGGTGGTCCTTCGCTCGTAGCCCATGCGTACCTCGAAGGGACCTATAGCGAAGTCTACCCAGATATCAGCCAAGACGCCGATGGCATGCAGAAACTGTTCAAGCAGTTCAGTTTCCCAGGGGGTATCCCAAGTCACGTCGCCCCTGAAACCCCCGGCAGTATTCACGAAGGTGGCGAACTCGGCTATGCCCTCAGCCATGCCTTCGGTGCCGCGTTCGACAATCCCGATTTGATCGTCGCATGCATTGTTGGAGACGGCGAAGCGGAAACAGGACCCCTTGCGACCAGTTGGCATAGCAATAAATTCCTCAACCCGGCTCGCGACGGTTGCGTTCTGCCGATACTGCACCTCAACGGTTACAAGATCGCTAACCCATGCTTCCTCGCCCGCATCCCGAAGGATGAACTGGAGAAACTCTTCGAAGGGATGGGCTACAAGCCCTACTTTGTGGAAGGCTCCGACCATGCTTCGGTTCACCAACAGCTTGCGTCGGCCCTAGATCACGTAATTCCCGAAATCGAAGCGATCTGGGCGAACGCTCGCCAGCGTGGAGTCACTCAGCGTCCGACCTGGCCGATGATTGTTTTTCGCACGCCCAAGGGCTGGACCTGTCCTCCAGAGATCGACGGCAAGAAATGCGAAGACTACTGGCGGAGCCATCAAGTACCCATGGGAGACATGGACAAAGAAGAGCACATCCGCATCCTCGAACAATGGATGAAGAGCTACCGTCCAGAGGAATTATTCGATGAGTCTGGACGCTTCCGAACGGAATTCGCTGAGCTAGCTCCGAAAGGCACGCGGCGTATGAGCGCGAACCCACACACCAATGGTGGTGAACTGCTCCGCGATCTGCGGCTTCCCGACTATCGCGATTATGCCGTCAAGGTCTCCAAGCCTGGCGGCACTATCGCGGAATCGGCTCGCGTGATGGGGACCTACCTGCGCGATGTGATGAAGCTCAATCTCGACAGCAAGAACTTTCGTCTCTTCAGCCCCGATGAAAACAACTCCAACCGTTGGCAAGATGTGCTCGATGTGACCAATCGTTGCTTCATGGGAGAAATCTATCCCGAAGACGACAAGCTATCGCCCGATGGTCGAGTCATGGAAGTCCTCAGCGAACATCAATGCCAGGGGTGGCTCGAGGGATACCTGCTTACCGGTCGCCACGGATTTTTCTCTTGTTATGAGGCATTCATCCACATCGTCGATTCGATGTTCAACCAACATGCCAAGTGGTTGAAGGTCTGCAATCATATTCCTTGGCGGCGCCCGATCGCATCGCTCAATTATTTTTTAAGCTCTCACGTTTGGCGCCAGGACCACAACGGTCTCAGTCACCAGGATCCTGGCTTTATCGATCATGTGGTTAATAAGAAGGCAGAGGTCATTCGCGTCTACTTGCCCCCGGATGCAAACTGCCTGTTAACCATCACCGACCATTGCCTGCGCAGTCGAAACTACGTCAACGTGGTCGTCGCAGGTAAACAGCCCGCACCTCAGTGGCTGACGATGGATCAAGCGATTAAGCACTGCGCTGCAGGCGTTGGCATCTGGGAGTGGGCGAGCAACGATCGAGGATGCGAGCCCGATGTCGTGATGGCATGTTGCGGCGATGTTCCGACACTGGAAACGCTCGCGGCCGTCAGCTTGCTCCGGAAATACTTGCCCGACCTCAAAGTCCGCGTCGTGAACGTTGTGAATCTAATGCGGTTGCAGCCCCAGTCGCTCCACCCCCATGGCATGCCCGATCATGACTTCGATGTCCTGTTCACCAAGGACAAGCCGGTCATCTTTGCATTTCATGGCTATCCCTGGTTGATCCATCGATTAACCTACAAACGTACCAATCACGCGAATATGCACGTTCGAGGGTACAAGGAAGAAGGAACAACCACGACTCCGTTCGACATGGTGGTGATGAACGAAATCGATCGGTTTCACCTGTGCGGCGATGTGATCGATCGCCTACCGCAACTCGGTTCGCGCGCCGCATACTTCAAGCAGGCGATTCACGAAGCGCTGATAGATCATAAGAACTACATTGAGGAACACGGGGACGACATGCCGAGTGTTGCTGGGTGGACATGGGGACAGGAAGCGATACCAATTCAACCAGGAACATCGACCGAGGGAGATAACCTCTAGCGGTTTTGCAACCCCCCTACCTTGGAAAGCCGCACCATGAGAACACAGCGACCCGCAGGGCACTTTTCACCTATAGGTGCAACCGTCATGGACGGGGGGGTGAATTTCAATCTGTTTTCTCGGCATGCGACAGGAGTCGAGTTGCTTCTGTTCGATCGCGAGGACGATGCGATTCCAACTCGCTCCATTACGCTCGATCCACGGTATAACCGCACATACAACTATTGGCACGTTTTCGTACCGAAAATCCAGTCGGGCCAATTGTACGCTTATCGAGTCCTGGGACCGTCCGAACCGCAGTGCGGTATGCGATTTGACTCGCAGAAGGTCCTGCTCGATCCCTATGGACGTGCCGTCGTCGTTCCACGCGGGTACGCGAGAGACGCAGCGAGTCGTCCCGGAGATAATGCCGCTTCGGCGATGAAGAGCGTTGTCGTCGACCCGTATGATTACGACTGGGAAGGTGATGCGCCGCTACAACGCCCATCGGCGAGCACGATCATTTATGAAATGCATGTTGGAGGTTTCACGAGAAATCCAAACTCAGGGGTAGCAGACGCAAAGCGTGGAACCTTTGCAGGTCTCATCGACAAGATTCCATACCTGCAACAACTAGGTATCACCGCAGTAGAGTTGCTCCCAGTCTTTCAATTCGACGCTCAGGATGCCCCCAAGGGCCGAGTCAACTATTGGGGATATGCGCCCATTTCCTTCTTCGCTCCACATCAAGCGTACAGTTCCGACAAATCGCCACTCGGGCCGGTCAACGAGTTTCGAGACATGGTCAAGGCGCTGCACCGCGCGGGTATCGAAGTCATCCTCGATGTTGTCTTCAACCACACTGCCGAAGGAAACCAAACAGGCCCCACCACTTGTTTTCGCGGGATCGATAATCCCGCCTACTACATTCTTGAGGGGGGCGGCGAGAATTACGCAAACTTTTCAGGTTGCGGTAACACGCTCAACGCCAACCAACCTGTCGTGCGACGCATGATCGTCGACTCGCTTCGGTATTGGGTGCATGAGATGCACGTCGACGGATTTCGTTTTGACTTAGCATCGATTTTGACTCGAGATGCGTCAGGTGCTCCGCTTCCCAATCCTCCTGTACTCTGGGATATCGAATCCCATCCCGCATTGGCAGGGACCAAACTCCTGGCAGAAGCATGGGACGCGGCAGGGCTATATCAAGTCGGATGCTTCGTCGGAGACGCTTGGAAGGAATGGAATGGCCGGTTTCGGGACGACGTACGAGATTTTTTTCGAGGAAGGCCGGGCGCCGTACGCCGAGTCGCAGATCGATTGCTCGGGAGTCCAGAGATTTATGGCCACGAACATCGCGAAGCCGAACAAAGCGTGAATTTCATTACCTGTCATGATGGATTCACCCTCAATGATCTTGTCTCTTATAACGAGAAACACAACGAAGCAAACGGACATGGAAACGCTGATGGCTGCAATGACAATCGGAGTTGGAATTGCGGCGTCGAAGGGCCAACCGATGACCCTGTGATCGAGTCTCTCCGTAATCGACAGGTCAAGAATTTTTTGTCGGTTACATTGCTGTCACTCGGTATGCCTATGATGTTGATGGGAGACGAGGTGCGACGGACTCAGCAAGGGAATAATAACGCCTATTGCCAAGACAGCGAAATCAGTTGGTTCGATTGGACCGATCTCGTCAGGCACAAAGAGATTTTCCGTTTCGCACAGATGCTCTGCCATCAACGTTCCACGCGCGATGTCGCCTACGAGGAAAATCGAATAGGGCTCACGGAAATGCTGAGGCGAGCGACCAAAGCGTGGCATGGAGTGAAGGCGAATCATCCCGATTGGAGCGACAATTCCTTCACGATCGCATTCAGCGGCGAATTCCGACAGCAGGACCTCCTTATCTACTTCGCGCTGAATGCTCACTGGGAGCCACAGGAATTTGAATTGCCGGAAAGCAAGAGTCCCTGGCGGCGCTGGATCGACACCGGCCTCAAATCCCCGGACGATATTGTTCCATGGACTGAAGCGCCGACGGTTATCGATGGCCACTATCGGCTGCTCGATCGATCGGTGGTGTGGTTGTACTCGACAGTATGAGATATACGATTCAACGTGGCACGACGCTCCGCGTCGTGAAAGATGGTTTTGTTCTGGCTTTGGGGGCTGTGTACTGCGGCGGGTTACGACGCGGAGCGTCGTGCCACGATGGCTTCACAACGGCGGAGCGTCGTGCCACGATGGCTTCACAACGGCGGAGCGTTGTGCCACGATGTGCGACTCCAATAGAGATAATCTGAGGCTGGCAGGTTGGCTTCTGTACCGTTGCGAGAACAAGAACGAGAACAAAACAAGAACAAGAAACAAGAACAAGGACAGGCATTGTCATCGCAATAGCCGTCGATTGCTATCATTGCGAGACGGTATCAACGTGTGAAGTTCAAGGGAAACTGCCTTGGGGAGTGCTCCTCGCGTCTCGCGATAGCAATCCGAGGACTCAGAATGCAATGCCTGTCCCAGGTGTTTTCGGCGTCCATATCGATGACGCCGTGAGTAGGCTCCGCTGCAATTCAGTTTTGAGTTACCTTCACTACCACGATTGAACTCGAAGACGTCGTGGATGCGCTCACCAAACTCGATTTGCCCAAATCAAGAAGCTGTGTCGTATTGACCTTGGTTTTGTTGATATCGGGAGGCGAGTCTTCCCCGGCTGCATCACCGAGGCTGGAAGATTCGTAGGTAAGCGTCATGGCAACTTTGTCGTTTTGCGGCACTACGGTTACTTTGACGAGCGTCCCAATCTCCATCTCTTGCATACTCTTTTGAACCGGAAATCCCTTAGTCCCGGAAACCGTGCCGACGGTCACGAATACGGACTGTCCAAACTGCGCCATGCTCTCGACGCCATTCGATGCGGAAAGCCGAATCGTCTCCACCTTCCTTTTCAGATCATCGCTGTCCTTGGATACTAGCGCCAAGATTTCCGCAGCAGACTTGGAGGGATCCATCGGTTGGTTCAGACGATACTCCGTCAACTGCACTATGTACGAAGCGGAAATCTCAGGCCCATTCAACGCATTGGGTGTCCCTTGCGCAAAAGCATACCCAATAGCGGCAATGGCAAAACAAATGCACAGAAATGCTCTCAACATGGCGGTATCTCTCTTTCGTTGGACAAGGTTTTGTGTGGTATCCGTGATTGATTTCTTGTTCACCCTACAAGGGTGCGTATATCATGTCAACATGCTGGTCCGCGGATGTAAGGAACAAAAGACCACGAACATGAGGATGATATTCCGAACGTCGCTAGGCTGGCTGTACTCATCGGAGATATGCGATTCATCGTGGCACGACGCGGAGCGTCGTGCCACGATGTTGCTCCACTACATTCACCGTTTCGGTGGCGATACCTCGCGGATCCATGCTCCTAACTCTGGATGCAAAATCAGGATCGCAAATCGATCGACGGAATCCAAATCGTTGGTCGATAAACTCGCATAATCAAACTGACCTCGTAAATCCGTATACCCATCCTTGTAGTATTTGATGGTGCCGTCCTTGTGTCTGGCATAAACCTTTGTGTATGCACGTTCTACAGGTTTGCCGTTGCCGCTGGTGGCTTGCAATCGACCAAATGCATCTGCGAGCGTGATATCCATCGCATTGGAAACCAACACTTGCGATTGCGATAGCGCACCCGAACTCACCTCTACCAGGACGTTGCGGGCCGCGAAGTCTTTGGGAATGGCGATTTCTTGTTTGCCCTTCTTTTCTGCCAACGGCAGCGTTTCCAGGCGGTTGGGTTGAATGGACATGAGCGATCCCCCCTCCTGCTGAACAAACGGGTTGCGGCTGAAGAGGAGTTCGATATCCATCTGGTAGTACCGGACATCGACGCGATCAAGATTTTGATAGGTCATCAGCAAACGTCCATCCTGGATCTTTAGGTCGAGGGCTGGCGTATCGGATGCAAGGGTGTCCTGTTCCATACCGCGTGCATCGAGAAGCATTCGCTGCACCGGATCGGTCACATCGGTTGCATTCGGATCAGACACGGGAACAGGTCGACCATCCATCATCGCGCGCCGCTGCGCTACTTGCAGTCGGATTTGACCAAACAGGTCCCGCCAGCGAGAAACACCATAGTTGGCATAGCGATCTGCGATTTCCGCTGCGCGATCATAGCGATCCCGATAGAAGTCGAGGTAGGCGTCCATGTAGTCGTACTGGATGCGCATCGGCAAGGCGTCCACCGCGATGCGTTCAAAGTGCTGTTTGGCCTCATCCATGCGACTCTGCAGCAACAGGTAATAGGCGATCGCCATACGCTCTTCATCGCGAATTGCCGGCTGATAAGCCAATCGCTCGAGCAATTGTTGATATTGCCCGGCCAATCTTTGGTTGAGAATGACTCGCTCCGCCCCGAGTAGATGCGTCCGGGCGTTCACCAAGGGTCGATAGTCGAGATGCTCATAGGTGTAGCGATTTGCAGTATCGATCGTCGCAATCGCGGAACGGAATACCGGGCCCAATTTGTCCGCCCATTCGGGGCGAAACGCAATCAATTGTTGGATGCGCGGCGGATCGTTGTGTTGCACTGAATACGCCCATAGAACGGGCTGGTAGATCCCTTGGGATTCAAGTTCCTTCAAGCAGACATCGTAGAATCCTTTGTCCTGCATGCGGAATGCGATCAAATCGAGTTGCACTTGCTGAACGTTCCGAGTCCTGAGGTAATCGAGAACCTGTTCATTGGTTCCCCAAAGAGCGATGTAACTCCACGATTCCTTGTTCTGGTCTTCGGGGGCATCGAGAACACGCATGGCTGAGCTCGGAGCTTCGGCGGCAAATTGGCCAGCGATGCTGACTTGGGCTCCGTAGTGTTGGAATTCACCTGCGGTAGGAAAGTAGAATGTGTAGGCGAGTTGCTGTGTTGTGTAGGGTTCGAGCCGTAGCGTTTTGCTTGCGACTCGTTTGCCTCCCTCGAGCGGCACTGCCCCCTGTGGGATTTGAGTCAACGCCGAGACCGTCTGTGGATTGTTGCCGGGGTTCGTCACGACGACATTGGTCCGATATCCGACTCCGCGCACCAAGGATTGTCCCGTGACAGGTTGCTGGGCATCGGCATTCGCACCCGGGTTAGCCACGTAGATATCCTGGCCCACGAGAATCGTGGCAGACGTCTCTCCGGCCTGAATCGGTTCGATACTCTCCAAAAAGACGACGCTTTGGGAGGGGCTCTTTACCATGAGGCGATCGTTTTCCACTCCCACAACGACCTCTGGGGAATCGAAAGGGAGATCGAGGATCGCCATCACCGCGAGCATTTCGCTCAGGGTGTGGTTGGTCAAATGGAATTCCGTTGACAAGAATCGCTCGATGGAGTCTCGGTTGGATAGCTCCAGCCACAATGGGCCAGGCGGAATGATTGGCAAGTTCTGTTGCTGAATGCGAGTTCGATAGAATTGGTTCTCTGCCCACTCGCGAGTCGCATCGAGCGATGTGTACATCATCTGGCGACCGAGGCTACCTCGCCGCGATTCCTTTCTGGCTAGGCCGCGGGATGCGCCCGCACTTTCGGGCTTTCCGGAGGAGCCACCCATGCCACCACCACCGGCCAGTCCCCCCAAGCTTAGTTTTTCCTCTTCCGCACCGTCAAAATCAGCGGCGTTCTTGTCTGCACGCTTTCCGAATTCCGCGTATCCTGCTGCCGCGCGGTCGCGGCTCAGTTCCTCCGACAGCTGTTCCTCTGGGATTCCGAATCGCGGAGTGACGGAAAACATCAGCGTAGCTAACTCTGCGCGATTGAGATCGAGCGACGAACCAGCGAGCGCGGCAAGAAACCTCTGCGATCGCTCTTCGGACGAGATCGGCGATGCAGTGACTGCATCCGCTATCCATTTACGGGTACCGCGACGAGCGTCCGCAATACGGTCCGAGAGCATGATGCGTTCGAGCGTATTGAGCCGATGGCGTTGCCAGGATTCGAGGTAGCCGCTCAGGTCTTGAGTCAACAGATACCGATCGGTGAGTTGCTTCTGGTACTTGTCGTCAATGTACGGAGAAACGACACGATCGAAGAAGTCGCGGTCTTTGTGATACAGAAACAGATGCAGTTCATGGCAGGCCAATTCGCTGTAGGCATGAGACTTCTCCTCGTCCTTCAACTGATTCCAACGTGTCAGGACACGGAATTTCTCCAACTCGGGGGACGGAGACAGCGTGCTGTAGAGTCGATAGACATCCGACAAGCTGGAGTAAATCTGAATTCGAGTGGAACGGGCATCGCCGAGGTCGGTATGGATGCCAGCTTCCAAAATTTTCGCGCGTTGTACCTGAGCCAAATGCTGATCTGCTTGGAAGGCCTGAGCAAGTCGCAAGTCGGCCGTTGGGATCTGCGACGCAGGCAAGGGGATCGTCTTTGAGCTGACACCCTCATCGCTAACGATAACAGCAGTCACGCCGTGATAACCTTGGAGTTCCGACAACGGGAGCTCGATCCATCCGTTTTCATCGGGGCGACGATTCGCGATGATAGCGGCTGGCTTGCTAAGAAACTCATATGAGCTTCTTCCTTGGTTCTCTGCTGCTTTCGGGGCAGCACTAGCATCGTTCAGGCCGAATGCGTCAGCTGCTTGGGGATTGGCAGGGCTCGGAGGTGGAGCATCACCACTTCCGGCTTCCCGCCTCGCATTTTCTGTGGATGCGGTGTCCCAAGGGTTCAACAGCAAGCTCGGTTGCGACAGGAGATTTCCCGGATACTTGGTTGCATATTGCCGTTGAAGGATGTACTGGTACTCTTCATCTAGGCGAAGCGAATCTGCATAGAAGCTCAGGTTCGATGCGTAAGTCTGACGGAAGTGGGGCGGGCCACTGAGGAGCAATCGAAAACGGGTTGTATCCGATACAAAGGGAGTCGCGAGTATATGAACACGCGTTCCTTCGCGTGCACCAGAGATTTGTAATCGCAACTTACCATCTCGCGTGTCTGTCTTCGCGATTGAAGCTGCAGTCGGTGGACTTGATTCGACCGACTGCGATTCACCGAGGATGAATCCATGGTGCTCTGCCCCTCGCACCGATCGAATCTCGGTGACCTTCGCATCCAACCCTGCCCGATGATGTGTCAGGTAATACAGGCCCGGTCCGAGCGAAGGGATCTTTAGTCGACCATTATCTATGGAGAGCTTAGCGGATAGATCGGCGTAGACGTGGCCGCCGCGAACCTCGAGAAGGGTGCTTGCCGTTCCCAAGGCAAGATCTCCATCAAGGTCATCTGACCAGGGGAAATCGATCGGTGTTCCTGCAACAACGGAATGTTTCGCCGGCCATTGCGAGATCGATTTTCGCAATGAAAACATACGATTTGCCAGCCCCGTCGCCGAAGCCTGGAATGATTTGACATGATCGAGCGATCCTAATCGGATCTGGCCTTCCGCGTCGGTCGCTAGGAGAACCGATAGATCGTTCGCAACACTGTCCGTTTGCAACTGAACTGTGACAGGAAGCTTTGCAACCCGTTCCCCATTGCGACCTAGGACCTGCAAGCGGTACCCGTCGGCATCATGAATCAGATAGAAATCGGCTAGTTGCGCTGTCGCCGACACATCGTTGACGGGGAGATTTTTCGACTCGCTGATGACCTCTTTGATATTGCGGCTAACAGCGAGGACCTTGCCAGAGAGGGTGATTTGTACGTCTCGCAATCGTTGAGGAACCAAGAACTGTTGGAACAGATCCTCCTCGTCCTTCAAGGATACGTTCGGGATTGCGAGCGTACTCTTGGTTCCATCCTGGTCGGTCGTCACGATGGTCAGGATGGGATCTTCGAGGTTTTTGATCGCTGTTGGTTGACCATTGCAAAGTAGTTGCGGGCGCGCGATGAGTGCTCCTTTAGCTCCACTGATCAGATTCTGGGGATCGACAAGCAGGCCAAGCTCCAAACGGTATTCCTCGCGCCGATGGATGAATCGCTCTACCATCGCGACTGCATCGTCGACCAACAGGATGGATACTTCTTGATTGCTTTCGCTATAGGGGATCAGGATGCGCCCTTGTTCGTCTGGCCGGAAGGTGCGAGTCCCCATTTCGATCGTGGCCGATGGAACGGGTTTGCCCGATTCGTCATAGATGCGGAATTCGTGGCCAGCATCGGTTAGAGTTTGCGTCGAGCGCAATTGTCCCTTCAGGATCATCGCGCGCGATCTCAAGCCACCACCCAACAGATCGATTACCCATGCTCCGCGACCGGAGCACTGAGGTAGCTCGATGACTTCACGATGACGACGGTCACCAGGTACCGTGTACTCAATGGTCTGCTCTGCATTCGCGACCAATCCATCCAAATCGATGTCGGACGATACTTGCTTGCCTTGCCTGCGATAGATATTGCGTGGATTGAGTTGGTACAACCGGATAATCAGCTTGGGAACATTTTTTACATCCAGTACGAGTTGTACTGGTTCATCGGGTTGGTAGAGAGTTTTGGAAATCGGCGCGAATTTCAATTCGATCCGATCGCGGAGCGTTTTCTGATCCGCTGCGTTGAGTTTCTTGTACCACTCGGCGGAATTGCCTAGTCCGTACAGGATTTTTGTCTCGATCAGGACTCGATCCAAGAATCCGCGATCCAACCATTTCGCGAATCGATCGATCTTGTCGTCCGCTTGCAGAAAGTGTTCCAAGTAGCGTCGAATCAACTCTGCATCGTTCATGATGGGAGGCAATCGCGTTTCCGTTTCATATTGCGCACCGAAGTCGATCATCGGTACATTGCGATTGGCTCGCACGAACTCCGGGTTGCAGTAAAACTGATTGCGGGGAAGAGCCAGGTAGCGTTCAAAACGGGGGCGATCGAATTTTTCCTCGGTGAGATCCAGCATCAACCGTTGATACAGCACCAATCCCTTGAGGCTATTTTGCGAGGGAGGAAGTGTGGAGGTGAAATCTTCCAGGCGTTGCAGATGGGCTCGCCTTTCCTTGAGGTTGTGGGGGGCGACATCGTCGTTTGGCAATAACCGCAGTAGATACTGACGCACAAATACGTCGTTCTCAAGAAGTTGAGGAATGTCGCGAGCGAGCTGCTGTCGCTGTTCGAGCGTCAACTGCGAGTGAATCGGGTAGGACCCCCAACCCGGTGAATCGGCGGCGCGCAGTTCCTTACCAAGCAGCGCGCTCAGATTGGGCACATCGATGCGTTGGAGCTTTTGAAGAACGATTCGTAGTTTGTCGATCGG